>CACXMH010000066.1 GCA_902768715.1 Fibrobacter succinogenes | reverse complement strand
GGTAAGGCCGGTTCTCCGACGAACGTGAAGGCTGTCAAGAACATCGTGTTCAAGGCGAAGGAAAGCCGCACGCTTACCGCGAGCGACGCCGACGTTGAAGGACTTATCAAGGAACTTTTAGACGAGAAGATTATTGGCTAGCCTATGAATAACGTATTTGTATATTGCGAAATTGAGGGCACGACCGTTGTCGACGTTTCCCTCGAACTTTTGTCCAAGGGTCGCAAGCTGGCCAACACGCTCGGCGTTCAGCTCGAGTGCATCTGCGCCGGTAAGGGCCTCGATGGCATTGAAAAGCAGGTTTTCCCGTACGGTGTGGACAAGGTTCATGTGTTCGATGCCGAAGGCCTGTTCCCCTACACCACCAACCCGCATGCAGCCCTCGTGGTGAACCTCTTCAAGGAAGAGCAGCCGCAGATTTGCTTGCTCGGTGCAACCGTGATTGGCCGTGACCTCGGCCCGCGCATTTCTAGCGCCATGCACAGCGGTCTTACCGCCGACTGTACCGAACTCGAAATCGACAGCTTCGAAATGAGCATCGGTGGCGTGAAGAAGGCTTACGAAAACCAGCTTTGCCAGATCCGCCCGGCATTCGGCGGTAACATCGTCGCGACGATCGTGAACCCGGAACACCGTCCGCAGATGGCAACCGTGCGCGAAGGCGTGATGAAGAAGGAAATCGTGGACCCGAGTCATCAAGCACGACGTGGCCAAGTACGTGCCGGAAACGGAATACGTGGTCAAGGTGCTCGAACGCCATGTGGAAAAGGCCAAGCACAACCTCAAGGGTGCCCCGATCGTGGTGGCCGGTGGTTACGGCATGGGCTCCAAGGAAAACTTCGACCTGCTGTTTGAACTTGCCAAGGAACTCCACGCTGAAGTGGGCGCAAGCCGCGCTGCCGTGGATGCGGGCTTTGTCGATCATGACCGCCAGATCGGTCAAACCGGCGTGACTGTCCGCCCGAAGGTCTATATCGCTTTCGGTATTTCCGGCCAGATCCAGCACCTCGCGACCCCGAAGCTCCGATCAACGCTATCGCTGATTACGTGATCAACGGCACCGTCGAAGAAGTTCTCCCGAAGATGATCAAGTATTACAAGGCAAACAATAAGTAGGCGATATGGCGAATTTTTATACAGATCATCCCGAGATTAAATTCAACCTCGAAAGCAATTCCCTGATGCCGCGCATTGTCGAGCTCAAGGAAAAGGACTATGCCGACAAGGACGCTTTCGACTACGCGCCGGAAGATTTTGCCGACGCGATGGACAACTACAACCGCGTGCTCGAAGTCGCTGGCGACATCACCGCGAACACCGTCTTCCCGAACTCCGAAGAAGTGGACGCCGAAGGCCCGCACTGCGAAAACGGCCGCGTTCGTTACGCTTCCAAGACTTATGAAAACCTCGAAGCCACCCGCAAGGCTGGCCTCAACGGTGTCACGATGCCGCGCCGCTTTGGCGGCCTGAACTTCCCGATTACCGCCTACACGGCCATCAACGAAATGATCGCCTCTGCAGATGCCGGTTTCGAGAACATCTGGTCCCTGCAGGACTGCATCGAGACTCTCTATGAATTTGGCGACGAAGACCAGCGTTCCCGTTTCATCCCGCGCGTGTGCGCCGGCGAAACGATGTCGATGGACTTGACCGAACCCGATGCCGGTTCCGACCTGCAGCGCGTGATGCTCAAGGCTACCTACAGCGAAGCTGACAAGTGCTGGTACCTGAACGGCGTGAAGCGCTTCATCACGAACGGCGACTCCGACATTCACCTGGTGCTCGCCCGCTCCGAAGAAGGCACCCGCGATGGTCGTGGTCTTTCCATGTTCATTTACGACAAGCGCGACGGTGGCGTTGACGTTCGCCGTATCGAAAACAAGATGGGTATCCACGGAAGCCCGACTTGCGAACTTGTCTACAAGAACGCGAAGGCGGAACTCTGCGGTCGACGCAAGTTCGGTCTTATCAAGTACGTGATGGCCCTCATGAACGGCGCTCGCCTCGGCATTGCCGCACAGTCCGTGGGCATCAGCCAGATGGCCTACAACGAAGCTCTCGCCTACGCCAAGGACCGTAAGCAGTTCGGCCAGGCAATCGTGAACTTCCCGGCTGTGTACGAAATGATTTCTCACATCAAGGCTCGCCTCGACGCAGGCCGCGCTTTGCTATACCAGACAGCCAGCTACGTGGACATCTACAAGGGCCTCGAAGATATCGAACGTGACCGCAAGCTCACCGACGAAGAAAAGGCCGAACTCAAGCTGTACCAGAAGCTCGCCTCTGCATGCACTCCGCTTGCTAAGGGCATGAACTCCGAATATGCTAACATCAATAGCTACGACAGCATCCAGGTTCACGGCGGTTCCGGCTACATGCTCGAATACGCTTGCCAGCGCCTGTACCGCGACGCCCGTATCACCTCGATTTACGAAGGCACGACGCAGCTCCAGACGGTTGCAGCTCTCCCGCACGTGACCACCGGTACTTACAGCCAGATGCTCGAAGAATTCGAAGCCCAGGATGTGCGCCCGGAATACGAAGCACTCAAGGCCCGCGCAAAGGCCATGAACGCCAAGTACAACGAAGCTGTGGAATTCGTGAAGTCCGCAAACAACAACGAGTTCACCGACCTCTGCAGCCGTCACCTGTACGAAATGGCCGCCAACTGCGTGATGAGCCAGCTGCTCCTCCGCGATGCCACCAAGTCGCCTGAACTGTTCGACAAGAGCGTGAAGGTGTACCTGAACCTCGCCGAAGCCGAAGTCGCGAAGCACTACAACTTCGTGAAGAGCCTCAGCGTGGAATCGCTCGAAAGCTACAAGCAGGCATAAGCCTCGCTAACGCGAAAAATATACAACACCTCGGATGTAACAATTCGAGGTGTTTTTAGTTATCTTTTTACTATGCCTGAGCAATCCCTAGCGGACTTACTGAAATATAAATTTTGGAATGACTTGCAAGAAATTTCAAAGTCATTATGTGAAAAGCATCACCTAAAATATAATCCAAATGACGAGCAACCCATACGCCGTTGGATATCTTATGTAGCAAGACTTATTGAGCCCAAAGAGCGATTTTCATATTTTAGTAAAGGTTTTTGGACACGCATTCCAAAAGAATGTATTTCCGCAGTACATTTGCTAGCCGACAAATTTGAATACGGAGAGAACGTCAATCCATATCAATCAAAAACGATTAAACTAAATAACCTTTCCGAAAAGAAGGGACGTCGAACAGATTTACTTTGGGCCAATTGGAACATTCATCACTTTCACTTGCCGACATCAAATCCTCTTGACAAAGACGGTTTTTCTTCAAGATCTGAATACTTGCTATTCACCTATGTGGGAAATGACTATGTGTGTTTTCTAGATGTAAAACATCATAAAGATGACGATTGCTTTTCAAATCCATTTTTTATCCAACAAATCGTCGAATCTTGGCCTCAATTAGCAGAAAGCAAAAGAATTAAAGGAATCTCTATTGGAGATAAACTAAACGCAAAAGAAATCGCAGAATTTCGAAAAAATGGTCTCATGGCACCGATTTCACTAAACGGGAATGTTTATATGATGGGGCAAGGAATTTCAACTGCGGGAACTCCAACTAATGATATTGTTCTCTATGACATGTTGCTTTCCGAAATCGAATTATTATCCAAAGATCTCACCGCGTTTCTAAACCGAAGAAGCGTTCAAGCCTCACCCAAAAACTTCTCACTAGAGATAAAAGAAGATGGTTTGAACTTATTTTTCTCTAAAGATGGTTCTTTCAGCAATATAAAGAAATTCCATCTAGAACACATCAATCGATTTTTCAATCAACTTTGGCTATTAAAGCCGACCTAACATCTTGATTCATCAAAAAAGTCCTAATGTTTAACACACATCAGGACTTTTCTAATTACTTTACATCAACCTTTTTTATTTGATTTCCTATTCGTATGAAATAGAATCCCGATCGAGGAACAATAACATTGAAACTAGCAACCTCTATATATCCCTTTTGCAACACACGACCTTGCATATCAAAGAGAGCAAAAGTCTTCCCAATGGGAGCCGCAGATATTTGAATATCTCTTGAAATTACCATTATCTTGATTTTTTGGTCAACCAAATGAACATTCGCTATTCCCGTCAACTTAGTGCTGTCAAAAACAGCTTTGTAAACGGCACTCTCTGTTACCGCAACCAAATCCGGCGACCATCCAGAAAATTTGAATTCGTATTTATCAGAACTTGATTTCGCAGGAGTTTTACCTTTATATTCAGGAATTTTTCCATATGCAACAGCTGTCGATTGCAAGGTGTCTTTTCCATTCATAAATGTTACGACAAATGTCTTTGCAACACTATCAAAGACTGCGGTATATACAGCCTTATCTTTAACCATTGCAACAGACGGATTCCAGCCCTTAAATGAATAAGTAAAGCCTTTAGATTCTTTCTTTGACGGCTCATTCCCCTCAAATTTGGGCAACGTTCCATATTCATATTCTTTAGCCAGCAATGTTTCGCCCTCGCTGACAAAAGAGACTTCATAACTTCTTAAAGTGCTATCAAAAAAAGCTGTATATGTCGCCTCATCAGTCACTTTAGTCAAAGCCGGAGACCAACTAGAGAACGAATAATCATATTTTGCTGTTGAAGTCTTTTTAGGCGTTTCGCCTTCATAAACCGGAACCTTTCCATATTCAATCTCAGAATCTTGTAAAACTTTTGCACCATTCTGGAACACGACCATATACTTATTTAATGAACTATCAAATTTTGCAGTATAAGATGTCGCTTTCGTCACTTTAGCGATTTCCGGTTCCCATCCAGCAAAGGAGTACGAATACGCCTTTGTAGCAGGTTTCGTTGGAGTCGTGCCTTCATATTTCGGAACGGAACCATACTCGAATCCCTTAGAAAGCAGGGATTCCCCATTAGCCTTAAATTCAACTGTGTATTTCTGCAACACAGAATCATAAATCGCTTTATAAACAGTCTCTCCAATGACATTTTCTACAGTTGGAGACCATCCTGCAAAGGAATAAAGGTAAGCAACAGTATTCGCTTTCTTAGGAATTGTTGAATAAGTTGGTTTTGTGCCATAATCAAACATGGCTGAATACAATTCCGTTCCATCATAATCCAAATACATGACTTTATACTGATTTAGTGTTGAATCAAAAAGAACTCGATAATCCGTATGCCATGATGCCGCTGTTATTTCTGGAGACCAGCCCGTAAAAGAATAAGTATGAGCAACAGAAGCATTCTTTGTTGGTTCAGAACCACCATATACAGGTATTTCGCCCGAATGAACGGATTGCAAATCAAGAACATTACCTTTTTCATCAAGGAATCTAATAGAATAAACAACATCTTCCCAATCTAAGAATTTCGCCGTAACCGTTTGATCCTTCAAGAAAATCGTTGACAAATCGACCTCTTCGCCATCACTATTAAACCATCCAGCAAAAGCCATTCCTTCAGGAGCTTGAGGAATTTCAGGAAATACTGAAACAAGACCTTTATAGTTCGTGTAATTTATAGTTGTATTTTGCCCATCATCGTAAGTAATTTTTCTGATGGGCAAAAGAGTATCATTTGCAAAAACAGGATATCCCTCATAGCGACTCCAAACATCGCTGTTTTCTTCTGATCCATTTGCCGTATTTAAAATCCAAGCAAACTGATTATTCTGCATATCCTTCGTCGTCTTACCAGAGACATTGACTCCAGAACCATAACCAACAGCAGTAAATCCTGCAAGAACATCACTATCGTAGTAACATGTATTAGCATTACCTTCATTAAAGCCAATGACAGCACCAATTTGCTTTCCCGTACCCCAAACAAGAAAAGAAGTGGTTGCACTATAAGATGTACTTAAAAAACCTGAATTATATCCAACGAGAGTTCCAACCTTCTCCTTTGTATTTGAAAAAGTTCCCTCATTCACGCTGTTATAAATCGATGCTGAAGAACCATTTAATCCAGTAATCCCACCAATGTAAGTTCTTCCTGTTACTGAACCATTGTTAATACATTTGTCAATCGTTCCATAATTCACTCCAGCAATACCCCCTCCTCGATTTCCAGAACCCGCTCCATCTAAACTCCGAGGACTTACAGAAGAATTATTCGTCGCATATTCAATCACACCTTCATTCGTTCCAACAATGCCACCACAACTTCCAGCATTGTTATACTCGTATGAAAAAGTATATACACTTATTGCAGATTGATTGCTGGATACATTTTTCATAACGCCTTTATTCCAACCAGCAATTCCGCCTCCATTAAGATTTTGGGCATATTGCAACGCACTTCCCAAAACATTTCCAAATGCATGACAATTTTCAATACTGCCATAATTTATAGCGGTGATAGCACCAAGATATATTTTGATAAGTCCAGACATATCATAAGTGTAATTGTAGCCACCATTTTTATTATTAGCGTTTATTACGTCCGCCTTTATCAACAAATTCTTTACGAAACCACTTTCACCTATTATTCCAAAGAACCCATATAAAAAACTGTTTTCTTTATTAGACAGCAATCCATAAATGCCATGGTTATTGCCATCAAAAATACCATTGAACGCAAACTCTTCGGATCCTCCTATGGGGGACCATGCAATCTTGCTTATGGAGTCTTTATTGGATGCAAAGTAGATATCATTATTCAAATAACCATTTATGGTTGTTTGTCCACTATTGACTTGATCTGAAAACCACGCCAATTCGTCAGCATTGTTGATGACATAATATTTTTTCCCATCAATCGTTTTCGTAGTTGATGGTTCAGTGCTAGCACCGGTCCAATCCGCAGCAAAGATATTAACGCTCATTGCTAGGAGAACGGCAAGCATTTTATTCTTGGTCATCATAATATTAACTCCTTGGTTAATTTCCTAGGAGTTCGCTCTGTTCTGCAAAGAACTTCGCCAAATTTTGAAAGAATACAAAAAAGGCGCGAGTCGTTGCATTTACCTAGTCGAGGCTCAGCATTGCCTATTACCGATAAACGCAAACGACCCACGCCCCAAAAGGGCTGTTGCCCATACCAGCATGAAACTGGTACGACAAACCGAGATACGCCGAATAACGGCATACCTGCGTGAGCGTTCGCCTTGTCCTCGGTAATGTGAAATTTGCTGATTTCGACTAGAGAACAAGAGCTAAACTCTTTTACTCTTTAAAAATAACTTAAAACTGAGCCCTCCGCTCAAAAAGTTTACAATTTAGCCGTTTTTTCTGTCCAAATCGAGCAAAAAACGCACTATTGTAAGAAAAGCTGGATTATTCCAAGTTGGAAACAGGTCCTATTGCAGCGGAATAATAAACAGAGTCTTTAGTCTCACCTATGCTTTTTGAGGCATCACCTGTTCGTAATATTTTTTCAGAAACGTCTTATTATCGACACGATTTTTATAAAAATGACTCCACAACTCATTAAAATCAAATGTTGGGTAATTAACGGACTTGTTTTTTAGAATTTCAATGAAATCCTGGTTTTGTCTTTGCATATCAAGAAAAGATTCTAATTCAGAAATGTTTATGATACTTACATCATCTAGTTTCCCATATTCAGGCCTCAGTAAATCCTTACATATACTATTTGCGTTATACAAGTGATCATACAAAACAACCAAACTATGAACTACAGAGCAATTCTTGTATGCAGACAATTCTTGCAAGCCATTTGCCATCAAATTCTTGGTCACTCTAATTTGCTCGATGGCTTTACCAACACTATTTTTTAAGTTATTTGAAGCACAACGATGATCACCTAGAAACTTCGCGTTTGAAAAGATACCAGATTGTTTAACCTCAACAAGAACCAATTCATTATCTTTTTTCAAAAAAAAGTCTACCGTTTTATTTTGCCCCTTCCCATAAACAATTTCTCTGGATATTTCAAACGATGTTAGATAATAATCTAATAGCATCCCTACATAATTTTCAAAAGCATAACCAAATTCCTCTCGGAATAGATTCCTTTTAGCACCATTATTATAGTGATTGGATAAATCGTGGTATATTCCTGTAGTTACCCGTGCATATAAATAATTTACCGCGGGGACAAAGTAAACAACCTTATTTTTACCCACTGGAATTTCTTCAGAATTCAAAATAGGCCTACTTATATAGGCTGGAGGAACAGTTCCGTTTATCCAATCAGCCTTCTTTGAGGAAAAATAATCCAGGAACTTCAAATGCGAATTTTCCTGTAGATTTTCTCCAAAAAAAGACGATAATTCAGAAGGATTATCATATGGAAACAGGTATCCATTTTTTAGCGCAGCCATAGCAAAAAGCAGAATGGACCTATAAGATATTCCTACAATAGACTCAATTTCTGTTAAAGGTTGAATGGTATTTCTTGCCGGCCATGCATCTGTAAACAAGCACCAAGCTCTAGAGACCATATGTATTGGAGAACCTCGAAACTGTTCATAAGAAACAAGGGTCATCATTTCAAGGGCATCCGAATGCTTTAGAAGATTCTTTTCTTCTTCTCCCGATGCAATACGAAGAACCAATCGTAAGCCATCATCCGTAGGAGTTGTCAATTTTTCATTTCTTGCGTATCTTGCAGCAAGAATAACAGCCTCGCACAAAGTTCTATCTGTATACGGGACGTCTTTAAACTGTTCCACCTTCTCAGATAGAAACAAATTTGAAGACAAACTACAAATTTTTCTTACTAACTCCAAAAAATTAAACTGAGAAAAAAAACTTTGGCATTCGCTTTCGGAAAGTTTAATTGTATCTGTTACCAATATATTCTTCCCACAAAAGGAACCTGGATTATAAATTTCCATTCCACCCCTCCCATTTATCGCGATAAAACCAAGGATTATTCTTCCTTAGCAACCGCTTTTACAGCCCAATCTTCAGGGAACGAGATATGTTTCAACTGAATGGCCGACGAATACTTTTCAAACAAGGCCTTAATTGACGGGAGAAATTCTTCGTTCCATTTTTGGGGATTCGGATACAAATTTCGCACAGCAATGAACGCCGCCCAAAGAGAGCGTTCATCTTTTTCCTCAACTTCCTCAATATTTGCAGGAATTGCGGAGAAAATTCTATAATAGAGCCGTCCGTAATGGGCACAGATATTGCGCAAGTCTGTTGCGCACCTTAGCCAACTTTTTAGATTCTTCGGAACGGTCTTATAATACTCGCTAGCAAAGTGCTTTTGGTCAGCAAGGACAAGGTCGGCATAAAAATAAGACAACATCCCAAACGAGAACAATTCTACAGCCACCCAAATAGGGAAGACTCCATTATAACAGTCTTGATGGTGCTTCACAAAAGGAATATTTGAACTATGCTCCACTTCCCTATTGAACGTGTCCAGAAATTTCTGATGCTTATGCGATTGTGAATAAATCGACGCATCCAAATAGCCAACGGGGCTGTACTTATGCGCATGGAAATAAGCAAGCCTCGCCCTCATAGAAATTTCTATTTCTTCAAGAGCCGAAAAGAGCGACCTTCTCAACAGGCGGTCAAACTCATATATCTGTACAATCCTTGAAAAGCTTGTTCCGACATTGTAGGAGCCATCTGCTTTTCTAAACGGCAGGAAGTAAGCGGAGAGCCTGTAATAATTTATGGATTCAAGGCAGCGGATGGCATCGTCAACATTTTCGATACAACAGCCGCGTTGTTCAATCTTTTCTACTTGTTCCCTATAAGTTGTCGCCTTTTTTACTTCCATAAAAAAATGTCCCCCCTGGGACACATCAATGAGAGGTGCGGGGGGTCCTGTTACTCTAAATATACAATCTTTTTCAGAGAAAAGCAAGCACCCTTTCACTCGTTTAGATAAGAATCGGCCCTCATTTCGAGTAAATACTGGCAGGTTGAGTCAATCCCGGGCGTTACGGCCTTTGGACACTTAGCACTTTTATACGATACTAGGTGCTTTAGCACCTTAGTAGAGTTGTCCTCTTTGGGGAAGTGCTTGCGTGTACATGGCCACCTTTAGGTGGTGCGGGACACTTTCCCCTCAAAAAAACTTTTCTCACGCACCACCCCGCGAAAAAAAGTATAGCTTTACAAACAGGTGGAGGCGTTTATGGAAGCGAACAGCGAATTTCAGAAAATCGACCTGAATGATTATGTCCAGACAGGCGAAGGCGGGACCGCTCTCGCCTACACTCACAAAAGCGGCAAGTCACTTGCAAAACTGTACAATCCAGATTTTGACATCGGCAAAATAAAAGAAGAATTCTGGACTTCGCGGACCGTTTTCGAGTTGGGCATTTCTACGCCTGAGCCGTACCGCTTGGTTACGGACGGCAAGCGTTTTGGCGGCGAATACGAACTCATTCAGGGCAAGCGTTCTTTTTCACGAATCATCTCGCAAGAGAGCGAACGGCTAGAGGAATTATCCCTGGAATTTGCCCGCATGGCACGCACGCTTCACGCGACAAAGGCCGATACTTCGCGGCTCAAGTCCTACAAAGAGATGGTCACGCAGTTCTATTTAGGGAAAACTTTTGTGCCAGAGGACTACCGAAAGAAGGTCCTGGAATTTCTAGACAAAGTACCAGACACTCAGACCTGTCTCCACGGCGATTTGCAGATAAGCAACGCCATCACCGACGGGAAAAGGACTCTCTGGATTGATGTGGGCGGGTTCGGCTACGGCGCTCCGGAATGGGACCTTGCCCTGATGTGGAACCTGGCACACATGCCGGACGCAGAAAAACTGGACTTCTTGTTCCATCTGCCTTCCGAAACGATGAAGGCACACTGGAACATTTTCTTTTCGGCCTACCTTGGCACTAACGATCCGGGGCGCATCGAAGACGCTACACGTCGGCTTTCGATGTTCGCCGCGGCGAAAATTCCTTACATGATCGAGACGGCGTTCCACATGAAGGTGCCCGAGGATTTCTTCGCCTTTCTGACCCAGATGCTGGACTAGCCCAACAAAAATGGTCGCCCCGGGTGGGACGACCAAATTAATTGTAGCTAGAGATCCTTCGACTTCGCGCGATGCGCTCCGCTCAGGATGACACAAGCTTAGTTTCCGCGTTCGAAGCGGATGAAGTTCACGACCTTCAGGCTAGCAAGGCCGAGCTGCTTGGCGACGACTTCCTGGAGGTAGTCCTTGACGCTGAGCTTCTTCGGGTTCTTGTCAGACATGAAGAATTCCTGGTCTTCGAGAACGATTTCCTTGAGCACCTTAGCCACGCGGCCGTCGATCTGACGCTGCATGAATTCGGGCTTGGTCTGCTTGCCGGAAGCTTCGATCTGGGCCTTGGCGATTTCCTTTTCCTTTTCGATGGTTTCGGCCGGAACGGCGGCATCGTTCAGGGCCACCGGAGCAAATGCGGCGGCCTGCATAGCGATGTCCTTAGCAGCCTGCTTGAGAGCGGCTTCGTCAGAAGCGCTGCCTTCGAAAGAAAGTTCGGTAATCACGCCGATCTTGCCCTTCATGTGGCTGTAAACGCCAAACACGGAGTTGGCGACCTTCTTGATTTCGGCGAACTTGCGGAAGTCGATGTTTTCCTGGATCTTGACGAGCACGTCCTGGAGTACATCGTTCACCTTCTTGCCATCGACCACGGCGTTCTTCAGGTCATCGACAGAGGCGATAGCCTGAGTTTCGACAGCCTTCACGGCCATATTGGCGAGAGCGACGAAGTCGTCGTTGTTGGAGACCGGTTCGGTTTCGCAAGACAGTTCGAAAGCGGCAGCCTTGTCGGCGGTTTCGATCAGGTAGATGCGGCCTTCCTTGGCGGCCTTGTCGGCACGCTTGGCAGCAACGGCAGCACCCTGCTTGCGGAGGAGTTCAACGGCCTTGTCCATGTCGCCGTCAGTTTCGGTGAGGGCCTTCTTGCACTGCATCATGCCCACGCCAGTCTTCTGGCGGAGTTCGTTAACGAGGGAAGCGGTAATCTGCATATTACTTTTCTTCCTCGCCGTTGTCGAACTTCTTCACTTCTTCCTTGTCGGCCTTCTTGTTGTCGTTGGTGCGAACCTTGACGTTTGCAGCAATGTAGTCAACAATGAGCTTCAGGGACTTCACGGCGTCGTCGTTGGCCGGGATCGGGTAATCCACGAGGGTCGGATCCACGTTGGTGTCGCAGATGCCGATGATAGGAATGTGGAGGCGACGGGCTTCGGCCACAGCAATCTTTTCGTGCTGGAGGTCGGTCACGACCACGAGGCCAGGAAGGTTCACCATTTCGCGGATGCCGCCGAACACGCCCAGCAGCTTTTCGCGTTCACGGTTCTTGTCCAGGACTTCCTTCTTGGAGAGGGCCTGGAAAGTGCCGTCCTGTTCCATGGCGTCGATCTTGTCGATCTTCTTGATGGACTTGCGCACCGTCTGGAAGTTGGTGAGCATGCCGCCGAGCCAGCGGTTAGTGACGGAGAACTGGTTGCAAGTAGAGGCGGCGTCTAGCACGCACTGACGGGCAGTGGGCTTGGTGCCGACGAACAGCACGGTCTTGCCAGATTCAGAGATCTTGGCGGCGGCCTTGCCAGCTTCTTCCAAAAGTTCACGGGTCTTGGACAGGTTCAGAACGTAGATACCGTTCTTTTCGGCCAAGATGTAGGGTTTCATTTTCGGGTTCCAGCGCTGAGTCTGGTGACCAAAGTGGGAGCCTGCAGCGAGCAGGTCTTCAACGGAAGGCAGATTTGCCATAATGTATTCCTTTTCGGTTGTTACTACCCGGACTGCAAATAAGCCGCGAAGCGATGCCCGGAATCCAGGCGAACCTGGGGTTCTGGACCGCGCCACCGAAGCGACTCTCGCAAGCCGGTGATTGGTTTTACCCTGGCGAAATTGCCAAGGCGGGGCAAAATATAGAAAACAAAAAGGACCCCGGCAATACCGGAGTCCCCTTCGAATAGCAGTTTCGCAGATTAGCGCTTGCTGAACTGGAAGTGCTTACGAGCCTTCTTGCGGCCGAATTTCTTACGTTCGACAGCACGGGAGTCGCGAGTCATGAGGCCTTCCTTCTTGAGGGCGGGCTTGACTTCGGCGTCGTTGGCCACGAGGGCGCGGGCAATGCCCAGACGGACAGCGCCCATCTGGCCGGCAATGCCACCACCACGGGCGGTGACTTCCACGTCCCATTCTTCGGCGTTGCCGAGAATAGAGAACGGAAGGTTAGCAATCATGTTCTGCACTTCGGAATGGAAGTAATCCTTGAAATCACGACCATTGATAGTGCGCTTGCCGGAACCCGGCTTCAGGATCACAGCGGCGATGGCGTTCTTGCGGCGGCCCGTGCCACGGTAGATCTTCTTGTTCTTTGCGGTAGCGATAGAGGTATCCTCCGT
>CACXMH010000065.1 GCA_902768715.1 Fibrobacter succinogenes | reverse complement strand
AGGTTTTTCGGGAAAAATCGCCAGTCCGTAGAATCTGGAGCAAGGCTAAGTCAGACCCCGCCAGGGTCAAGGCTAATTTTATAGCAACAAGAACCGTTATCCATAAAGCAAGCCCCGAAAAGCAAGTCAGGGCAACATAGACCGACGAAAGAACGAAAGAAAGTAAAAAATTGGACCGGCGCATAGCCCCTTCGCTAGCTCCGTTTATCCTGGCCATTTCCTTCAACTCCCCCGCCTTTTCAGAAAGAGACTGGAAACTGGCCAAAAACTCCGAGGCGTTATAGCCCATCATCACAATGGATGCCACCAGCATTATCTTGGATGCAATATCCACCTAACCCGCACTCCCTAGTTTCTCGAATTCAGGATTCTCAAATAACTGGCGTAACGTGCCCGGGAAAGCTTTCCCGACTCTACGGCCTCCCGCACCGAACAGCCGGGCTCCTTTAGGTGCAGGCAGTTGCTGTACTTGCAAGTGAACAGGTCTCCTTCGAAAAAGCCAGGGAAAATCTTTGCCAGGGTCTCGCCGTCCATATCGTCTTCGCCATTAGAAAGGCCGATACTCCGGATACCCGGCGTATCGATGACGTAACCCCCGCCAGGAAAATCGAACAGGCTCGAAGATGTTGTGGTATGCCGGCCCTTGCCGTCCCGTTCCCGAACGGCCCCCGTTTCCAGTTCCGCCCCAGGCACCAGGGCGTTCACCAGCGTAGATTTACCTACACCGCTCTGGCCGCTGAATACCGAAGACTTGCCCTGCAGCTCTTCGCGCAACCTGTCCAGACCTTCGCCAGTCCTGACACTCACCGGAATCACCTTATCTACGATGGTCATGAAGTCCCGGATATCGTCGGTCAAGTCCGCCTCGCCGTTCGGGAGCAGGTCCATCTTGGTAAGCACCAGCACAAAAGGCAGGTTGTTGAGGTTTGCCGCCAAAAGGAACCGGTCCATAAAGCCGTAGTTGAATTCCGGCTGGGCCACGCTGGCCACAATCACCACCTGGTCGATATTTGCCGCCAGAGTGAGCTTACGCCTAAAACTGTCCCGAGGGCCAGGGCGCTTGAGTTCGCTCTTTCGCGGAAGCACACGCACCACACAGTACTTCTGGGAGCCAACCCCCTCGCCGGTATCTTCGTCTTCGTTCACCTGGCCAAGCAACACTCGGTCCCCTACAGCAGGGAATTCGCCCAACGCCTTCGAAGTCGTCGCGCGGTACATGGCGGTGACTGTATTAGACGAGAGACGAGAGGCGAGAGACGAGAGAGGCGTTTCTTGAAGACAAATTCTCTCGTCTTTCGTCTGTAGCGAGCAATTTGCGAGCGTTCTCTCGTCTAGTCGGACTTCGCAGGTGCGGCGGTGGACTTCTACTACCAGGCCTTCGACGCAGTCCTTTTCGTCTATCTTTTCCAGCGGGTCCTTGATTTTCTTGATGCGGGGATTCTTGAATTCGCGACTGAAACGCTCCTTGACGGGGCGTTCATCTACCACGCCCGACTCCATCTCCCGCATCACGTCGATACGACGGCTGCGGTGGTCCCGACGGGTGGGCCTTACGCGTCTAAGCGGTTCCGGTTCGTCATCGAATTCGTTATTTTGCATCTTTCTTGGAATTTAGAAAAGCGGGGAGCGATTCTTCCAGTTCCTCTTCGGTTACAGGCCGATTCTGCCGGATGGACTCCATCAGAAAATGAATCGCCTTGAGCCGTCCGTTGCACTTTTCGATGCAATTGTCGTAAAAGCCCTTGGTCTTGTAGTCCCCTTCGACTACACGTTCCGAGGCATAGAGAAAATGCTCCACGCAGATGGAAAGCTGGTCAGCTTCAGCCCGAAGGTCTTCAAGGTTGCTCTTGGTAAAAAACGGCATAGGGTAAAGATAGTAAATAAAAGAACTATATTTACACCATGCTCTTCGCCCTTTTCAAAATGATTCGGCCGGTGAACGTCGTCATCGCCATGGTGACGCTTGCCATCGGTTACTACCTACTTGGAGTATTGCCCCTACAGGAAATTGGCACATTTGTCGAAATTGCCCACTGCGAAACCGTCGATATTTCTGAAGCCGTTTATGTAGAGAACATCAGCTGGTTGACCCTGATTTTACAGGTCCTAGGCTTTGCCTTCGCCATCGGCTTTGCCAACATCCAGAATGACATCTTGGACCTGGAAACAGACAAACTGAACCGTCCGGAGCGTCCCCTTGTAAGCGGAAAAATTTCAGTCTCTGTAGCCACAAATATATGGATCGTTCTTCTTGTCCTCTCCCTTCTTTGTGGCATTGCCGACAGCCTTATCACAAAGACGGGATTCACATCCGCCATTTTCTTTGTGCTACTCGACATTCTGCTTGTCGCCTACAACAAAAAACTCAAGCACATTCCGCTACTCAAGAACATGACCGTCGCTCTCCTGTGCGCGACTCCCTTAATCTTGTGCCTTTTCTACCCAACCGGAATTCCAGAAACCGAAGACCTGACGTGGACCCCTGCCGACAAGATCGGTTTCCTGTACCCCGCTATGATGTTCGCCTTTCTGCTGACGACGGCGCGGGAAATCTACAAGGACCTGGAAGACGAAATCGGAGACCTGAAGGCAGGCATCATGACTTTCCCGCTGATTGCAGGCGCCCCTACCGCAAGACGCCTCGCAGGCTTCATCTGCATTTTCTGCTGGGCATTGCTTCCCCTTCCTGTGGTGCAAGGGTTCTACCCCACCCTGTTCCTGATTATTACGGCAACGGTTCTCACGCCCACCTTTGTGGCCATTCTTGTTTTCGCTCACATGAAAAACTACCGCCGGGCTCAAAAACTTGTAAAGGTCGCCATGTTCGCAGGCCTGGTAGCCCTACTTGTCTGTAGTTTCTAGGCTATGCAAGCCGTTTATCAATAACGGACAACCACAAAGTTCAGGCCCGCTGTCCAAGACTTGGATGTAGCAGCACCTCCGTTAAAGAACAAACCGTCCATGGTAGCGTTGGCAGAAATTCCAACACTCCATTGAGGAGCAACTCTCCATAGCTTGCCAAATTCAACAGACATGACCATACCGGTTTCGGCAATTTCAAAATCTTCCTCATAGCTGTCATAGTAATCGTATTCCGTGTCAGTTCCGGCCGCTTCAAATACGATTCCCACACCTGCACCTACAAAGACCCCGTGCATGACGCTGTTGGTATCTGTAGAAAGGAAAAAGTTCGTTCCCGCACCCAGTGCAAAACGGAGTGCATCCATCTCGTAATCAGCACGGATAATCTGACGACCGTTGCTATAACGCCTCACCTTGAAATCGCCCGAAGATACGGCAGAAAGGGACGCATTGAAAAAGAGGGCCAACCTGTTGGACACAAGGGTTCCGAGTTTCATCGAAATATCCGGACCATATCCGGAATATTCCTTGCGGATAGAATTCCCCTTGTCGCCGATAATCCAGACACCGTCCTGATTAGGGTCCTTGGTCCGAACGTATTCCTTGAAGGACAAGTCGGCATAGCGAAGTCCCAGTCCAAAAGTCAAGAAAAAACTGTTCCTTTCGCGAGCTTCCTTTGCATCGGTCTTTTGGGCTTGTGCCGCCAAAAGTGAGCCTATAGAAACCTGTACTTGTGGACGAGCCTGAGCCGTATCCACAGGTGCTGTTTCTTCCTTTGCAACAGGAACCACTTCAACCTTGGCCGTGTCGGGAACTACAGCGGCAGTGTCCTGCAAAACAGTATCCTGAACAGGAACTGTTTGAGCTACAGGAGCTACGGAATCGGCCACAGGGGCATTCTCTGCCGCGATGGGTTCGGAGTCCACCCGAACAAACAGGGTGTCAGAAGCAGGTTTATTTCCTTCATCGACAGCCATGGCCGCCACCACAAAAGCAAGGGGAGCAAAGTAAGCTAATCTCATAATGACCTAAATATATATTTTCTAAATTTTATTTGAAAAGAACGGACCTACAGGCCTACAACCTAAAACCTGTAACCTAAAACCTATTTATGAAAAACGTCGATACTATTGCAGTTTTGGACTTTGGCGGGCAGTACGCCCACCTGATTGCTAACCGCGTACGCCGCCTGGGCGTGTTTACCGAGATCCACTCCCCCGCCGCTCCCGTCAGCGAGCTCGAAGGCGTGAAGGGAATCATCTACAGTGGCGGCCCCAGTAGCGTTTACGCTGCCGATGCGCCGGAATACAATCCCGAAATTTTGAACCTCCCGGTGCCCAAGCTCGGCATCTGCTACGGTCACCAGCTCATCGCCCAGCAGTTGGGCGGTCACGTGGAACCGGGCAAGGTGAAAGAATACGGTATCGCCGACCTCATCGTGGGCGACGAAAAGTGTCCGCTTTTGAGGGGCCTCCCGAAGGCGAGCCCCATGTGGATGAGCCACGGCGACCAGGTCACGAAGCTCCCGGTCGGCTACAAGATTGTGGCCAGCACCAAGGACTGTGAAATCGCAGCCGTTGCATTCGATAGCGACAAGCCCGAACGTCAGATTTTCGGCATCCAGTTCCACCCGGAAGTTACGCACAGCAAGTTCGGCATGAAGTTGCTCGAAAACTTTGTCGATTTCACGGGCGCGAAGAAGACCTGGAACATGAAGAGCTACCTGCCGCTCATCACGGAACGCATCAAGGAACAGGTCAAGGACCGCAAGGTCTTCTTGCTCGTGAGTGGTGGTGTGGACTCCACCGTTGCATTCGTGCTCTTGAACCGCGTGCTTGGCCCCGAAAAGGTTCTCGGCCTGCACGTAGATAACGGCATGATGCGCCTCGGTGAATCGCAGAAGATTATGGACTTCCTCACGAAGGAAGGCATGAACAACCTTAAGGTTCGTGACGCCAGCGAACACTTCCTCGCGAAGCTCAAGGGCGTGACTGCGCCGGAAACCAAGCGCGGCATTATCGGCAAGGAATTCTTGACGGTGAAGGACGAGGAAATGGCGAAGCTCAACCTCGATCCTAACCAGTGGATGATGGCGCAGGGCACTATCTACCCCGACACCATCGAAAGCGGCGGCACCAAGAACGCCGACAAGATCAAGACGCACCACAACCGCGTGCAAGAAGTTTTGGACCTCATGGAAAAGGGCCTCGTGCTGGAACCGCTCGCCGACCTGTACAAGGACGAAGTCCGCGCGCTCGGCGAAGAACTCGGCATTCCGCACAACTTAGTGTGGCGTCACCCCTTCCCGGGTCCGGGCCTCGGCGTTCGCCTGCTCTGCAGCGACGGCAAGCTCACCGACGATATGGTGAAGTTTGAAGACGTTCGCGACACATCAGGCCAGTCCCTCGCCGACTACCTGAAGGCGAACAACATTGCGGGCCGCCTGCTCCCCATCAAGAGCGTGGGCGTGCAGGGCGACGGCCGTACTTACGCGCAGCCGTTCCTCATCACCACTCCGGGCCTCTCCTGGAAGGATTGCGAAAAGTTCTCGACTGAACTCGCCAACCGTTTCAAGGCCATCAACCGCGTGATTTATCAGATCGGAAGCGTGGCCGATGAAGACCCGAAGCTCGTCGAGCAGTTCGCCACCCGCGAAAACTTCGATACGCTCCGCAAGTTCGACAACATCTGCACCGAATTCCTGCAGGCAAACGACCTGTACGAAAAAATCTGGCAGATGCCGGTCGTGCTCGTTCCGCTTCGCACATCAAACAAGCCCTGCATCGTGATGCGCCCGGTGAACTCCACCGAAGCCATGACCGCCAACTTCGCCGAAATCGACCAGGGCATGCTGGCCGGACTCTGGCGCAAGTTCGAAGCCGAAGGCGCCGGCAGCCTGTGGTACGACGTGACGCACAAGCCGCCCGGCACTATTGAGTGGGAGTAGCGCGGAGCCGAGTGTCGCAAAAATGAGCTTGCTCATTTTTATGACCGAGGCGAACAAGCAGACGCTGAAGCCGTAGGCGTAAGCGTCAGTAAGGCGAGTGTTATAGGGCTGCTTGCAGACCTATAACCGAGCCGCGCGAACACGCGACGAGCGAAGCGCAGTCGCAATGGGAATAGGCGGCTTCGCCGCAATTAATAATGACTAGACAGAACTGTCGTTAGAAAATCCGACAGGCGTTTTGCGAACGACTCCAGGGTACAATATTCCAGAAGTTTTCGGGCAGCATTTTCGTCAACAACATTCTCGCCGCCCAGAACACTGCGTAAAACACGGCTAAAGCCTTCGGCGTCTTCCGGGTCTTTCAAAAGCGAAACGACACCTTTCAAGTTCTCTGACAAAGCGCTGGTTTCAGCAGCCACAGCAGGCGTTCCGCAGGCAATCGACTCTATAGGAGGCAGGCCAAAGCCTTCTAAAGAAGATGGATAAAGCATCAAGTCCGAATTTCTATAAAAAGCCACCAGCTGTTCGTCAGAAATCTCTTTAAAATGAAAAACATTCCTCAGGCCCATCGATTCCAAATGTTTCGATGTCTTTTCTCTCAGCTTGCCCACACGAACGAATGCCACATCGGGATTCTGCTTTGCGACATTAAAAAAAGTTTTTAGATTTTTTCGGGGCTCATCCAAGCTGACATTCAAACATACACCCCGAAATCCGGACACGCCCCACTCCTGCCAAAAAGCAGTACGTTGTTCTGGGCCCAGCTTGGTCTGGGCCTTACAAAAGAGTTTTTCGCGAATGGGGCAGCCCACTACAGCCGACCGCTCAAGTTTACCGAAATAAGCTTCAGATTCACCTTGTGTATAACGGGAATTAAAAACAAAGGCATCCGCCCCGCGCGAAGGATTTGCATAGAACTTTCGGAAAAGAAAATACTTGAGGCTCTGACGATGCAATGTATTCCAGAAAACATCATGAACCATCACTACAATCTTTGCGTCGGGCAGGATTTGACGAATCTTTGGAATCAAATATCCGATGCCGGAGTGTATCAAAAAAACGACACCATATGATGACGACCTCAATGCCTCCGCAACTTTTTCCCTATTTGTCCAAAAGCCCGAATACTTGTCCGACAGCCAAAGTACATCGCCATCATATCCGGATATTTTCAAGGCCTTAAGCGAATCCTGAGCAAGTCTTCCAAAACTGGTGTATGGATTTTTGTCGCAAACCACCAGGACTTCTTTACTAATGCCCATGGTCGCCCTCGTCGAACCAGCGCTGTAAAATAATGGCCGCTGCGGCGCAGTCAATAACCGCCTTGTTGGCCTTCTTTTTCTTGACGCTCCAATGTGCCGTCTGCTCCTGGGCCTGCACGCTGGAATAGGATTCATCCTGGGTATGGATTTTCATGCCCGGAAAGCGCAACGCCAAGTCCTTGACAAACGCCTCCACCACCACGTTCTTGCCGTCCTTGCGGCCATCCGGATGATAGGGCATTCCAACAATGAATTCGTCTATCTTGTTCTGCTTTACAAGCTGATCCAAGCGTTCAAAGAGATTTGTGGTCTTGCAGTCTATCGTCTCACGCGGGAACGCCATACGAAGCTCAGAATCCCCGAAGGCAATCCCAACGCGATGTTCCCCGTAATCAATGGATAGATAATTCACGCTTTACTCCGGATAGGCGCAGCAGCGGAAACCGATAACGGGAGACTTGTAGAATGCTGAAGCGGCGCGGTAAGCAACGGTTTTACCCGTAAGGAACACCACTTCAATATGGTCCGGCACATACTTAAGGCCGTTACTGATGGATTCCAACCATTTATCTCCGCCGTTCTTGTATTCAGAATATAGGGCGTAATCCGAACCAATATTCGTTCCCGCAGAATCTTGCACATTAAAGAACTGCAAGGAATCCTTGAAATCCTTAGTCCGCAAAAGCTTATAGAGTGTTCTTGTTGTATCGGCCGCATAAACCGTATCTACCTTGGCACCTTCGCGATACAAGAAAACAGAATCCTTTACATATTCCAGACGGGTAAAATAGGGGAACGAGCGGTTTGTACAATAGGCTAACGCTTCACGTTCCAGTCCATTGAAAACCTTATAACTTCCTCCCTTCACAACGGCCGCTGTATCTTCGGAACGACCCTTTGCCCATTCCTGGAGCTGCCCCGGAAAATCTCGAATGCCCATTGGATTCACGCAACGAGGATTGCGTAGGGTCACATCGTTTGCCGCAAGGGAATCATTGGTCGCCACGTTACAATAACTGAACAGGTATTCCGTAGCGTCGATTTCATCCTCCTGCAGAACACCATAGGAAAGCACCCCTCCAGAGAGGCAGACCCGTTCCCAATCCCGTTCATTACAAAGACTCACCTTAAAGCCACTAGCCGAAATAGACTCACAGGTCGCCAGAGCTTCGGAATACAGCACATTGTTCACAAACTTTCCGGAGTCGTCCTGGTGTTCGAACCGTTCCATACAGAAAACCGTATCTTCTGAGACGGAAACTGGAAGGAATCCGTCCGGGCAAGTCACCTGTTTTGCAAGACTCCCAGGAGAAACGGCAATGGTATCTATCAAGGCTACGGAATAATATCCCGAATTATCCTTGGCACGAATTCTCAAAATAAGCGTATCCCCGGGAGATACCCAACGGATAGTATCCGTCACAAAAGTGCCATAAGAAGACACCTTCATCGTATCCGCACTTCTCATGTACATGGTGGAATATCTGCCTTCACCACCAACATCTTCATAAGTCACCCAGTCCTTTGTAGTCGTATCATAATAATCTATTACGAATGTTCCCACAGTATCGTAACACAATTTCCAGGCGCAGGTGTCCGGCAGGGAAATGACGGAATCTACCCTTATAGCGTGATTTTTGACCAGCGGATCTACACTTCGGCTCCAGAAAATCCGCAAGCGGTTGTTGCTGTCAAGTCTCGCCATTCCTGGGAATAACGAGTCTTCTAGCACATACAATTTTGTGGGCATCAAAGGGGCGATGGAATCCGTGGTCATGAACAGCTGGTAGGACTCCACCGTAGCAACACCCTCGTTGCCAGAAGAATTACCACTGGAGTCCCAAGACGAAAGACCAATATTGTACTTGGACTCAGCCTTAAGACCTTCAAATACCACACGGAAACGATTCAAACTATCTGTATCAAAGTCAAAGCCTTTGCCGTCCAGAACCACAAAACGCAAATAGTTCTTCACATTGTCGCCATGTCCAACCCCATCGACCCAGACGGAATCGTTATTGGCACGAATCCTAAAATGACGTTTGTACAGACGCGCACCCGTAGAATCCTCGCCATCGGGAGAATACAAGTGGACCTTGACATTTCGAAGGTCTTCGTTCTTGTCAGACGAATAAAGCACAAGGTTGTAACCCACAATGGGGCCGGAGAGTTCCATGGGCTTGTAAAAATCCGTCTGGTCCGTCGGTCTGTACCATTCAATCAACGCCCCGGTAGTCCATACGGAATCATAAATCGAAGCCCTCGAAGGTGGCATGTCGTCGCCAAAATGCAGGAACACTCTTTGCACAGCACCAGGGTCGCCATTATCACTGTATTCACAATAAAACGCCACTTGGAGACTATCGTAGGTGTCACGGTATTTTTCAGCGTAGCTCGTCACATCAATCGTATCGTAAAGAGCTTTTGTCCCCTTTGGATAATCGAATTTGGCAGTTGCCTTGGACAATTGGTCAGATGATACAGCCTTGGAGGTGTCATCCACCACCGTCGTATCCACCCACATGTAGATGCGCTCCAAATTTTCCGTTTCCATAGGATAGCGCAATCTAATCCTGTAGCACGCTGCAGTGTCTCCTTCTTTAGCACAGGATCGCAGCACGCTCACATCAGAAGCTTCCCTATCGAACAGGAACTCGATAGTGCTGTCGTCGTCAGAACAGGCCATCAAGGAAACGGCCAAAAACGCCCCCCAGAGAGAGAGGATGGCCGACACAAAAAAATGCCGGCAACACAGGTCTTTCAGACCGCAAAACATCATCTAGTTACAATATAGAAAAAAGCCCTATTCTAGGACAAACCTACGGTTCGCCACAAAATAAAAACGGCCGCTACAAGAGCGACCGTTCAAATCGAAACAAAATCGAATTAGGCTTCTTCCGGATAGACAGAAACCTTCTGACGCTTTGCATCGAGGCGTTCGAACTTCACCTTGCCGTCAACCAGGGAGAACAAGGTGAAATCCTTGCCCATGCCCACGTTCACGCCACTGTGGAAGTGAGAACCGCGCTGACGAACGATGATGTTGCCAGCCTTGACGGTTTCGCCCGCGTACTTCTTAACACCAAGATACTTGGCGTTACTGTCGCGGCCGTTACGTACTGAACCTTGACCTTTCTTATGTGCCATGGATTAAGCCTCCTTAGCCTTGCGCAGAGAGTTCTTCTTGACCTTGGCGGGCTTTGCGATACCCTGGGCAATCTTTTCCTTGCGAGTAAGGGGCTTGTTCTGCTCCTTCTGCTTGGCGAGCGCGGCCACGCGAGCGCGGTTGCGTTCAATCACCTTGGGATCGACCTTTGCGGATTCTGCGCCGGAGCGAAGTTCCGTGACCAGCACCTCGGTATAGCCCTGACGATGACCGTTACGGCGTTCGTAACGGGTGCGACGCTTCTTCTTGAAAACGATGACGGTGTCATACTTGCCGTGGGCAAGGACTTCCACCTTCACGGAGGCGTCGTTCAGGACAGGGGTGCCGATTTGCACTTCTTTTCCTGCGAAAAGAAGAACGGACTTGAGCTCCAGTTCGGAACCAACAGCGGCGTCAAGAGTGGGGACCTTGTAGGCCTTGCCCAGCTCGACTTTATACTGGAAACCACCTGTTTCAACAATAGAATACATTTTGTAATCCTTTTTGGTTTGCTATTGGAGTCCCAAATTTAGCATAAAATGGCTAAATCGTAAAGGGATAAAGGGTTAAAAACGGCTGTTTTTGGGGTCAAACCGCCACAGGCAGTCCCCTGTAAGCCAACCCTTGCGTCTCGTCATCCTCGCGATGTCGAGGATCTATGCACCCGCCGTTTCTAGCCTTTTAACATGGCAATAAGCCAGTTCCTTCGTCTTTTCGTCCCGAAGGTGCAGGCTGGAGCCTTCGCAGTAGCGCCAGTACTTGCAGGTCTTGCAGTCGCCGATTTTTGCCCAGCGGCGGTCTCGCATCACCTGGTAGCGGTTCTGCCACACGTCCCAGATGTCGTCCTTGTAGATGTTCCCCTGAATGTAGTCCCCCCGCAGGCTCGGGCAAGCCGAAATGCTCCCGTCGCAGAGCACGGAAGAAACGTTCACGCCGGCGCGGCAGAAGAAGGGGTAATTGCGGGCTTCCTTCTCGTAGCTCCCGAGGAACCCTTCGCAGCCGTAGTTCACATTGATGACCTTCAGGGACTTCACCTCGCGGATAAAGTCAAAGACCTGCCGGAACTCCTGGTTGGTCAGCTGGAACAGCGGATTGTCCTTGGCACGGCCCTTCGGGAACACAGTCGCGATACGCCAGCGCTTCACACCGATCTTCAGGAGAATTTCGAGAATCTTCGGCAGTTCTTTAAGATTCTCCCGGTTCACGCAGGTCATCACGTCGAAAGTGAGCCCTTGGGTGTGAGCGGCCATGTCGATGGCCCGGAACGCGTTGTCAAAGCTGGTGGGGGCGCCACGGAAATGGTTGTGGCTTTCCTTGAGGCCGTCGAGGCTGATGGTAAGCGAGCGGAGACCGGCGTTCAAAAGGCCCTTGTAACGCTCAGGCGTCATGGCAAGGCCGTTACTGACCATGCCCCAGGGGTAGCCCCGCTTCTTGATTTCGTGGCCACATTCCTCTAGGTCCTGGCGCATCAGGGGCTCTCCGCCGGTAATCACCACGATAAAATGCTTCGGATCGATGTGGGGAGCAAGCTTGTCCAAAGCCCCGAGGAAATCTTCCCGGGGCATGTCCGGGATGGCATCCTTCACGCAGTCGCTTCCGCAATGCAGACAGTGCAGGTTACAGCGCAGCGTACATTCCCAAAAGAAATAGGTCAGCGGGTGCGCCTTGATTTCGTTATGGCGGTACAGGCGATAGGCTTCTAGGGCGAGTTTTTTCTTAAGGTTGATTTTCAATGTCCTGTTCCTTCGGCTCAAGACAGGCTTCCGCCCGTTCAGTCAATTTCTGCGTGGCTTCATCGAATTTCTTGTCACACTCTTCGGACATTTTGACAAACTCTTCAGGGGTCACCTCGTAACGTTCCGCATACCGCAAGGTGGACTTGGAGAAATAGGTAGAACCATCTTTGCACTTGACATCGAGAACCAGCTCCGAAGTCACGCCATAGGCCATGACGGGCTGCTGCAAGTGGGCCATAATGTCCTTTAGGCATTCTTCCGCTTCGGGTGTTATCGACTGATCTTCCAACATCTTTGAAATCTTGCTAGAAAATGCCATTTCAGCAGTCTTGGCAGGAGTCATGTAGGCCGGATTATAGCCTTCTCGGTTCGGTTCGCAGGTATCCGGAATCACCTCCATG
>CACXMH010000064.1 GCA_902768715.1 Fibrobacter succinogenes | reverse complement strand
GGAACTCTCTGTCGACAAGAAGGGTCACATCCTTCTCGAAGATGCCGCTGCCAACAAGACCTTCATGGAGAAGGTTTATGCCGGTGGTGACATCGTGCTGGGTGCTGCCACTGTCATTTTGGCAATGGGAGAGGGTCGCCGCGCTGCCGCAGGCATCAACGAATTCCTGAAGAAGTAGTAGAATGTCATCCCCGCTATACGATACTTGGCAACTAGAATTGCGATGCAATTCGTTGCCATAGTAGAGTTATCCTCTTTGGGGAGAAGACGGGGATCCCCTTTCGTTTCTTCTTCAAATCTTGGAATAGATAAAAAGGATGGCTCCGGCCATCCTTTTTTGCTACCCATGGATGCTAAACGAAGGCTAATCCTTTACGCAACGCACAGAAAAACCGTAGAGTTTCATGCCGTTGTCAATGTCGGCGTCGTTGTCGTTATGGTCTAAGCCCACAAAATAGGCATAGGTTTCGTTGTCCTCTGTCGATGTCCAAAGATCGGCATAGTAGGTCTCGTAACTGCAATCTCCAAAGTTTCCCCTAAAACCTGCAGGAAGGATATTGAAGGAGCGAATATTCGTGCCGTTGCCGTCGCTGGCCCAACCGCTAGTCGATTTCAGCGTAACGCCTGCGTTCTTTTCGCCACCGACAGCAGAGAACAACTGTTTCCATTCATCTTTAGTGGGCAAATGCCACCCTTCTGGGCAAATTCCGCGTATGGGGTACTTGGGCTTGCAGGCCTTTCCGGAACCGCAGCCCTCGCCGCTCTTGGAAAATACCGCAGAGCTGTCCATGGCCGCACTCCACAGGTAAAGCCTGCCGTACTTTTCGCAGTACTTTGTTGAGTCGTTGTAGCAGAAACTTGAACTGTCAAGAGAACTGGTCTTGCTCTTATAACGGTAATTCAAGTTCTCCGTCATCCAAGTTTGGCTCCCGATGGTCATGGTCTTATATTCCTGGCCATCGCGTTCGTCCTTGAGTTTTCCTTCGCCGACCGTCAACGAATCTACGATTCCGTCGTCGCCACCCAAGTCAGAGATCCACTTGCCGTTTTCACAAGTGTAAGTGACATAAATCGAGTCCCGAGGAACCTTGAACATCTGCCCTTCGTTATCGTCGTTGCATTCAAGGACTCCGTCTTCGTTTACGGCAATTCCATGGTCGCTAGAGCTGCTGGAATCGTCGCCACAGGCGGCAAGGAACAGCGGGAAAAAGATTGCCGCGCAACCGAGGGTGCGCGCGATGATACATTTTTTGCTCACAAAGGCGTTTTTCTTGAAACTCACAATCACCTCTTACGAAATATTTCATAAGAAATATACATATTGTTTTCACGCCTAACGGGCGGAGTTTACCCCGGACTTGTTCCGCCATTACCTTTTTATACCCTCATTTTCTTTATTAATAATAACTAAATTTTATCAATCTAATAAAAATTATATATTTGACTTTATGGATTGACAAAAATATATTATAGGTATAAGAAATTCAAAATCTAGAGAGGCCCACCATGAAAACCGCAATCTATAACACCGCAAAAAAGACCGTTGTCTGTGCAATCGCAGCATTTTCTTTCTTCGCCCTCTGTGCCTGCAGTGCCGACAGCAGCATTGCCGGCCCCGATACGGACTATAGCGTCACCAGCATCAACAACAATGATTTCGAAAAGTCGGTGGTGCCGGTGAACAATAGGCCTGCTCTGCCCGAGGGGCTCGGGTCCAAGTGGGGTACGGTTACAGATGTACGTGACGGAAAAACCTACAAGACGGTGAGAATTGGCGTGCAGACCTGGATGGCCGAGAATATGAATTACGAGACCCGTTTGGGAAGCTTCTGCTACGAAAACTCTGCCGATAGTTGCGCCAAGTATGGCCGTCTCTATACCTGGACGGCTGCCATTGGCTCAATTGACAATGAATGTGGTGTCAGACGAGATTGCAGCTATTTGGAAAATGCTAAGGTTCGGGGTGTTTGCCCTGTAGGCTGGCGCGTGCCAACACTGGATGATTGGAATACTTTAATACATTACGTTGGAGGAATAGATGTTGCCGGCAAAATGCTCAAGTCCTATGGCGACTGGAATGGAGACAAAAACAAGAGCGTCAAGAACCCGGACATGTATGGATTCTCTGCACGTCCTAGTGGTGGCAAGACAGATGGTATTGATTATTACTCCGGAGCCACCTTTGGGACTGACTTCTGGACTACGGCCCAGGCCACAGGCCTTCTCAACAACGCTATGGCGATTTACATATCCCACAGAAGTAACAAAATATTTGGGATACGTGATCATAAGGATACCGGCAACCCTGTACGCTGCGTGAAGGACTAAACCGCTATGTTGAATATCAAGGGACATACTGCGGTTGCTCTTGCCGCCCTGGTGCTTGCCTTTACGGCCTATGCAGCCGATGGTTCGTCTTCGAATGCAAATTCCATCGGTGAGTCTCCGGAATGGGTCACGAAGCTGCCTGAAGCTAAAACGGCCAAGCAGCTCTTTGTGGTGGCGGCCTATGAGGGCACTACGGCATGGGTCTCCATGCACCAGAAGGACAAATCCGGCAAGTGGCAGATGATCATGTCCACTCCGGGATTTATCGGCAAGAATGGCCTTGGCAAGACCAAGGAGGGTGACGGCAAGACTCCTGTTGGCACATTCAAGTTCAATAAGGCTTTCGGAAATTCCGAAAACCCGGGAACGGCTTTTGAATACACCAGGGCCGATGGCAACACCTACTGGTCAGGCGATATGCGCAAGGGTAAACGCTATAATGAACTGGTGAGCCTCAAGGATATTCCTGACCTGGATAAGGAAAACAGCGAACGTATCGCCGATTACCCGATTCATTACCAGTATTGCCTAAACATCAGCTATAATGCCGAAGGCACTCCGGGCAAGGGCTCGGCCATATTTCTACACGTGTTTGGCGACCGCAAGCCCTTTACGGGTGGCTGCGTGGCGATTCCCTTGGACAAGATGCGTTTTGTAATGCAAAATGTGTCCAAGGATTGCGTCGTGATTATCAACTCCCTTGAGAATCTCGGCGGCAACTTTTAATGCATCTTCTGTTCAGCAGCTTCATCACCAGCGGCCAAAGCACAAAGACATAGACCATCAGGAATCCGCGGGCGAAGAACTTGGCCCATTGGGCAGCCTGTACCGAGCCGGAAGAGGACCCGTGGGAAGAGCTTGCAAGGCTGATGATAAAGAATAGCAGAATGGCGCCCACAAGGGCGTAGGCCAGGTTATGCTTGCTGAATGCAGGCTTGAACTTTATCCAAGTTTTGTCAACGAATCGGACAACGCAGAAGAATATCAGCTGGCCGATGTCGCCGTAGGCATCGATTATCATTCTTTGCGGGTCCACCAGGATTTTTCCGTCTACATAGTCCACGTGGTAGGGCTTGAAGGTGATAAAGGCAAGCGCTATCCAGCCAATTACAAAACCGGCAAGCAGGAACCACTTTTCCTTTTCGGGGTGGGTGTCAAGGTACTTGAAAATCTTGAATGTGGCAAAGAGCATCAGGCAGCTTTCGGCAAGGCCCACCAGCACGTCTTGCGGCGTATGGACCCCTAGGTAGTTGCGGGAGAATCCGGTCAGCAGAATGCCTGCAATGCAGATAAATGCGATAAAACGCATCCGCTTCCAGAGTAGCATGGCGAAGCTCCCGTAGACGGGGGTCGCCGTGGTGGTATGCCCGCTGGGGAAGGAATAACCACCCGCCGTCTCGATGGCCTTGCCCGCAGGTAAAATGCGGGTGTCCCGAATCCAGGGGCGGTAGGCGCAGACGCACAGTTTGACGGTGGCGTTCAGGGCGGTGGTCAGGGACCATGCTGTAAAACTGAAAAGCCCCATGCGCTTGCTTACGCACCAGTACACCAGTGCCGGCACAATACACAGGAACGTGACCGCATAAAGCGATATCATTTCCATAAACGGCGTAAGTGCGTCGTTTATGGCGATCCTGAAATTTTGTAGCAGTAATAGGTATTCGATATCCATAGGTGCTAAACGGAGACTACTTCTTTATGCAACGGATGGCAAAGCCAAATTTAAAAGTACCGGGATAAGCCACCTTTCCTGAATTTTTAGAAGTAAATGTAATGTAAAGAAATTTTCCCATCCATACCGTAGATGTCCAAAAGAACGCACGTGAAATGTCCTTATATTTATTACCATCACCTCTCCCCGTGGGAAGAATGTTGAATCCGTAAGGGTCGTTGTTTAATCCCATAAACGATTCAAATTTGATTGCCATAAAAGGATCATAATCTTGTGTTGCTTCTGGGGTGCCAATTGGACTAAAGTCTACAGTAGTTGCAAGTAGAATTTCCCATGACTTCTTGGTCGGAACTTTCCAGCCATCGGGACAAGCTTGTTTGGCTGCTTGAGAACGGTATAGCCTTCCATATTTTTTACAGTTTTCAGTTTTATTATCATAGCAGTAACTGCCGTCTACCTTGTAATTCAGGTTCTCTGCCATCCAGGTCTGATGGCCGATCTTCACGGTTTTGTAGGTCTTGCCGTCGCGTTCGTCGGTGAGTTCGCCTACGACGACTTTGCTGGGGTCCACGGGTTCGCCGCTACTGCCGCCGAAATCCGAAATCCATTCCCCGTTTTCACAGGCGTAGGTATCGTAGATGGTATCGCGGGGCACTCTGAACATTTGTCCATCGTTTTCCTCGTTGCATTCGCCCAAGTCGTCCTTAGACTCCACAATCGGGATTTCGACGGTGAAGTTATCGCCACTGAAATCGTTATCCCACTTACCTTTGTCGCACATATAGAAACTGCTGTCAGCCTTCACATAGACCGTCTCGAACTCGTTTTCATCGGTGCACTTTTCTTTTTTAAGTTCGTCGGCAGACTCGAAAATAGGCACGCCCATTTCTTCAAGTTCTTCTAGAGTGAACATGTAATCTTCTGCGGCCTCAACAGCTTCATCTGCACTGCTACTAGAAGCATTGCTACAGGCGACAAGGAGCAGCGGGAAAGAGATTGCTGCGCACCCTAGGGCGCTCGCAATGACAAAACGCTTGCTTGTAATGACGCTTTTCTTGAAAGTCATAATCACCTCACACGTTTTTTTACATAAGAAATATACATATTGTCTTTATGGTGTTTTGCGTCATTGTAATGTCCCGAACCTCTACCTAGATCCTTCGACTACGGGGCTTGCGCCCCTTTGCTCAGGATGACACGTTAGAGCTGTTTCCGTCTTTGTCATGGCGGACTTTCTCTTAATTGCCATGCCGGGTAGAGCCTGTTCCGAACTTGTTTCGGGAAGCCGACATCACCTTTTTATACCCTCGTTTTCTTGATCACTAATCACTTTTTTCTATTAATCTGATAAAAACAATATATTTGACATAATGGATATCCTAGAATATATTATGAGGGTAAGAACCTTCTCTAGGAGGCCGGTATGTCTACCGCAAAAACCATATTTATCGCTTTGCCGTTTGCCGCGTTCGCCTTTGCTGAGGCCTGGACGGCTGAGCCTATCCACTTCGTTAAGCGCAGTTGGGACGATGCTAGCAAGAAGGTCGTTGAGACGGACACGGCCATTACCGAGTATACCGTTTTGAGCGGTAATTTCGAAAAAAAGAAGGACACCGTCAAGGCCGATACGTGGTATGTTATCAAGGGAACCGTCACCCGATTGAGCGTCTTTGCCCCTCCTGGTGCTAGCGGAAATCTTGTTATCTGCGACGGTGCGACGCTTAAAGGACAGATTGCCATTAATGAAGGGTCCACCCTCAATATTTACGGACAGGAACATGATTCAGGCAAAATTCAGGCAGAATCCGTGGAACTGGTCACCGCTCCAGAGAATCTTGGCGGTGCCATGGAATCTCCTGTAGATGGTACAGTTTCACTTGCCGCTATTGGTGGCGGATGGGATGGCGGAAACATGGGGACATTGGTCATTCATGGTGGCTCAATTATTGCCCATAGTGAAAAGCCCCTAAACGCGGAATTCGTTGCCGGTATTGGAGGAGGTAGAAACGGGAATGGAGGCTCTGTCACCATTTATGGAGGCACTGTTAAAGCCTATGGCGGAAAAGATGCGTCTGGCATAGGCAGCGCAGAGCAGCTAAATGGGGTGAAACATGGCGGCACGCTTACCGTCTATGGCGGCACGGTAGAGGCTCACGGTGGCAAACACGGAGCAGGAATCGGTGGCGGTCAGGATGCTAGCGGATCCAAGGTCACCATCTATGGCGGCACGGTCAAGGCTTACGGCGGCACTGATGCGGCCGGTATTGGTAGCGGAGAAAAGTTCGCTCCTGGTCCTTCAATCAATGGCGGATCGCTCACCGTCTATGGTGGCGATGTCTTTGCCGATGGCACGGGGTGGGGTGCGGGTATCGGTGGCGGTGAAGATTCCGACGGTGCCGATGTCAAAATTTATGGCGGAAAGGTTGTAGCTTGGGCCGGAGCGGATGCGGGCAAGAAAAATGGAAGCGCCATAGGTAGTGAGGATGGCGATGGACATTACGGGAAGCTCTATATCGCTGACGGTTTGAGGGTATGGGCGGGACAATCTGCCGAAAGCACGTCGCTATTCCCTTATGAGACTCGTGTGCCCGCCTGCCGCTGGCGCCCGTACGCCCGCATAGAGCCTGACCCGCGTGTGCAACAAGTAAATACTGATGCTGGAAACATCCTGAAGAAATCTGCAGCTTCGAATGACATAAGGGTTCAGGAGGGCAGGCTGGATGCAGTCGGTTCTATCGGTCGCCATGCGGATCGTTGGTTTGACCTGCAGGGCCGCAAGCTGAATGGCAAGCCCACCGATAAGGGCAAGTACCTGCACAACGGCAGGGTGGAAGTTGTCCGGTAACGCTTATCCCTCGCCGCTTTCGCGGCGAGAATAAACACAGCCACAGTAGTTCTGGCGGTAGAGCTTGTATTCGGCGGAAAGCTGGATAGAACGCTTGTAACCGCCTCTCTTTTTGAAGTCGCTTGGGAGCCTCTTGATGCCGTAGATATCGCACTGCTCCTGCACCACCTCGTTCAGCACCTGGGCATCTTTCATGGGGCTGATGGTAAGGGTGGTGGTAAAGTAGTCGGCGTTTAGTTCTTGTGCGAGGCGGGCCGCTTCGGCGAGACGCAACTCGAAACACTTGCGGCAGCGCTTGCCCCCTTCGGGTTCTTTTTCGAGCCCACGGACGGCGTCGTAAAACTTTTTCGGGTCGTATTCGCCCTCGATTAAGGTTACGGGATGTTTGGTCTTGAATTCTTTCACGAATCGCTTGATTTCTTCGACTCGGTGGCGGTATTCTTCGTCGGGTGCGATGTTTGGATTGTAGTAGAAGAGCGTAATCTTGAAGTATTGCGACAGGTATTCGATGGTGTAGCTGCTGCAGGGGGCGCAGCAGGCGTGCAACAACAGCGTCGGCACTTCGCCGGTGCGTTCCAGCCGGCGAATGATGTAGTCCAGGTCGCGCTGGTAGTTGTGCTTGGGGGTTGCTCCCGTTTCCAAAGCCTTCTCCTGCATGTTCGCAATCCTACGGCCGGATTAAGGTTCCGCCCCAATGTTCGTCAAAGAATTCCTTGAAGAGGGGGTCGCCGTTGGCGGTCAATTCATCAATCACTTCTTGGATGGGCCTTCCACTGCGGTACAGGTTGCGGAAAGCCTTGTCTAGACCTGCGATGCGTTCTTCGGAAAAATCTTCGCCGTGGAGCTTCAGGGCGTGCAGGTTCAGGCCGCCCCACTTGAGCGGAGTCCCGAAGGCCTTGCTTGCCGGTGGCACGTCCTTTTCAACTTTCAGGGTTGCCCCTACGAAGGCATAGGCTCCTACCTGGTTCCGCTGGGGCATTCCGACGTTTCCGCCCAGGGTGGCATAGCGCCCGATTCTGGCGTGGCCGCCCAGCTGGCATCCGTTAGAAATTACCGCCCCTTCGTCGATAAAGCAGTCATGACCCACATGGGAGTATGTCATGAGCAATACTTTGTCTGCAAGGCGGGTGACTCCGCCGCCCTGTGCCGTGCCCCGGTTCAGGGTGCAGTATTCCCTGATGATGCAGTTCTCGCCAATTTCTAGCCGGGTGGGTTCTCCGGCATATTTCAGGTCTTGGGGAGAAGCCCCCAGGACGGCTCCGTCAAAAACGCGGGTGTTTTTGCCTATGGAAACGCCGCCGTACACATGGACACGGGCTTCCAGTACCACCCCTTCGGCAATTTCTGCTCCGGCATCTACAAGACACCAGGGACCGATAGATACGGTCTCGTGGACTTTTGCAGAAGGGTGCACAAATGCGGAGGGGTGAACCATGGCAGGGAATATAGCTAATGGTAGGCTAGAAATTCAGGGTGCCCACGGCCACGATCCAGAAACAGACGGCGCTCACCACGGCGAAGCTCCCCATGACGGTGCGTTCCTTGTAGCTGGTGCTGAAAAGAACCGTTGCCGTATAGAAGGTCACGTACAGCGCAAAGAAGAAGGAGAGAATCCGGGTGATGAGGAAGGGGATAATTTCGGGCAGGATTCCCCCTGCGCTGAGCAGCACGAACAGGGCCACGAACTGCAGGCAGGTCGGCACGATAAAGGCCTTGCGGAGTTCCGGCGGGATAACCCTGTGCTGGGCGTTCATGGCGTAGGCTCCCCAGGGAGCACCGCAGGCAAGGGCGATGTTCAAGACGATGGAGGGCAAGAAGGCGACAGCTCCGATGGCGGCTGCGATAATCATTTAATACAAAACTAGAATTATCAAGGACAATGAGATCCCCGCCTTCGCGGGGATGACAACAAAAAGACGTCCCTGGGCAAAGGAGCAGCCTAGGGACGTCAAGGGAGTGTTTGGGTATGCATTAAGATAGAATCTGGCAGGGGGTAAAGCTTAGGGGGTGTATACTTTTCTGTTTACTCGTGTAACCATGAGTAAACAATCCCTTTGTGGTGCTTTTTGAGGATAAAATAGGGAATTTGTTGTCAAAAACGCACTTTGGCCTCGGCAAAACCCCGTAACGGGGTCAGGTGCAGGCGGTGAACGTCCTTGAAGGTGCAGACAAGGGAAATGTCCAGATAATCTCCGGAAATCAGAAATTCCGAACGCAGGCGCATGTCGTCCCGGGGGCGGCCCTTGGGAAGGATGAAGGTGAATTTCGTGTAACTTTGTCCAGAATCCATGAATTTGGAGGAAAATTCCAGGTGGGGAGGGGAGAAACCTTCGGGTCGGTCGTGCCGGACCCGGGCAGAAGCCCCCAGAGCCCAAAGTTCCCAGGGGGTAAGGTTCAGGCCGCCTTTCCAGTCCGTCTGTCTGCAGTTGGAGCCCGCGTCTCGGCAGGTAGCGCTGGCGGAAAACCGTAAGAACTCGGGGCCTGATTCTGCCCCAAGTTTGAGCCGGACTGCCATGGTGTCGGCGTCCAGAGGCTCTATAAGGGTCCCGTCTGCGGAGACTCTCGTGTCCAGCAGGTCGGGCGCCCTGACGGACAGGCTTTGGGACCCCCAGAACCGGCTTTTCTGGATGGTCTTGCTCAAGCGGGCGTACCTGGGGAACTCTTCCCGATGGATGTAGGCGGTGGTGCGCCAGCCGTAGGTGACGGCACCGCCCTGACCTGCCTTGCTGACGGTTTTTCCGGCGTTTGCGTTGTCGGCGCCGTTTTCGTCGTTGCGCTCCTTCTTCTCGTTGCCGTGCAGCTGCACCTTCATAAGCGGGAATTCCTGACCGTGCTGCCACCAGGCGGCCACCTGCCCGAAGGGAAATTTCGTCTGCATTCCGAGGGAGTGGATGCGGGCTTGTAGGCTGTCGGAGGTTTGCTGAATGTTGCCAAAACCGTGCCAGTAAAATGCTTCGACGCTGGCGATGCCCCGCCTGCCGTATCCCAGCCGGAACTGTGTCGTCTTGGCGGTGTCCAGAAGGCCTGCCACATGAAAGTTTCCGAAGGGGTAGAGGAGGGTGGTTCCCCAGAGGGTGTCCAGCGGGATCTGGCTGTGGAGTTCCCGTGTGGAAATGTCTCCGAAGTAGGCCTCGCTCCCCTGGTTCTTGTAGGCGAGAAGTTCCTGGGAGCCGAGCCTCAGGGTGTAGCGGTAGAATTGCACCTGCAGTTCTGTGCGGTGACTTTCCAGGTGCCCCGTGGAATCGATTCGGCCTTTCCAGTCTATGTAGCCGTGAGGTGTGAGGCTTGGGCGCGTCGGGGCTTTCGCGGACTTCTTGCCGCTGGAAATTTTCCCTAGGGTGGAGCCTGCGCGGGTCTTGCCACCAGCCGTTTCGTCGCAGGTCTCCTGGGCGTAGGTCTGCGCAAGGAGGCAGGCCTCCTCCTGGTTGCCTTCTTCCAGCAGGTCCAGGATTTCGGTAGCCTCTTCGGCGGTAATGATTCCGTTGTCCCACCAGTCGAAAACCTTCGATTCGCTTAGCGGGGCGGCAAGAACGACTCCACCTAGGGCAAAAAGTGCCGCCACAAAGACGGATGAGCGCAGGACTCCAGCTTCTTTTTCGTGTCTATCTTTGGACAAAATAAGCCTCCTCTATGTATAGACTTATTTTTGTCCCGAAAAGTGCCTAAGTTTTTTTATTTTTTCATTATGGCAAGTTCAAACTGGTCCAAGAAGCCTTTTTCTGCAGGGTCCAATTCCGGCGTGGCGCGGCAACCCTCCCGCAACGCTTCTGCCGCAGGTCGTGACTTTGTGCCTCACTTGAAGGCCCCACGTACCGACTTTCCGCTGTTTGGCGGCAAGCGGGTGAAGCCCTCGATTGAGGGACTGGACAAGCTCTTGCACTATTACGGTGTAGAGCTCCAGCCCGAGACCCTGAAGCAGATTTGGGAGTTCCACCAGTTGTTGCGGGCCAACAACGACGATCAGGACTTGACCCGCCTAAACGCTTTCGAGACCATGGTGGAGCGGCACTACGCCGACTGCACGCTTATAAACGCCTACGTGCCAAAGTGGCCCGCCCGTATGATCGACGTGGGGAGCGGCGCCGGTTTTCCGGGAATTCCCCTAAAGATTGTAAATCCGGGGATTCGTCTTACGCTTTGCGAGCCTCGGCCGAACCGCATCAACTTCTTGAACATGGTCATCGAGAAGATGGGCCTCAGGGGAATTGATGTCTTTGGTCACAAGGTCACCAGCCGCAGCATGACAATCCCTGTAGATGGCGTCATCAGCCGTGCCTTTGAACTGATGGAAAAGACCCTGCCCCGCATCGCCAATTCCTTGAAGGTGGGCGGCCGGGTGTTCTTTATGAAGGGCCCCGCTGTGGCCGACGAACTCAAGACTTTTCACCCCGAAGATTACGGCTACAAGTTCGTAGGCAAGCACTTCTATACCATTCCCAACAGCACCCAGGAGCGGGCGCTGATTATTCTGGAACGGGTGGAATAATATCAAGTGATTAAAACAGAGCGGTTTCGCTGCAATTATTAGAACTTAAACAGCATGCCAAATCGCATCTGGCCGTCGCGGACGCCGTCGTTGTCGCCTACGTCGCGGATGGTGGCAAAGTCGAACTGCAGCATGTCCGAAATCATGAAGCCGAAACCGAAGTCCACTTCGCTACGCTGGCCCACATCGTCGTAGAGGTAGCCCAGGCGGAGAGCGATGGTGTTGGCGTAGATGAATTCCGTACCTACGTTGAACACGCCCTGCATCAGGGAATTCTTGGCGGCGGTAGCGCCGTGTCCGCCCCGTTCCGGGTTGGCGATGGATTTCCAGCAGGCGATATAGAAGGGTTCGGGGTCGCCCTTGCTGTCGTCATAGACCACTTCGCGGTTGTAGTCGGCGGCTACGATCCACTTGTAGTCGGCAAGAGCCAAGAGTTCATACGAAAGCCCGAGCCGCCAGGTGAGGGGGATGGGGTCTTCGATGGTCTTGTCCACGTAATAGACGCTGGGACCGATGTTGGCGAGAACCAAGGCTAGGTTTAGTTTGTCTAAAACCACACCCTTCTTGAGGATGCCCACGTCGAAGGCGTAGCCGAAGGTGGTCGCCTCTTCTTCGCCGGCGGCGGCTCCGGAGCTCAGGTCTGAATAGAAGAACTTGATAGAGAGGCCAAGACCGATGTTCCCGGGGAATCGGGTGCCGTAGCTCACGCCGCCCACGATTTCGGAACTGTTGTAGGCCACCAGGTCGTCGGCGTCGATATCGCCGGAAACCACCGTAGAACCGAAGCTCACAAAGTTCACGTGAAAGCCGATGGTGCCCCAGTCTCCCATGGGTACCGTCATGCCGCCGTAGAGGTGGTACAGGTCGGGGATGTTCAAGATGGGCAACAGCTTTTCGTAGAAGGCGGTGAGCTGGTAGTCGGCGTCCTTGTACTGTTCCATGCCCTTCGAGGTGCTGAACCACACGTCGTTGCCTTGCGGGAGCACCTTCCATACCTTGTTGCTGCTGAGACCGTTGCCCGAATGGAGCGTGTCTCCTGCCGGTAGTCGTCTGCGAACGGCAGGCTGTCGGTGACCTTGACGCCGACTCTGCCGATCCGGGTAAGCTGCATTCCGACGGAAGCCGCCGCACCGGTCACAAAGCACTGGATCCGTCCCGGTGACACGAGAATATCACCGATGGTATCCCGCTGCACCTGCTG
>CACXMH010000063.1 GCA_902768715.1 Fibrobacter succinogenes | reverse complement strand
CAACATCCTCACCGTCCGCGAACTGACGGGTGACGTTTACTTTGGCCAGCCGAAGGGCCGCGAAGGCGTTCCGGGCTCCAAGGAAGAAATCGGTTTCGATACCATGAAGTACAGCCGCTACGAAGTCGAACGCATTGCCCGCTTCGCCTTTGACGCCGCCATGCTCCGCAACAAGAAGGTCGCCAGCATCGACAAGGCCAACGTGCTCACCACCAGCGTGCTCTGGCGCGAAGTCGTGAACGAAGTCATCAAGGACTACCCGGAACTGACTCTTGAACACCTCTACGTCGATAACGCTGCCATGCAGCTCCTGAAGCGCCCGCGCGAATTCGACGTGCTGCTCTGCCCGAACCTCTTCGGCGACATCCTGACCGACGAATGCGCCATGCTCACCGGTTCCATGGGTCTCCTCCCGTCCGCTTCTATCGCCGAAGGTTCCTTCGGTCTGTACGAACCGGCCGGTGGTTCCGCTCCGGACATCGCAGGCAAGGGTATTGCTAACCCGCTCGCCCAGATCCTCTCCGTGGCCCTCATGCTCCGCTACACCTTCAAGGAAGAAGAAGCGGCCAAGGCTATCGAAGCGGCTTGCGAAAAGGTCATCGCCCAGGGCTTCCGCACTGGCGATATCTACCAGGAAGGCTGCACCAAGGTCGGCACCACTGGCATGGGCGATGCTATAATTGCCGCTTTGGCTTAATGCTAAGTAGCTTCTACGGTTAGCCAAAGCTCTCGCAACCGCCCTCGATTAATATCGAGGGCTTTGTTGCTCACGGATTAAGGCTCCTGGCTAAAAGGCGATTCCCGGCCAAGCCGGGAATGACATTGCAAGAAAAAGGCTTCCCGGTATCGGGAAGCCTTCTTTCTTCAAGGAGAATCTGTAGAAGAAACACTTATTCGACGGTCTTGCCCTTTTCGACAGCGTCGGCCAGGGTCATGCCCGTAAATTCCTGGGCGCTGAACCAGCGACCGCTCTTCTTGTCGTCCAGCATCACGGAGACCATGGAGCCGGGAATCACGCTTTCGGGAGCGTTAGGAGCGTTGGGGCCGCCAAGGTCCGTGCGGAGCCAACCCGGGTCCATCACGTTCATCATCACGTCGGTGCCGTTGAGCTTGCAGGCGAAATCCTTCACGAACTTGGTGAGGGCAGCCTTGGCACAGGCGTAACCCATCAGTTCCGGCTCGTTGGCGATACCGCTGGTGGTAAGCTGCATGCGGCCAAAACCACGCTTGATCATGCCCGGCAAAAAGTGATAGGCAATCTTGATGGGTGCAAAGAAATTCACCGCCATGGCATGGTGGAAATCGTCCATGGTGTTGGTGAGGTAGTCGGTAAAGTAGTGGCTCATGAGACCCGCGTTGTTGAACACCAGGTCCACCTGCACGCCCCAGCTGTCGATTTCAGCAAGGGCGGCATCGATTTCGGCCTCGTTTTCCAGGTTGCAGCCCACGGCACGGCCTTCCACGCCGAGCTTCTTGATTTCGGCCAGCACCGGTTCGGCATGGGCCTTGTCGCGACCCTGCAAGATGATATTTGCACCCAATTTCGCCATCTCGATGGCAGTCAGGCGACCGACCCCGCGGCAACCGCCGGTAATCAGGCACCATTTTCCCTTTACGTCAATCATGTTTTATCCTTTGCGGCACAGGGCCGCGAATCGATTACATAAACAAGATACACTTTTTCAAGCCCCGGGAACATACCTCCGCAGGGAAAAAGTGTTTACGGGTGTAAAGAGGGGCGGCCTAGCAGCTTACCGACAGGGACTGCACGGCCAGCGCAGGCACCTTGGTGCTGGAAAAGTCATCATAATAGGCGTTTCCGCAGGCCACCACTTCTTGGATGATGTCGAAATAGTTCCCACTCAGGGTCACGCTATCTACGGGGTGGACAATCTGGCCGTTTTCGCACCAGAAACCGTGGGCGCCAATGCTCAGTTCCCCGCTCACCGAATTGCAGCCGGAATTTCCTTCCAGCCGAGCCACAAGCAGGCAGCAGGGGAACAGTTTCAGCAGTTCTTCCGTAGATTTTTCACCGCAGGGAACGTACATGTTGTAGAAGGACGTGGACATCTTTGTGCCCAGGTCGCGGACGCCGTTTCCGGTGGACTTGCAGCCCGCCCTGGCGGCGGTTTCCAGATTGTAGAGGCCATGGCCAAAGACGCCTCCGTCGATGACCTTCACCAGTTGGGTAGGCACGCCTTCGGAATCGTAGGGGAAATGATGGCTGAACAGGTCTCCGGAACCCACACTCCACAGGGAGAGGCAATCCGACGCAATCTTCGAGCCTTCCTTGCCCGAAAGCCTGGAAAGGCCCTTCTGCATGGAGTCGGCCAGATAGGGCTGACTGTACATCCGCATGAACCGGCCCGAAATCCGCTCCGACAGGACCACGGGAATCTTGCCGCCCTCGATCTTCTTTGCGCCGAACAGTTCCGTAGAGTATCCCGCCGCACGGGTGGCGATTTCATCTATGTCGATTTCGTTCCAGTTGCGGGTGGACTTGGTGAAACTCCCCAACTTCTTGACGCCGTCACGACATGCAACCGCCCCTACCCCGACTGAAACGGAATTGGAGCGGGTCCTGTAAAAAACGCCCTTGCTGTTTGCCACGTAGTCTTCGCTGTTGGAAAGGTCCGCCCCTAAGTAAGGGATGTTCTCGATTTCCTTGGACTTGGCGAAGGTCGCCTTTTCCAAATCGATGCAGACGTCCTTCATTTCGGACAGGCCGATTTTTTCCAGGGCCGGATTGTAGTCCTCGTCTGGCTGCGGCATGGCACCCGGTTCAGGCAAGTCCACGTTGATTTCATCGGTCCACTGGGTATGGCAAAGGGCATCTTTCAGGGTCTGCTCCAGGGCGTCTGCCGTAAGGCGCTCCGTATGGGCGTAACCCGGACGGCCATTCTTGATGACGCGGATTCCCACACCTACGGAGTCGGAAATTTCCGTATTCTGGACCTGCCCCTGAAAAAGGGAAAGGCCTTCGGAATGGGACCTGGAGGCAAGCACGTCGAACTGTTCCGCCTGTCCCTTGGCCTTGTCGTTGATGTAAGAAATGGCGTCTTCGAGAGTCATAAAAACTAGGTCCTCTGGGCTTTACGTTCCAGCATTTTCCAGTAGGCGGCAGGGCTCCCGGTCACCGACTCCAGAGAAGAGGCCAGTTCCGCCGTAATGGGCGCCTCCCCCGCAATCAATTTTTCCAGCAGGTCTTCCGAAATACCAAGCCGGCGGGCGAATTCCGCCTTGTCCATCTTGAGCCATTCCATGCCCTCGATAATCGCCTGACCCGGAGTGGGAACGCCATGTCTTGAGCCCATATTCTCTTAGCCTCAGAAATCTTTTCTAGGAATCAATATAAAAAATGGCGTGACCAGAAATAAACGTCAAGAACAAATCCGGCGGAGTCCTTCCGCAAAAACGGACGGTTCCTGCAGCAGGCTTATCACAATCCAGCCGTCTTCGTCAAAATCGAAGAAGAATCCCGGCTGCACCAGCACGTGCTTTTCCTTGAGCAGTCGAAGGGTGAGTTCCTCGTCGTCGCCACCCAGGCGGATAACCGCATACCAGCCGCCAAGAATTCCAGGGCAGTATTTGGAGGGGAACTTTTCCCGCAAGGCCGCAAGATTTTGCCGCAGACGTTCGCTGATTTGAGCCCCGTAGGCGGCAGACTGTTTCAGCATGGGGGCAGCCAACGCCTGTGCCGGTGCAGAAACGCTCAGGTAGGCATCCGCCACATATTCCAGAGTCTCGTGGATGGATTCCCGTATGGCTTCGGGAGCATAGACCGCCATCCAGCCGAGTTTAACCTGGGGGCTCCCGCAAATCTTGCTGAGGCCGTTAAGCCAGACGATGGGGCATTTAGGCGGGACTGGATCCTTCGACTTCGCTACGCTCCGCTCAGGATGACAAGAAACATACTCCCATGACCGTCGCACATCCTCTGAATATCTATAGTCCCCGAAAACTTCGTCCACCACCAGTACCAGGTTCCGCTCTTCGCAAAAGCGGACCACCTCTTTCCATTCGGGCAAACTGACGGAATGCCCCGTGGGGTTGTGGGGGCAGACCAGCAATAGGATTTTTGCATTGGCCGGAGCGCTGAGCAGACTGTCTGTGTCCAGCACAAAACGGAAGCAATCCCTCTTGTCACCCTGGAGGGACTTTGTCCCGATAGGGTCTATGGATTTCCTCTTCTCCCGTCTCAACTTCAAGAAATACGGATAGCACTCCAGGTTTTCCAGCTCCGCCAAGGTATCCAGCAGGGGGTAGCCCGGGACCGGCGTCAGTATGGCGTCGCCGGGATTGCAGAAGGCCTTGAAAAGTATGGAGTAGGCATCGCTGGTGCTTGCCGTCAAAATAATCTGCCCGGGCATGAAATTCCCGCCACGGCTACGGTAGTACTCCGCCACCGCCTCTCGGGCCTTGAACGTTCCCGCCGGATTCACGTCCCACAGGTTGAACTCCTGCTTCACGGCATCTACCGCAGGCGTCACGTCAAAAGGCAGCCCCACACGCAAGGGGCTGCTTACCGTCATGTCGATAAAGGCTAATCCGCCTGCGGCGGCATCTTTCTGAACTTCGGACTTCGCACGCTCCAGTTCGGCAAAGAAGGGCGTGGGGGTCAGGTCCTTCTGTTTCATTTTTGACGGCTCTTGATAAGGCCCGCCACAAAGACGGCGATGATGATACCGGCAGGCAGGCACACGGCGATGGTCAAAAGCATCAACTTCTGGAAAGGCGACAGGCCCTTGATCTTTTTGCGGAAGCCGTTCAACTTGGCACGGATACCTTCGCTGCGGATACCCTTTTCGGAGAGCTTTTTCATGCCCTCGTCCTTGAGCTTTTCGGTGGAACGGACCACGGACTGGACACGCTCCGATTTCCAGAGCTTGTTCACCGATTCCTTGGAATCGTCCACGAACTTTTCAAGGCGTTCCCGCTTGATCTTGAAGGGTCGAGCCACGTCGGACAGAGCTTTCCACATAACAGCCTACTTGTACAAAAGGTTCACGCCGCTGAACAGAGCCCGCATGTTGGCCTTCAGGGTATCGCTGGAGACGCCACGGCCCTCTTCTTCCTTGCCGTTGGCACGCAAAAGAATCCGGCTCAGGCCACGCCCTGCCCACAGCTTGTCCTTTTCGGGAACCACCACCTGGCGGTACTTCACCAGTTCCACCGGCATGTTGATTTCACGCATCAGAATAAGCCCGGCCTCGATAGGACCTTCGGCGGTCACGGACCGGCGAATGGCCTCGCCGTCTTTCTTGAAATGGAATATAAAGCGGTTCTCGTCGGGAATCACTTCTACGTTGTTGAACACCAGGCGGGCGTTCACGTTCACGCGCTCTTCGCGGAAAACGTCCAGCACCCGCTCGGCGCTGAGTTCCCCTTCTTTTTCGCTCAGTTCCTTGAGCACGGGCTGCAGTTCTGCCGCCTCGGCCAGGGAGAGCCTGTAGCCGAACTTGGTAATAATCTCGTAAACCGCAGTGCGGCCGCTCTGGCTGGTAAAGGAGATGGAATCGTTCTGGTGGCGACCAATGATGGAGTAGTCGATGGGGCGGTAAGCACCCTTCTTCATGTCCTTGGTCTTGGAGGCACCATCCTGGTGGATACCGCTACGGTGCACAATGGCCTCGGCACCGATCAGTGGGGCTCGGCTGTAAATGCTCACGCCGGACCACTGGGAAATCAGGATAGCCGTCTCGTAGATGCGTTCCAGGTGCAGGCCCGTATTCACGCCGGAGTTGTGGAGCGCCACGGCCACCTCGTAAAAATTGGTGTTGCCGCAGCGTTCGCCCAGGCCGTTCAGGGCCACTTCCAGCTGGGTAGCGCCCACAAAGAAGCTTTCCACCGTAGCGGCCGTAGCCATGCCCAAGTCGTTGTGGCAATGGACCGAGATGGCAATGTCCTTGGGCAAGGCTTCATAAACCTGCTTAATCTGGTTCACGTACAAGAAGGGCCTATACCGCTCCACCGTATTGGGCAGGTTTATGGTGGTGGCTCCCGCCTCCACCACGGCCTTCAGCACGTCAATCACAAAATCCATGTTGTCCAGGCAGTCCCCGAAGTGTTCGGCGCTGAACTCCACGTCGCCCTTGTCCCCTACCAGGGACTTGGCCAGCTTCACGCACTTGACGGCCTTTTCCTTCACCTGTTCCGGAGTCAGGTGCAGCACATGCTCCATGGAGAGCTTGCTGGTGGCGAGGAATGTGTGGATACGGGGATGGGGGGCGTACTGCACCGCCTCCCAGCAGCGCTGGATATCGCTTTCCACGCAGCGGGCAAGTCCAGAGACCACCACCTTCTGGGCAACTTCGTCCCCTTCTTCCGCCATCTTGGCGGTAAGCTGGGCCAGTTCCTTGCAGGATTCAAAATCCATCTCGCTAGAGGCGGGGAACCCTACCTCGGCGCCCTGCACGCCCAGTTTCAAAAGCTGCAGGTACACGTCCTTTTTCTGGGCGTTGTTCCAGGGCTTGGGCAGCGCCTGGTTTCCGTCACGCAGGGTGACGTCATAAAAGAACGGTTGTCTCTTTGCCATTTCGGCAGCATTCATTTCACTCATCTTATCTCCTCGCCCACGCAACATGGCCGCAAGATTCATTTTTCGGTTTCAAAGATAGAAATTGCCCCAAAAATGAAAAACCCGCTGCCATATTGGAGCGGGCTCATTTAGGTTAATTCTGTTCAAAATCCTTGAAAACGGCCTAAAACCTCGCTCCACAAGCAAGTCGCAATAGAAGTAGCAGGTTCAAGGTCTTTTTCATATTACGCAATAATAGGATTTTTTCTCCGTTATGTCAACGCCAGTTACCGGCTCACCCGAACCTTCATCATCCGGGCTCCCTGCTTGACCAGGTAGATACCGGACCTGTGGAACCGGGCGAACAGCGTCTCCTCAAGAGACATACCTGCAGGAACATAGATAAGTCCCATATTACGTCCCTGAACATCGAATACCAGCATATCCCCGCTAGAAATAGGCAGACGGATATCCCCAATAGCCGTGACATCCTGACCATTGTTATCAACAACATCGCCGCCATTCGAGGAACCACTGTCGTTTGTAGAAGTATTGTTCGTAGGTGTGGGACCAACGCTTGCAGAAGATTCATTGTTCACAGGGTTGCTACTCGTAGGATTGGGGCCAACACTTGCAGAAGATCCATTATTCACAGAATTGCTGCTCGTGGGATTGGGACTAATGCTTGCAGAAGACCCATTGACTGGCGAAGAAGAACTGCTCGGCGGTTCGTACTTCGAGCTCATATTCACATCATTTGCCGTGAACTGGATATTGTCCACATTCACGTAGCCACCCGTAAAGGTTACACGAAGTTTGTGCTGTCCGGCAGAAATGGATGATGTAACCCCGCTAAAGGTATCATAGTCATCCCAGCCATTTGTCAGTACGGAAACTGAGCCGACACTTGTCCCGTCGTCCATAGACAAAGATATTGTGCTTTCACGGCCTTGATTATCTCCCCTCGCCGCAAGAATATCAAAGGTATAGGTCCCAGTATAGGAAACATCTACGGTCCATTCCACCCAGTCACCGGGCTGGATGTTCCCTATGACTTCACCATACACCTTGAGGCTGTCACTATGCTTGCTTTCATAGTTTTCAAACTCCAGCGTGCCCGGCAAAGTGCCAGAAGCGACCACCGGGGACGATGCGCTGCTGCTTGTGGGATTGATAGAAGCGCTGGAGGTAGGAGCGGAGGAACCACCGCTAATATAGACCTTGGCATGTGGGAAATCGACTGAGCCACTTACGCCACAAGTTCCCCCTTGAGGCTTATTACATCCCGCTTCACCAAGTACTTTGGCTTCGTATAAATTTCCCATAGCCATACCCAGCTGTTCCCACGCTCTCATATGTGCAGAAACATTTATCGTACCGCAATCGCTCATAGAGCTACGAATACTAAAATACTGGTAGAAATCTACATTCTGGTTCGTTTCAATAGCAGGTCCATTACGCGTATTACGGTAAACATTATACGTTCCACCGTCAATAGTAATACCCTCTGCAAGTTTTTCATTTCCCACCCAGTCACTAGGCATCCATTGACTCAATGTATTATCGACAACATAATACTCAACAAGCCCATTAGGGGCACCCGGAACATTTTTCATCCATCCATAGACGCCCACATAGGAATAATCTACACCGGAAATATTCTTCTTCACCAATTTGTATTCAGCAATGATATCGCCACTCAAATCTTTATACGTCTCACCATTGTTAAACTTCAGTCCTATACGGCACAGGTAGTCCCCCGCGCCATCCATACTGCAGTCCATGGAACCATCGGGATAAAATACAGCATAGCCGTTGGTTGCATAGTCATACCACAATTCGTAATGATAATCACCTACTGGATTACTGCCGCTATTGGAAACCGTTACCCCCTGCCCAGTGTGACCCGTTGCGCTACAGAAGTCCTGTGCCAGGGCCTGTGAGGTGAAAAGACCAAAGGAAAGCAGAGCAGCTGTCCCAAAAGAGAAAACCTTTTTATCCATAATTGCACTCCATCCGAGAAGTCAATCCTAGTATAAACTTATACAAAAAACCCCCAGATGTCACCGGGGATTTGTGTAAAATTATAGCAGGGTGCCTTTTTCGCTGTTTTTCTAGTGACTTACGCGAACCTGTACAAAAAGAGTTCCCTGCTTGACCAGGTATATTCCCGGCTTATGGAATTTGGCAGAAAGGGCTGCCTGAAGGGATGTTCCGGCGGCAACACTCACGCGCCCCAAGTGACGGCCCTGCATATCGAACACCTGCAAGTCCTTGCCCTTCAAGGCAAAACGAGCCTTTGCGATGGCCTCCGGAGGGGGTTCGTACTTGGAACCTTTATCCACCTCATTTTCCGCAAACTTGATATTGTCCACATTTACGTAGCCATCCGTAAAGGTCACGCGAAGCTTGTGCTGTCCGGCAGAAATGAACGACGTAACCCCGCTGAAGGTATCATAGCTGTCCCAGCCGTCCGTGAGAACAGAGGCGGAACCCACCGACACGTCATCTATGGACAAAGAAATCTCGCTTTTGCGATCCTGGGAATCTTCCCTCGCCGCCAGAATCTCAAAGCCATACGTCCCGGTATAGGAAACATCTACGGTCCATTCTACCCAGTCACCGGGCTGGATGTTCCCGATGACGTCACCATACACCTTGAGGCTGTCGCTCTGCTTGCTTTCGTAATTTTCGAACTCCATCGTACCCGGCAAGGCCCCCGTAGAGGTGCGGGTAGAAGTAGAGCTTCCAGGATTCGAAGAACCGCTGGATGTTGGCGTGGTAGAGCCACCACTAATGTAAACCTTGGCGTAGTTGAAATCAAAAGAACCATTGGCATTATGTTCCTCAGGATACTGTCCGGCTTCACCAAGGATTTTCGCCTCATAGAGCGAAGACCCCATTTTCAGGCCGGCAGCCTCCCACGCTTCAAAATGCGCTGTAATATTGATAGACCCACATTTCCTGGCAGTCTTACGAATGCTCCAGTATTGTGTGAAAGTCTTTGTCCCCTCAATTGTACCACGGGCTTGATTGATATCATCTTTGTAGATATCGTACTCGGCGCCATCTATTGTTACGGTTTTCACTAAAGTTCCGCACCATGTCGGCCTTCCTTGAGAACCCCAACTATCCACAATATACCACTCTATAAGCGGGTCCTGCGTCCATCCATAAACGCCTATGTAGGCATAGGACACTCCGCTTTTATTGGTGTAATCGCTAAGGCTAAAGTCGGCATATAAATGACCGATCGTTTTAAAATTCACCCCACTATTTTGTCCGTAGAGAACACCTGAACGGCAAAGATAGTCGTCAATATTTTCAAAACTACAACTGAACGAACCATCCGAATAGAATGTGGCATTTCCAGTACCTGTTTTGTTCCATTCTTCGTAGCTGTAATCTCCAATTGTGCCAATAGTACCTTTTCCATTGGCATCACCCGTGGGTGCGGTATTGGACACATCTACCTTAGTTCCCGAATGAGAAGCATTGCAAAAATCCTGCGCCAATGCCTGGGAGGAGAAAAGGCCTAAAGAAAGCACCGCCACAGGCCCCAAAGAACGACATTTTTTCATCGTTGAGCCCCCTTAAAGAGATCTATCTCAATAAACTTATACAAAAAGTCCCCGGATGTCACCGGGGGCTTGTGTAAAATTATAGCAAGATGTCTTTTTTTGCGTTTTTAGAGCTGTTGGCTATTCGTCCGCCGGCTCTTTCTCGATAGAGTCGTCATCCACCTCGACCCCTTCCACGTGGTCGAAGGTCTCCTTGGCCTCGGCGCTGTCCTGCTCGATGTCTTCCACGCTGGGGAGCGCGGTAGCGTCTTGCACCACGTCACCTTCGCGGAGGCTAATGGCCTTCACCCCCTGGGCGTTACGGCCCGTGAGGCGGATGTCGGCGGCCTTGATGCGAATCACCTGGCCTTCGCGGCTGGTGATAATCAGGTCGTAGTCGTCGGCAACGCTTTCCACGAACACGGCAGGGCCGATCTTGTCGGTGACCTTCAGGTTGATAACGCCCTTGCCGCCACGACGGGTAATGCGGTAGGTACCCGGCTCACTGCGCTTGCCGAAACCGTTTTCGGTAATGGTCAGCACCTTGTTGCCCGCCTTGAGCCACAGGAGCGAAATCACCTCGTCGCCTTCGGCAAGCTTGATACCGCGCACGCCGTGGGTTCCACGGCCCATGGGGCGGAAGCAGGTAATGGGGAACGTCAGGGCCTGGCCGTTTCGGGTGGCAAGCATCAGCAGGTCCTTGGGGATCGGGCGGCCTTCAACATCTTCGGAACCGTCCTCCCCTTCGGCCACTTCAGCTTCGGCAGTCTCGGCGGCCTGCTCCACAGCGTCGTCAGCGTCGCTAGCGTTCAGCGAAGCCTTGTATTCCTCTTCGGTCATGCCCACCAGCTGCACCTTCACCAGTTCGTCGTCTTCGTCCAGACGGATGGCGTTCACGCCGGCCTTGCGGGGGCGGCTGAACAGGGTCAGGTCCATCTTGTTGATGATACCCTTCTTGGTAGCAAACACCAGGCAGAAGAACCCGCCAAACTTGCGCACCGGCACAATGGCCTGTACCTTTTCGCCTTCGGTAAGTCCCACGAAGTTGATGATGGGGCGACCCTTGCCGTTGCGGGTGCCTTCGGGCAGGCGGTAAACCTTGGTCCAGTAGGCACGGCCCTTGTTGGTGAACACCAGCAGGTAGCTGTGGGTGCTGGCCGTGAAAATCTGGTCCACGTTGTCCTCGTCCTTGAGGGTCGCACCGATAATTCCCTTGCCGCCGCGGTTCTGGGCCTTGAAGGTATCGATGGGCAGGCGCTTGATGTAGCCTTCCTTGCTCAAGGTAATCACCTGTTCCTCTTCGGCAATCAGGTCTTCGTAGTCCAGGTCATCTACAGAATCTTCGATGCTGGTGCGGCGTTCGTCGCCGAACTTGGCCACCACGGCATCCAGCTTTTCAAGCACGATGGCGATACGGCGTTCCCGCTTGGCGAGAATGTCCTTCAGGTCGGCCACGGTAGCGATAAGCTCGTTGTATTCCGCTTCCAACTTTTCCAAGTTCAGGCCGGTGAGCTGGGCAAGACGCATGTCCACAATGGCCTGGGACTGGACATCGTCCAGGTTGAAGCGGGCCTGCAGGTTCTGCTTCGCCACTTCCGTGGTCTTGCTGTTCTTGATAATCTGTACCACCTCGTCGATATTCTGGGTGGCTATGCGGAGGCCTTCGATAATGTGGAGGCGGGCTTCCGCCTTCTTCAGGTCGAACTGGGTGGCGCGGGTAATCACGTCCATGCGGTGGTCCACATAGACCTGAATCAGTTCCTTGAGGGTCAGGAGCTTGGGCAGGTTGTTCACCAAGGCCAGGTTGTAGATGCTGAAGGTGGTCTGCAACTGGGTGTTCTTGTACAGGTTGTTCAGCACCACTTCGGCAACGGCGTCTCGACGCAGTTCAATCACAATCCGCATGCCTTCGCGGTTGGATTCGTCGCGGATGTCGGTAATGCCGTCCACACGCTTCTCGCGGACCAGTTCCGCAATCTTCTTGCAGAGTTCCGCCTTGTTCACCATGTAGGGGATCTCGGTCACCAGAATGCGGGGCTTACCCTTGCTGTCGGTTTCCACCTCGGTACGGGCGCGCACGCGCACGCGGCCGTGCCCTGTCAGGTAGGCGTCGCGGATACCCGCACGTCCACAAATCACCGCCCCCGTAGGGAAGTCCGGACCCGTCACCAGCTGCAGCAGGTCCTCGTCGGGAATTTCGGGATTCATGGCCACCGCGTGGATGGCGTTCGCGATTTCACGAAGGTTGTGGGGTGCCATGGAGGTGGCCATACCCACGGCGATACCCGTAGTTCCGTTCACCAGCATGTTGGGGAGCGCAGAGGGCAGCACCAGCGGCTCTTCCAGGGACTCGTCGTAGTTGGGTCCCATATCTACGGTGTCCTTTTCCAGGTCCTCCAGCAAGGTTGTTCATCTTGGCTTCGGTGTAACGCATGGCGGCAGGGCTATCGCCGTCAATAGAACCGAAGTTTCCCTGACCGAACACCAGCGGGTAACGCAGCGAGAAATCCTGGGCCATACGGGCGAGCGTCTCGTAAACGGCGGAGTCGCCATGCGGGTGGTACTTACCGATCACGTCACCCACGATACGGGCGCTCTTGACCGTCGCTTTGTTGGGGACCACGCCCAGCTTGTGCATGCTGAACATGACGCGGCGGTGCACCGGCTTGAAACCGTCACGGGCATCGGGCAGGGCACGGGCCACAATCACGCTCATGGAGTAGCGCAAGTAGCAATCCTGCATGTCCTGTTCAATCAGGCTCTTGAACTGCGTTCCTGGTACCAATTCTTCTGACATTCGATCTTTCCTTTTAGTGGTTGGTGGTTTCCACCAACATCTCGTTTATTACTTTCAAACTCTTTTCGTCCGTCTGGTCTATGCGGTGGGGCGTAATGGTGGCGTAGCCCTGTTCCAGCAGGTAGTCGTCGCTATCCTCGGGCTGCTCGTTCCACAACTTTTCACCGTCCAGCTGCCACAGGCCATTCTCGTGACCGTAGTGGTCCGTAAACATTCCAACGGCCATCTTCGCTGCCCTGAACCCCTTGAAGGTTTCTACGGTAGCCTTTGGAAAATTCACGTTCCAGAAAACGCCCTTGGGAATTGCCCCGAAAAGACGCTCCTTCACCACCTTCGCGGCAAAATCCGCCGCCGTCTGCAACAATTCCGCACCCGTTCCACGGAGCGACAGTGCAATACCCGGCACCCCCCAGAGGGCAGATTCGCGGGCTCCGGCCACCGTCCCCGAATAAAGGGACGATACCCCGGAATTCTCGCCCACGTTCACTCCCGAAAAACACACGTCAAAGGCCCCTGCCAAAGGCCCTGGACCGGCCCCCTCGGTAGATAGCCCGTAAAGGGCGAAATGCCCCAGGGCAAACTTCACGCAGTCGGCCGGCGTCCCGTCCATGGAATAGGCCCTGGCAGAACCAGCCGCCTCCCCCAAGTCCACCGCCTTCAGCGAAAGCCCGCGACGCACCGTAAAGGCGTGAGAAACCCCGCTCTGCTCATGCTCCGGAGCAAAGACGAACACCTCCCCATAAGGGGAAAGGGCACGTGCCAAAGCGCAAATATTCTCGCTCTGAACACCGTCGTCGTTGGTGATCAAAATGCGGGGTTTCGGGGTATCTTGCATGCGCCCTAAAAGATAGCAAATTTTACCACAAAAGGGGGAAAAATCCCCCTGGTTCACACGCGCTTCCGCTTGTTGTTCACCACCCCCTTGAGCGGGGGCTTGCCCCCGCAACGCCCCCACCGAAAAACTATCTTTTGGACATGTACACGGAACCGAAATTTCTGGCCATGAAGGACAAGTCCAAGGCCAAGCGGATGGCCGAACTCCTGCGGGTCATCATCTTGCAGCTGGGCGACGACGTGCCCCGCGCAAGGCGGGAATTCGAGACCTACGCCGGCTGGATGAAACTGCCCGAAGGAGAACGCCTAGTAGGCAAGAACCAGGCCCAGATGATTGACCTGTACAAGACTTTCCGCACGCGGGCGGGCCTCGGGTTCGAACGGGATGTTTACCTGGAGCAGGAACCGGGGGACCGCGAAACTCCGAACGAGAAGCCCATCCCCTTCGCCGTGCTGGTGCACAACCTGCGGAGCGCCTTCAACGTAGGCTCCATCATCAGGAGCACGGACTGCTTCGGCCTCGAAGGAGTCCACCTGAGCGGCTACAGTTGCGGCCCCGACCACGTGACGGTAAAAAGTGCGGCCCGGGGCTGCCAGGAATGGATTCCCATCAAGCGCTGGGAAAGCCCTATGGACTGCATCAAGTGGCACAGGGAGAACGGCTACGAGATTATCGCCCTGGAGACCGGCGAAGATATCCCCAGCATTTCCGACGTAAAATGGCCCGAAAAGGGGCTTATCATCCTCGGCAACGAGGAACTGGGAATCGCCCCCGAACTCATGGAACAGGCCACCCTGAAGGTGACAATCCCCATGGCAGGGCGCAAGGCCAGCATGAACGTGGCGGGAGCATTCGCCATCATGGCGTTCTGCTTGAGGAACAGAAAATGACTATATTGGTAAAATAATTCCTGCAGGAGGATCCTATGGCAAATAACGAAATCCAGGCAACCGTGGAACGCGCCCCCATCAGCGAAACGGCACTGACCAAGAAACTGCTGGACTTCTATTCCTTTATCCTGTGCGTCCTCTGCGCCACTTGGCTCATTAAGACTTTTATTGAGCGGAAGTATCCGGTACGTGACGATGCAACCAAGTCCGACAAGAATGACACGGACGCAGAAAGAGAATAAGGAAAAATTCAATTGTCCAGCACGTGGCGGCGCCACTTGCCGCCTTTCCAGCGAAGCCAGAAGATGACCGGGGCCGTGCCATAGACCGCCACAATGGCTATCCAGGCGTACTGTGCCGGAAGCTGCAAAACATAGGCCGCCACGTACATGGCGATTGCCACGCACCAGTTCATGATGGCGCCAGCGAACATGACCCACAGGGTATCCCCCGCCCCGCGAAGCGCCCCGGCATAAATCACCAGGAGCACCTCCACAAAAATGTAGATGGTAGCAAACCGCAACATGAATATGCTCATGGGCCGTGCCGAATCGAAAATGGCCAGAGCCTCGGCACTGGCAGAAGCGACGTCGGGGCGGAAAATGTCGGTAAGCACCCCCGGCAAAAAAATGAACAGCACGCCTATAAGCAACGAGTAGCCCCACCCAAGCTTTAACCCCGAATAGGTGGAACGGTTGGCGGCAGCTCCCGACTTGGCCCCCACATAACGCCCCACCAGACTGGTAGAGGCGATTTCTAACCCCATCAGGGGAACGTATGCCACCATGTCCCAGTTGAACATCACCGACGAAGCGGTGGCGGCCTCGGGTCCGAGAGCATGGAACATGAGGATAAGGGACTGAAAGGCCGACATGTTCAAGAACATTTCCACGCCCGAGGGAATCCCCTTCTGCAAAAGCTCCCGCGTCAGGGGCCAACTGAAGGCAAAGGAGGCGCGGGTGTTGAACCGGGCATGGCAGGACTTTCCGAAAAACTTCGCGAACAGAACCGCGGTAGAAACGAAATTGCCTACCAGGGTGCCATAGGCGGCTCCCGCCACGCCCAGGGCAGGAACGGGCCCGAGCCCGAAAATCAGCACAAAATTGCAGACCACATTGACAAGCATGCCCACAAAGGCGGCCTGCATCACGATTTTCGTCTCACCGATACCGCTAAAAAAGCAGGGGGCCACATTGCGAACCAGATTGATGATACCGCCAAACATCAATATGTTGAAATAGGTCTTCTGGTATTCCAGCTGGTCGGCACTCAGGTTCTCCATGGTAAAAAGCCAATGGCCCACGGGAATGGTCAAGTACAAAAGGGGCACGCACAGCAAGGAGACATAGAGGGCCTGCATAAACACCTTGGCACACTCCCCGTGCCTCTTTGCTCCAAGACGCTGGGCCACCATGGCGGTGGTGTAGCTGATGGCGCCGGTAAAGAACATGGTGAGCGCAAGCTGCACCGCCCCCGCCCCCAGGGAGGCGTTCATCTCCGCAGGACCCAGCTTGGAGAGGAACAGACGGTCGATAAAGGTCATGAAGGTGTCAAAAGACATGGACAAAAGCATGGGGAGTGCCACCACCAGCACATCCTTCACGTCGCCGTTTTTCTTGATTTTTGACGGCCTATAGAACTTATTGAGTATCGCACCGACCATATTGGGCGACAAATATAGTTTTTTTTCTATCTTTGCGCTACTATGTTTTCACAGCTGACTGACTCTCTAGAATCGACTCTCAAGAACCTGCGCGGGCAGGGCAAGCTCACCGAAGAAAATGTCGCCGAATCGCTGCGCGAAGTGCGCCGAGCATTCCTCGAAGCCGACGTAAACTTCAACGTGACCCGCGACTTCGTAAAGGCCGTCAAGGAAAAGGCCCTGGGCTCCGAAGTGCTCAACTCCGTGACCCCCGGTCAGCAGATTGTGAAAATTATCCACGACGAACTCGTGGCCGTGATGGGTGGCGAAACCAAGGAAATCAACCTTTCGGGCCCCGCTCCGGTGGGAATCATGATGGTCGGTCTCCAAGGTTCCGGTAAGACAACCTTCGCAGGCAAAATCGCCCTCTGGATGCGCAGCAAAAAGAAGCGCAAGCCGCTCCTGGTGGCCGCCGACGTGTACCGCCCCGCCGCCATCAAGCAGTTGCAGGTGCTGGGCAAGTCCATCGGCATTCCCGTCTACGACGAAGGCCAGGGCAATCCGGTCGAGATCATCCAGCACGGCTACCAGTACGCGAAGGACAACGGCTTCGACCTCGTGATTTACGATACCGCAGGCCGCCTGCAGATCGACGAAGAGCTGATGCAGGAACTCGAAAAGGCCCGCGACGCCGTCCACCCCGACGAAATTCTGTTCGTGGCCGACGCGATGATCGGCCAGGAAGCGGTGAACGTTGCAGAAACTTTCTGGAACCGTCTGAACTTTACCGGCGTGTGCCTCTCCAAGATGGACGGCGACACCCGCGGCGGTGCGGCACTCTCCATCAAGAAGATGACGGGCGTGCCCATATGCTTTATCGGTGTCGGCGAAAAGCTCCCGGACATCGAACTGTTCCACCCCGACCGCATGGCGAGCCGCATCCTCGGCATGGGCGACGTGGTTAGCCTCGTAGAAAAGGCACAGCAGGTCATCGACGAGAAGGATGCGAAGGACCTGAAGAAGAAGATCCTCAACAACACCTTTGACCTGAACGATTTCTTGAACCAGCTGCGCACCATCAAGAAGCTCGGCCGCATCAAGGACATTCTGAGCCTGATTCCGGGCCTGAACAAGCTCCCCATCGACCAGATTGACGAAAAGGAACTGGTTTACGTAGAAGCCGTACTCAGCTCCATGACGCCCAAGGAACGCAAGAAACCGCAGATTCTGGACGGCAGCCGCAAGGCCCGCGTTGCCAAGGGTTCCGGCACCGAAATCGGTCGCGTGAACGCCGTGCTCAAGCAGTACGAGACCATGAAGGAAATGTTCAAGAAGGTGGGCGACTTTGCCCGCAAGCAGAACAACGGCGGACAAGTAGGGAGCAACTATACCCCGCCCAAGCAAAAGAAAAAGAAAAAAAAGTAATAGTGACTAGGGAGGGCATAGCCCACATCCACAAAAAAAATGTAAAAAGACCCCTAACGGGTCTTTTTTTTATGGCTGAAACGGGCATTTTTTGGCAAAATTACAAAATCTGTAATTTTTCGTTATTTAGTGATACTTTTTGCGAAATAAAATGATAAATTAGGAAAATCAAAGATTAAATCATTTACAATTTTTGAATAAAACCAACAAAAAGGAAAATCAATGGCTACAATCGACATGTCCGCAAACGCCCTCGTCACGGCCCTCAAGAAACCCCGTGACAAATTCACCAAGGAAGACATCAAGAAGTTCATCCGTGCAAACGACATCCGTCACGTGAATTTCATGTACGCCGGCGGTGACGGCCGCCTCAAGACCCTCAACTTCGTGGTGAACGACGCCGACTACCTGGACGAAATCCTCAGCTGCGGCGAACGCGTGGACGGTTCCTCGCTGTTCAGCTACATCGAAGCCTCCTCCTCCGACCTCTACGTGGTGCCCCGCTTCTCCACGGCCTTCATGGACCCGTTTGCCACCCTCCCCACCCTCTGCCTGCTCTGCAGCTTCTTCAACAAGGATGGTCAGCCGCTGGAATCTTCTCCGGAATACACCCTCCACAAGGCCTGCGAAGCCTTCAAGAAGGAGACCGGCATGGAATTCCAGGCCATGGGCGAACTGGAATACTACGTAATTGCCGACGACACGGGCGAGTTCCCCGCCGTTGACCAGAAGGGCTACCACGAATCCGCCCCGTTTGCCAAGTTCAACGAGTTCCGCCAGAAGTGCATGCTCTACATCGCCCAGGCCGGCGGCCAGATCAAGTACGGCCACAGCGAAGTGGGCAACTTCACCCAAGACGGCAAGCTCTACGAGCAGAACGAAATCGAGTTCCTCCCCTGCCCCGCCGAAGACGCGGCCAACCAGCTCACCATCGCCAAGTGGATGATCCGTAACCTGGGTGCAGAATTCGGCCTCGACGTGACGTTTGCCCCGAAGATTACCGTAGGCAAGGCCGGTTCGGGCCTGCACATCCACATGCGCATCATGAAGGACGGCAACAACCAGATGCTCAAGAACGGAGTCATCAGCGATACCGCCCGCCGCGCCATCGCCGGCATGATGAAGCTCGCCCCCTCCATCACCGCGTTTGGCAACCAGAACCCCACCTCTTACCTGCGCCTGGTGCCCCACCAGGAAGCCCCCACCAACGTGTGCTGGGGTGACCGCAACCGCTCCGTGCTGGTACGCGTACCGCTGGGCTGGGCTTCGAAGACCGACCTCTGCAAGATTGCAAACCCGAACGAAAAGGGCACGAGCTACGACACCCACCAGAAGCAGACCGTGGAAATGCGTTCCCCGGACGCCAGCGCCAACGTCTATCTGCTCATGGCCGGCCTCTGCGTCGCCTGCCGCCACGGCCTTAGCCTCAAGGACGGCCTGAAGGTGGCCGAGCAGACCTACGTGAACGTGAACATCCACAAGCAGCGCAAGGTCTATGAGGAATTCGGCGTGTTCAGCCCCGCCATGATCGACGGTATCATCGACCAGCTGAAGGCCTTCAAGGACAAGACGCTCCGCGCCCAGGTCACCAAGTCCAAGACCGCCATGCAGAAGCTGGTGAAGACCTACTTCTACTGCGGGTAAGGGCAAAAACCGGCATTTTTGCCAGAAGATTCACTAAATTATATATCAAGGCTCCGGTTTTTCCGGAGTCTTTTTTACATTTTGCCGCAGAGGTTCCTATGGCCGAAGAAATTGTAAAGCAAGACAAGAAAGAGACCCTGAAAAAGATATCGGAAAAGGCATCCACCCTCCTTTTCGAGCTGATTACGGATATTCCCGGTTCCCTTTATACCCCCATCCAGAACCCCGACGACAAGGCCAGGCTGTTGGCCCAGCGGGCCGCCTGGAAATCGGCTACGGTCAGCACCTCCCTTTCTATACCTGCAGGCATCACGGGTATCCTTACCGCCATCCCGGACATTGCCGCCATCTGGAAAATCCAGGCCCAGCTGGTAGCGGACATCGCCGCCAGCTACGGCAAGCTGGCCCTTTTGAGCCGGGAAGCCATGATCTGGTGTCTGTTCCGGCACAGTGCCGCCCAGCTCCTGCGGGACATTGCCGTCCGCACGGGCAGCAGGATTATCGTGCAGAAGCTTTCCGCTACCGCCATCAAGGCCATTCTTGCAAAAATCGGGGCCAGCATCTCCTCTAAACTGCTGGGCAAGACTCTTTTGCGGGCAATTCCGGCCATCGGGGCTCTCGGCAACGGTGCCTATGCCTTCTATGACACCTTAGAAGTCGGAAAGACGGCCGCTGCCTACTTCAGGGCTCTTTCTGACCAGGATGGAAAGCCCTGCGACGAGCAGCATTCCGACGAAACTACCGCATAAAAGCCTTTCTTTTCCGAATTTTCGGGGTGGTGAGCAACGAAGTGCGAGCCAGGGGGCTAGGGCCGGAGTTTATTACCTACAATAGACCCCTACAAAACAAGGTGCCCTTGAGAACGGGGGCTTTTTTTTCTACATTTGGGCGCAACTCAAACAAACATCAACTCCATTTGTGGAAAAAACAATGAAAAACATCGAAAAACACAGAAACATCGGTATTTCTGCCCACATCGACTCGGGTAAGACTACCCTTACCGAACGCATCCTCTACTTCACAAAGCGTATCCACGCTATCCACGAAGTTCGTGGTAAAGACGGCGTCGGCGCCACGATGGACTCCATGGAACTTGAACGCGAACGCGGCATCACCATTCAGTCCGCCGCCACGTTTGCTAACTGGACCCACACCAAGAGCGGTGAACAGGACTCCATCAACATCATCGATACCCCGGGGCACGTGGACTTCACGATCGAAGTGGAACGCTCTCTCCGCGTGTTGGACGGTGCAATCCTCGTTCTGACCGGTGTGGAAGGCGTCCCAGTCTATTACCGTTGACCGCCAGATGAAGCGCTACCATGTGCCGCGCGTCGTGTTCGTGAACAAGTGCGACCGCTCCGGTGCAAACCCGCTCCGCGTGGCCGTGATGCTCAAGGAAAAGCTCAACCACAAGCCCTGCGTGATGCAGATTCCTATCGGTCTCGAAGACCAACTGAAGGGCGTGGTCGACCTCGTCGAAATGAAGGCCTACTACTTCGAAGGCGCCAACGGCGACGACATGATCGAAAAGGAAATCCCGGCCGAACTCGTCGACCAGGCTAACGAATACCGCACCCAGCTCATCGACTGCTGCGCCGACTACAGCGACGAAATCATGGAAAAGGCCATGGAAGGCCAGTACGGTGTGGATGATATCGATAAGGCCCTCATCAAGAAGACCATCCGCGAAGCCACCATCCGCCTCGAAATCACTCCGGTGTTCATGGGTTCTGCCCACAAGAACATTGGCGTGCAGAAGCTCCTCGACGGTGTTATCGACTACCTCCCCTGCCCGACCGACGTTGAAAACAAGGCCCTCGACCTCGACAACAACGAAGCCGAAGTCATCCTCAAGAGCGATGACAACGAACCGCTCGTCTGCTACGCGTTCAAGCTCGTGAACGACCGCTACGGCCAGCTCACCTACGTCCGCGTGTACCAGGGCACCCTCAAGAAGGGCGACATGATTACCAACATGGCCACCACCAAGAAGGTGTCCGTGGGCCGTCTCGTGCGTATGCACGCCGACGAAATGGTGGACATCACCGAAGCCGGCGCCGGCGACATCGTTGCACTGTTCGGTATCGACTGTGCTTCCGGTACGACCTTCACCGACGGCAAGAACCACTACAACATGACTTCCATGCACGTTCCTAACCCGGTTATCGAACTTGTTATCGAAGCCAAGAACCGCGACGACCTCGACAACATGTCGAAGGCCCTCAACCGCTTCACCAAGGAAGACCCGACCTTCCAGGTCGAAGTCAACAAGGAATCCGGCGAAACCATCATCAAGGGCATGGGCGAACTTCACCTCGACGTGTACATCGAACGTATGCGCCGCGAATACAAGGTCGACGTGCAGACCGGTGCTCCGCAGGTGGCCTACCGCGAAACCATTACCCGCGAAGCCAAGTTCGAATACACCCACAAGAAGCAGACCGGTGGTTCGGGTCAGTTCGCTAAGATGTCCGGCGTGATGCGCCCGATGCCTGTCGAAGGCGACTCCGAAAAGGTCTACAACTTCATCAACTCCGTCGTCGGCGGCCGCATTCCTAAGGAATACATCCCG
>CACXMH010000062.1 GCA_902768715.1 Fibrobacter succinogenes | reverse complement strand
GACGATGAGGATCTTGTCCTTCTCGCCGAATTCGCCAATGCGGTCACCCCTTCTCTGGGTGCTGATGAGTCCGGAGAGGGCGTCAAAGTACAGCACGCGCGCCCCGAGGGTGCTCACGCCCTTGCGGATGCGCTTGACGCTCTTGACCGGGTACTTGGTGACGATGTTGCCCATGGCGCCGCGGCCCTTCACCTCGATGGTGCTGAAGTCCACTTCGAAGTTGAGCTTGGTGCGCGGGCGCGGCTTGAGCGTCACTTCCACGACTTCGGCCTCGCCGTTCATGTTGCTGGAGAGGTACAGCAGGCGGCTACCGGGCTTGTTCTTGCCCATGAAGTAGTCCTTGTCGCGGGTCACGCCGCCCACGTTGAAGCGCTTGATGTAGGCCGTGCCTTCCTTGCCGTCCTGGTGGATGACGTTGTAGATATGGCGTTCGTCGTCCTTGTTGAACTTCTCGACGAGCACGATGTTCTTGCCCACGAAGTCCTTGTCGGAAACTTTGACGACCTTGAAGCTGCCGTCGGCCTTGAAAACGATAAGGTCGTCGTACTCGGAGACGTCGAAGAGGTATTCTTCCTTCTTCATGCCCGTGCCGAGGAAGCCTTCCTTGCGGTTCACGTAGAGTTTCTGGTTCGCGAGAGCCACGTGCACGGCGCTTACCTGGCCGAATTCCGCGATTTCCGTCTTGCGGTCGCGACCTTCGCCGTACTTCTTGAGGATGTTCTTGAAGTAGTTTACGGCGTAGTCGGTGAGGTGTTCCTTGTTGTAGTTCACTTCCTCGATCTTCTTGTCGAGTTCTTCGAGGAATTCGTCGGCCTTCTTGCGGTCGAAACGGCTGATGCGGCGCACCGGGATTTCGGCGAGCTTGAGGATTTCCTCGCGGGTCACTTCGCGGCGGAGTTTGCGCACGTAGGGCTTCAAGCCTTCGTCAATCAATTGGACCATCTCGTCGTGGGTCTTGGCCTTCTTGATGACCTCGTAGACTTCCTTCTCGATGAAGATCTTCTCGAGGCTCGTCATGTGCCACTGGTCCTGCAGGTGCTTGAGCTCGTTGTCCAGTTCCCAGTCCAGCAGGTGTACCGTGTGGTCGGTGCTGAGCTTCAAAAGTTCGGTGGTGCTGCTGAATTTTGGCTTCTTGTCTATAATCACGCAGCTGTTGGCGGCCAAAGTCGTCTGGCAGTCGGTAAACGCGTAGACCTGCGGGTCGGAACCTGCCTGCAGGTGGATCTGGATTTCCACGTTTTCGGTGGTGTGGTCCACAATCTGCTTGATCTTGATTTTGCCCTTGTCGTTAGCCGCCACGATGGAGTCAATGAGGCTATCGGTAGTGGTGCCGAAGGGAATTTCGCGGATGACGAGCGTCTTGTTGTCCAGCTTCTCGATTTTCGCACGGACCTTGAGGCGTCCGCCGCGCTGGCCGTCGTTGTATTCGCTCACGTCGATGATGCCACCCGTGTAGAAGTCCGGGTAAAGCGTGAACTTGCGACCGCGCAGGTAGTCGATGCTCGCCTGGCACAGTTCCTTGAAGTTGTGGGGGAGAATTGTAGTGGAAAGGCCCACCGCGATGCCGTCCACGCCTTGGGCCAGGAGAATCGGGAACTTCGCGGGGAGGGTCACCGGTTCCTTGGAACGCCCGTCGTAGTTCGGGATCCATTCCGTAGTCTCGGGGTTGAACATCACGTCGAGCGCGAAGTCGCTGAGCTTGCCTTCGATGTAACGCGGGGCGGCCGCCTCGTCGCCCGTAAGCGGGTTACCCCAGTTACCCTGCGGTTCGATAAGCAGGTTCTTCTGGCCCATGTTCACGAGGGCCGTGTAGATGGAAGCGTCCCCGTGGGGGTGGTAGTGCATGGTGTCGCCGACGATGCCCGCCACCTTGTGGAAGCTGCCATCGTTCATCTCGTACATGGTGTGGAGGATGCGGCGCTGCACCGGTTTTAAACCGTCTTCGAAGTAGGGCACAGCGCGGTCGAGAATCGTATAGCTCGCGTAGTCCAGGAACCAGCCGTTGTACAGCTTTTCCAGGTGGTTTACGTTGGAAAGTCCCAATGTTTTCTGTTCTTCGTCCATGACTAGGTTTTAGGTATTAGGTTATAGGTGTTAGGTTCGATGTCCAGATTGGCTCAAAAATATCTCTCGTCTAAATTAGAGTTCCTCTACCGCCTCGGTGCGCAGGTTTTCGACGATGTAGTCCTGGCGGGCCTGGGTGTTCTTGCCCATGTAGTATTCCAGCAGCTTGCCGAGCGAAGCGTCGCTTGGCATGGTGACGGTCTCCAGGTGCATGTTTTCGCCGATAAGCAGCTTGAAGTCCTCGGAGTCCATTTCACCGAGACCTTTGAAGCGCGTGATTTCCAAATCCTTTTTGTTGATTTCCTTCGCTGCCTTGTCCCGTTCTTCTTCGTCGTAGCAGTAGAAGGTCTTCTTCTTGTCTTTGCGGTTGCGCACGCGGAAGAGCGGCGCCTGCAATATGTAGAGGTGTTTTTCCTGCACGAGTTCCGGGAAGTACTGCAAGAAGAACGTCATCACCAGGAGGCGGATGTGCATGCCGTCCACGTCGGCATCGGTGGCGATAATCACCTTGTCGTAGCGCAGGTCCTCGAGCCCGTTTTCGATGTTGAGGGCGGCCTGGAGCAGGTTCCATTCCTCGTTCTCGTACACAATCTTCTTGGAAAGGCCGTAGCTGTTCTTCGGTTTGCCGCGCAGGCTGAACACTGCCTGGGTCTTGGGGTTGCGGGCCGTGGTGATGGTACCGGAGGCGGAATTACCCTCGGTAATAAAAATCATGGTCTCGCTTTTGAGCGGGTTCTTGGCGTCTGTGAGGTGCACGCTGCAGTCACGGAGCTTCTTGTTGTTGAGGTTCGCCTTCTTGGCGCGCTCGTTGGCGAGTTTCTTGACGCCGGCCAGTTCCTTGCGCAACTTTTCGTTCTGGTTGATGCGTTCCAGGAGCTTCTTGGCCGTGTCCTCGTTCTTGTGGAGGTAATTGTCCAGTTCGCGGGCCACAAAATCCACAATCCAGGTACGGAGTGCGGGGCCGTTCGGGGCCGTGGTGGTGGAACCCAGCTTTGTCTTGGTCTGGGATTCGAAAACCGGTTCCTGGATGCGCACGGAAACGGCTCCCACGATGCAGTTGCGCACGTCGGATGCGTCGTATTCCTTCTTGAAGTGGTCGCGCACGCCCTTCACCAGGCCCTCGCGGAATGCCGCCTGGTGGGTACCGCCCTGGGTGGTGTGCTGGCCGTTCACGAAGCTGAAGTAGTGCTCGCCTTCCTGGTTCGAGTGGGTGATGGCGAACTCGATGTCCTTGCCCTTGCAGTGGATGACCGGGTAGCGGATGGTGTCGTCGGTACGGCTGTGGAGCAGGTCCAGAAGGCCGTTCGGGCTATTGTAATCCTTGCCGTTCATCACCAGCGTGAGCCCGTTGTTCAGGTAGGCGTAGTTCCAGATTTTCTCTTCCATGTAGGCGGGGAGGAACCGGAAGTTCTTGAATAGGTCGTTATCGGGCTCGAAGTAGATTTCGGTGCCGTTTTTCTCGGTGGTGGAGGTAATCTTGAAGTCCTTCACCAAGATGCCCTTGCTGAACTCGGCGCGCTTGACCTTGCCGTCGCGGAAACTTTGTACGATAAACTTTGTAGAGAGCGCGTTCACCGCCTTGGTACCCACGCCGTTCATGCCCACCGATTTCTGGAAGGCTTCGGAATCGTACTTGCCGCCCGTATTCATCTTCGACACGCAGTCGATGACCTTCTCCAGCGGGATGCCGCGGCCGTAGTCGCGCACGCGGCAGCTGTGGTCTTCCATGTCGATTTCAATCTTCTTGCCCGCGCCCATGGCGAACTCGTCGATGGAGTTGTCGATAACTTCCTTCGCGAGCACGTAGATGCCGTCGTCGGGGCTCTGTCCGTCGCCCAGCTTGCCGATGTACATACCGGGGCGGAGCCTAATGTGTTCGTACCAATCTAGAGTCTTGATGCTGTCCTTGTCGTACTTTACAGCCATTATCTACCTTTTCAAAACTAAAAAAGTGCCTTTTTTCGCCAATTTTAAGAAATTTCGCGAGATTTCTTGCGGGAAATGCCCGGACTCGCGGCTCCGGTCCGCCTTGTGCCTCAAATATAGCAAAATTTTTTGTCAATGAGTGACAATTTGTGCAGTAACGAACAGGATCCTACATTATATATATTGGTTATTGAAAGTTTCAGTATGTTTTTTTCTATGAAAAATTTGACATTGATCTTTTCTGCTTTGTTATGTGTTCTTTCCGCCTGTGGGAATGGTTCCAATGGAGTTGCTTCTCTCAAACTTGAAAATGGTGAGGAGTCTGAAGATGAGCCGAGAAGTAGCGACAACCGTGATAATCTTGGAACTTGTTCTCCTAAAAAGGAAGGAAGAACAGTTATAGATGAAAAAGAAGGAATAATGTATCGGTGCAAATCTGGAGATTGGCAGGAGTTTGCCAAGGTTATCTTATTTGACGAAGATTTGCCCAGTTGCAACCGAAAGCGCGATGGACTTCTCTATTACATTCAAGATGAAGAAAAAACCTTTGTTTGCGATGATATGGATTGGAAAAATTACGAAGTCGATGCAGTTTCCTCTTCGTCGCAGGGAACTCAATCATCTTCGCACATAACAACATCTTCTACATTGATTTCGTCATCTGGTTCTTACAATGGACCTGGAATATCCCAATTAGCCGATAAAACTGTGGCGGAATTTGTTTACAATAGCTGGCATGATTACCATTTTGTGACAATGAATGATGAATCCGCATATTATCCGTCTATAGCGTCAGATTTTAGATATGTCTTTAATGGTTACAGTCCTGTCGGTCGCGTAAAATGGACGCAAATGTCAAGTGGTTCTTACAGTGGTGTTTGTTCTGTAGATGATGCCGTTGAGCCCGCAATGAAGTTTCGAGCTTGTACTGTTTCAGAAGGAATCGGCTATGGTATGCTGTTGAGCTATTTCCAGGAGGACAAGGCGACATTTGACGCCCTATGGAACTATTCTCGAGGCTATAGGACCTACTTTAACACTCCCTTGACTCCGTGGATTACCTCTAGCTTCAATTATACCAGGATTGATGTTTCCAGTACAACAGATGCGGATTTGGATATTGCAACTGCCCTGATTCTTATGTATTACAAGACGGGAACGCAAGAGTATCTGAATGATGCGATACAGATTGTCAATGCCATTTGGGAAACAGAAATTGAAAAGACCAATTTGCTAATACTTCCAGGCAATTCTTCTATGTGGCAGAATGATTTGACTTTCAACTTGAGCTATTTTTCTCCGGTTGCACTTCGCTTGTTTGAACAAATAGATTCCAATCACAATTGGACTGGTGTACTTGATGCAATGTACACATACATGAAGATGGTGCAGGATGCCGGGACGGGTGTTTTTCCGGATTGGAGCGATATCTCTGGTATAGCCAAGAAATCTCCTAATGGGTCGTCAAACAATAGCTATTGGCTATTTGACAAGGAATCCGTCCGCATTCCATGGCGTATTGCATGGGATTACTACTGGTTTCAGGATGAACGGGCCAAGGCGATTTTGGATAAGTTAAATGAATTTATTGTAAGGAATTCGTCGGGTAATCCAACTAGTGTCGCTCTAGGTGTTGGCTATTCTTGGAATTTATCTGTGGGTAACGATAAGACTGGAGGTGGAACTATCTCTAATCAGTGGCTTGCCGCCTGGTGTGCCACAGGAATATCAGGAAACATGACCTGGTTAAACGCATGTGTCAGCGAGGTCAATAATCGTATGCTTTCCAATAATGGTTCTAGCTATTATTCGGATATCCTGTTCGCAGTTTACAGCCAGTTGCTTAACGGTATGTATGTCCGACCATTTTAGGTGAACTGAGCTAGTTGTCGGGACTTACCCTCGAACTTTTACTCCAAGCCGATTCAGCCTGTTGTAGAGGGCTGTGCGGAGCATTCCCAGGCGTTCTGCCGTGAGGCTTACGGAACCGCCGTTCTTGGCGATGGAGTCGGTCAGGAACTGTCGTTCCTGTTCTTGCAGGTATTCCTTGAATTCGTCGTAGCTGTTGCAGTAGGCGATTCCTGACGGAGCCTTTTCCTGGTACAGCCCTTCGTCGATTTGCAGGTCTTCGGGTTTCAAGAATCCCGGGTTTGCAAAGCACAGGGCCCGCTGGATAACATTTTCCAGTTCACGGATGTTTCCCGGCCACTGGTGGGCTTGCAGCTTTTTCAGGGCTTCAGGAGACAAGATGAAATTCTCGCCCTGGGGAGCGTACTGCCTTATGAAATAGTTCGCCAGGTCTTCGATATCTTCCTTGCGGCTCCGTAGGGGGAGAATCTGGATGGGAATCACGTTCAGGCGGTAGTAAAGATCTTCGCGGAATCGTCCCTTGCGGATTTCTTCGCTCAGGTCCCGGTTGGTGGCGGCGATGATGCGCACATCCACATGTCGGGTCTTGTTGGCGCCGATGGGCCGAATTTCCCGGTTCTGAATGACACGCAGAAGCTTTACCTGGGCGTGTAGCGGCATGTCGCCAATTTCGTCCAAGAATATGGCTCCGCCATTGGCTTCTTCGAACAGCCCGATACGTTCGTTCTGAGCACCGGTAAAGGCTCCGCGGGTGTGTCCGAAAAGTTCGCTTTCGAAAAGGGCGTCGGGAATGGCGCTGCAGTTCACGATGACAAACCGCTCGTACATGCAGGCAATGGCCCGGGCCACCAGGTCTTTTCCCACACCGGATTCGCCCTGTATAAGGACCGGACCCGTGTGGAGAATGGTCCGTTCCACGGTTTTGCGCAGGGCTTCCATGGCGGGACTTTTCCCAACCAGGTGGCTCATCCGTTCCCTGAAAATCATCTTGGCGCTATAGATGTCCTTGAGCCTTAGGATTTTGCTCATCAGGTGGAGCTTCAGAGACTCCACCGACAGGATGATGTCGTAGAGGTTGTTGGGAATGGAGATAAATTTCTCGGGATCCTCGGCATAGACGAGAATCATGGTGTCCGGCTTTTCAAGGCGGATGGCGGTCAGGGCTTCCACATTGCACTGGGTAAAGGAATCCAGGTCCCAGACGACAATGGGGGAGGAGACCTGTTCTGCTTTGGTCCAGGCGGTCCAGGTTTCCAGTTCGTAGTTTACGGACGAAAGCACATCCTGGATAAAGGCGGATGTGTCGGTTTCGTTGGAGAATAACTGGATGGAGGACAAATTATCCTAATTCCTTACTTCTTTTAGTGCCTGCCACCACGGCCTTGATGAGGGTGCTGCGGAAAGCGCCTTCTTCGAGAGCGTCAACGCCAGCGATGGTGGTGCCGCCAGGGGAGCAGACCATGGCACAGAGGTCGCTTGGACTTTTGCCGGACTGCTTCACCAGTTCTACGGCTCCTTCGATTGTCCCGAGGGTGAGTTTCAGCGCCACGTCCCGGGTAAGACCAGCCTTGACGCCTCCGCGGGTGAGACCTTCGATGAATTCGAAGACATAGGCGGGGGCACTACCGGAAAGTCCGGTGACGGCGTCCATCAAGCTTTCGGTGACGCGGCAGGTGACTCCGATGGTACCAAAAATTCCTTCGGCGGTCTTCAGGGTGTCTTCGGAGACGCCGTCGGTGGCAAGCGCCACCGTGCCCCTGCCCACCGTAAGCGGTAGGTTCGGCATCACGCGGAGCACCTGGTTCTTGCTCCCGAGAGCAGCGATGAGCGATTCCCGCTTGACGCCTGCCATGATGCTGATGAAAGTTTTTTCAGCTTTTATGGCTGACATTGCCGAATTCCATTCGGCAGAAACCAGCTTAAAAATTTGGGGCTTCACGCAAAGGAATGTCACGTCTGCGGCCGACACGCCGTCGGCAAAACTTGATTTGCGGACGCAGCCGAGAGCGGTGTAGGTTTCGGCCGCTTTGTCGCTAGGCTCTAAAAAGAAGATATTGCTTGCCGTTGTACCTGCAGAAAGGAGACCGCGGAGGATTGCCCCTCCCATATTGCCGGTTCCCACGAAAAAGATTTTCTTGTCCATAGTATGTCCTGTTGTTTTAAGGAGAATTTAACAAAAAAACGGACTTGAAAAAAAAGAAGGGTTTGTTTTTGCGGGTAAAGTACTATGATAATTTCCTTTTCACCAGTTCTCGTAGCGGTGTCCCGTATTTAAGGAGGCTATTTGCTTCATTTCGTCGTCTGTCAACTCGAAATCGAAAATCGATATGTTTTCTGCGATGTGGTCAGGGTTCTTGGAGCCCGGAATGGCAATGTAGCCCGATTGCACGTGCCAGCGCAACACCACCTGTGCGGCCGATTTCCCGTGAGCCTTCGCTATCTTTGCGACAACCTTGTTCCCCAAGACGTCTTCGGTGTGGCCGCGCCCGCCCAGCGGGTAATAAGATTCCACCACAGCGCCATAGCGTTTTGCGTAATCCTTGAATTCCGCGTTCTGGTAAAACACATGGTTCTCGTTTTGCACCACGGCAGGTTTGATTTCGAAATCGGCAAAAAAGCGCTTCGCCGTCTTTTCGGTGTAGTAATTCGATATGCCGATGGAACGGATCTTCTTCGCCTTCACAGCACGTTCCATAGCCTTGTAAACCGCCTTGTCTTCGGCGTCGCTCCCGTGCTGGTGCAACAGCATCAAATCAATATATTCGAGCCCCAGCTTTTCGAGTGAGTCGTCGATGTCTTCGTCCAGGGAACTGCTCCACGGCACCAGTTTCGACGTCACGAACAAATCTTCGCGCTTCACGAGCCCATCGTCAATCGCCCGACGAATCCCCCTACCCACGGATTCTTCGTTGTCGTAATATTTTGCCGTATCAATCAATCGATACCCGTTCTTGATGGCGACATAGACTGCGTCTTCAGCCACCCTGCCGCGCAAAGTCCAAGTGCCAAGCCCGAGAACCGGCATATCGAAACCCGAATTCAACTTGACCGTTGGGGCCGCCCCTTTGCTATTCTGCACAATTGAATCTCCTTTGTTCGAAGCCTTTGGCTCCGCCTGCGACGCAGCATCGCTCGAACACGCCATGAACAGGAAAACGAACAAGAAACTGAACCACCTCATGCCCTAAAAATAACCAAATCCCGCAACAAATCAAAATACTTATTTCGCATAAAAGATATGCTTTGAAGGCATTGGCGGGGGAGGCGTCCTCCTCGCTCACCTTCGTTGGCTCAAGGACCGGGCCGGGGAAATGCCCATAAGACATTTGTTACGGTGGTAATTTTTTCTCTGTAGATTCGCAAACATTACTGAAATCAGTCCTAAGTCACACTAGTCTTGTTGCACAAACGGACAGAAAAATGTATATTGGAAATGTAAAAATAAGGGAAAACTATGGTGTTCGCCGAAAACATATTACGGATATTCCGTGAAAACAAACTTCTTGCGAAGTATCGCCTGAAGGATGTCTTTGTTTTCGGTTCGTCTGTTCGAACAGCAACTCCCAACGACATCGACCTGCTAGTCCGTGATTTCCAGGACTACAATGACCTGTTGTCCTTGCGAAAGGAACTTTCCGAAAAAACTGGCAAGTCCGTGGATGTTGTCATAGAGAAGTTCGCAAACCCCATTATCCTGTATCGAGCAAGCAAGGAGTCCATCCGTGTCGAATGACCCTAGGAACGACCTTTTCCACTTATTGGGAATGCTCGAATCCCTGTTGAAAATTCAAAAATATACACGGGATATTCATTCCACCGAAGAACTTCTTGAGAAAGAAGACCAGATGGTATTCAATGCGTGTCTGACCCTGCTTGCAAACATGGGCGAATCCATCAATAAACTCTCGGACGCCGCCAAAACGGGAATCGCAAGCGAAAACATTCAAGCAATCCGCGGAATGCGCAACAGGATTGTTCACGATTATGCTGGGCTTGACTCGTTTGTCGTTTACAACACTATAAAGAATGACCTTGATCCGCTAAAGGAAACCTTTGTCAAAATCATTCGGGAAGGTCTTGTAAACAAGTCCTTTGACGAAGGCGAATTTGAAGCGGCAAAAAAATCCGGCTTTTACAAGTTCATTGATTTCAGTGTAATTTAAGAGCTGTCGTACCGACCTGGCCCTTGACTGGGGAACGCCCAGCTTTTTACCCCCTGTTCGCAAACTAACTTCAAGCTTTCCGAAGACGACATGAAAAATATTCGCGGCCTAGACAAGGAAAAGCACTTCTTTACCTCGACCCTTGCCGAAATCCAGCATTTCAAGGACTGGAATCCCGGCGACTAAAGACCTTCATTGTCGCCGACCGTTTGCTCACTATGCGCCACACGCATAGTGGGCATAAAAATTACGCATTACGCGGCCGCCCTGAATTTATTTATATTAAAGGCAACCGGTTCAAAAGAATTATTAACGAAAAAAGGCGGATCCCATGAAAAAAATCACCTTGATTCTTTTATCACTTCTTCTAGGAGTCTCTATGGCAGCAGAAAAGAAAATCCTCGTCGCATACTATTCCCGTGCCGATGAAAATTATGAAGTCGGAACAATCACCAAGGGCAATACTGAAATCATTGCCGAGATGATAGCGAAAAAGACGGGCGGCACGCTCCTGCATGTGGAACCCGCGAAGGAATACCCCAAGAAATACGACGACTGCATCAACGTGGCCAAGAAGGAACTTGCGCAGGATGCGCGCCCGGCCATCAAGCCGGTGAACGTGAACCCCGAAGAATTTGACGAGATTTACGTCGGTTACCCGGTGTGGTGGGGCGAAATGCCCATGCCCATGTTCACCTTCTTCGAGAAGTATAACCTGAAAGGCAAGACGATTCACCCGTTCGTGACTCACGAAGGCAGCGGCCTTTCGGGTGTAGCCCGCCTCAAGAAGGTGACCGGCGCGAACGTGACCCCCGGCCTTGCCATCTACGGACATGTGGCCCAGAACGAACGCGACAAGGCCCAGAAAGAAGTCGATAAGTGGGTGAAGTAGGCTATACTATTCGCTACATAGTCTCTTGCCAACTCAAATGCAGAATACCGCATAGCAGGGAATAGAGAGTATTCCGTCGGTGTTTCCGAAATTCTTCTTGGAAATTCGGATGGCGTTTTCACAGTTGAATTGCTTGCGAAACATCGTGAGGCTGGTTGATTTTGTGTGGCGTCCCTTCTTGACCTCGACGGGAATTATCTTGTCCTGAATTTGCAAGACGAAGTCGACCTCGGCTGTGTTCTTGTTCTTCCAGTAGAAAAGCCTGTGCTCGTTTGTTGCAAGGGCCTGCGCTACATAGTTCTCGGTTAGCCCGCCCATGAATCCGTTGTCGGGTTCGTTTTCGGACAGTATGACTTGCGACGCCATCCCGGATTTAAGGGTGAGCAGCCCGACGTCTCCCATGTAGATTTTGAAGTCGGACATGTTCACGTAGGCGGCCAGCGGCATGAATCCGTTGTCGATGAGTTCGCATTTGACGATAAGCCCTGCGAACGTAAGCCAATCCAGGGATTCTCCGAAGATGGTCGCCGTTCCGCCGCGCTGGACCAGCTTGTATTGGAACTTTCGGTTTTCTTTGGCAAGCTGTACTGGAATTGAATTGTAGCACCCGCGAATTTTTACGGCCTGGGCTGGCGAGGCGTATTTCGCCATGTCGGCGGAGTATTCGTTCAGAATGCGGTTCTGGATTTCGGTCGGGAGAACGATGCTCCCCGTGTCGATGAAGTTCTGCACAACGGCGGGCATTCCGCCGAGAATCAGATACTGCTTGTATCGTTCAATGGCCTTGTTGTGGATGGGGTCTTCTAGCGGAATGAAAGTTGTGCAGTGCTCCCGGATTGTCTTGGCGAGCGTTTCATCGCCGCATGCCCAGAGAAATTCCTCGAAGTCTAGCGGGAAAAGCGTCAGTTCATGAACCTTGCCGACGGGGAAGGAGAATTTTTCGCGGTTGATGGCTACTCCGAGCAGGCTTCCTGCCGCCGCAACGGCGTATTCTGGAGCGTCTTCGCAGAACATTTTGAGCGACATCAGCGCCCTTTCGGAACATTGGATCTCGTCAAGGATGATGAGTGTCTTGTGGGGCTTGATCGGGGTCTGGAAAACGGTTTCGAGCGCGTGGATGACTTTTTGCGGGGTAATGTCGCCATTGAACATTTCTGCAATGGAAACCTGTGTTTCCAGGTTCACGTGAACCATGCTTTCAAAACGGGTGGTCCCCAGCCATTCCAGAAGGAAAGACTTGCCTACCTGGCGGGCTCCTTGCAGTAGGAGGGGCATCCTTTTAGGGTTGTCGGCCCATTGGAGCAGTTTTTCTTCAATTTTGCGCTTCATACGCTAAAATATAACTAAAAAGTGTGGAAAAATCAAAAATTTATGATAATTTTACACTTTTCGTTTAGAAATCCCGCTCTGGCTTTTCGGCTTTTTGTATTAGTTCTTGTGTCTCGGAAATTATTTAGTAGAAAAATTATTTTTCTGCTAAATAATTTTACTGACCGAATTTTCATTCCACACCCCACACTACACATTCCACACTGGAATCGCGTTAGGGGGCGTCGCACCTTTGTGGCGAGACTTGCGATAGGATCCTTCGACTTCGCCCTGACGGGCTTCGCTCAGGATGACACATCGCAAGGCTCGATGAGCCGAGCGTGCTCGGCGAGCAGTACCCGCCCCGGCCCGTGCCGGGGAACGCCCATGAAGCCTTGATGTATCGTTTTCACTATGCGTTTCACGCATACTGAGCATGAAAAAATGGTATTTTGCGGGATTTGCGCATTTATTTATATTAAAGGCGTAGATAAAAAAGGAACAAACCATGAAACTAGGGACGATTATGACGATGCTTGGTATGGGTGCGGTGCTTGCCGCGTGTGACTGCTGTCCGCAAGACGGGGCGAAGGCGCTTTCGCAGGACAAGGAACTGCGTGCCGTGATGGACAACTTCACGCAGAACGAGGTTCCGGCGGCGACTCCGCTTGTGGATAAGCGCGAGGTGGAATTGATTCGCCTGGTGTCGCTTGTGACGCAGCAGTCGGGCGCTCTTTTGCAAGAGGAAGTGGCGACGGCACTTGCGCAGGGGCTTGCTCCCGAAGAAATTCTCGAAGCGATTTATCAGTGCGCCCCTTACACCGGGTTCCCGCGGACGGTGGATGCGGTTGAAATTGCCCGCAGCGTGTTCAAGGCGAAGAACGTGAAGGTGGACGAAAACCGTGCGACGGTGACGGCGCAGTCCCGCCTGGAGGCGGGTGCCGACGCGCAGGGAACGCTGTTCGGCCAGACTTTCCGCGACATGGCGAAGAACGGCAAGAGCGGTATGCCGACTATCAATTACTTCCTTGCGAGCAACTGCTTTGGCGATTACTACACCCGCAAGGGGCTTGACCTGAATACCCGCGAACTCTTGACGATGGCGATTCTCGTGAACCTGGGAACGGAGCCGCAGCTCAAGGCGCATATCGGTGCGAACCTCAAGATTCGCACGGCCGATTACGTGGAACAGGCGATTTACAACTGCTTGCCGTATTGCGGTTACCCGCGCACGCTGAACGCGTTGCGACTGCTTAAGGAAGCGGTGGCGGAGACTGCGGATGCGGCTGGTGCGACGGTCGCAAAATCCATGCCAGGCAAGGACTGGAGTGTGTTCCCGGTGGGCAAGCCGAACGACGCCTACGCCAAGTATTTCGTGGGCAAGAGCTATCTCGACATGATCAGCAAGGAACAGGTGGGTGTCGGGAACGTGACTTTTGAACCGGCATGTCGCAACAACTGGCATATCCATCATGCAAAGAAGGGCGGTGGCCAGATTCTCATTGCGACGGCGGGCCGCGGCTACTATCAGGAATGGGGCAAGCCGGCGGTGGAACTGAAGCCCGGCGACGTGGTGAACATTCCGGCTGGCGTCAAGCATTGGCACGGGGCGGCTCCGGATTCCTGGTTAGCAACGAATGGCTTGAGCCCGTGAGCGACGAAGACTACGGGAAGTTGAAATAATGTTTGCCAGAATTCTCGCTTGCGCATTTATTGGCCTTATGACGGTAGGAACTTTTGCGGCGGCACCTGCGCCCGACGGCTTCGTGCTTATCAAGGGCGGGACTTTCAACATGGGAAGCCCCGCAAACGAGGACTGGCGCGTCAACGACGAGACGCTCCACAAGGTGAAGGTCTCCGATTTTTACCTGGGTAAATACGAGGTGACGCAAAAGCTTTACCGCGAAGTGATGGGCGAAAATCCCTCCAGTTTTAAGGGTGACGACTTGCCTGTCGAAAACATCACGTGGCTCGAAGCGGCTCGTTTTTGCAACAAGTTAAGCGAACGCGACGGACGCACTCCCGTTTACGCTATCGAAGGCGATGCGGTCAGCTGGAATCGCGAGGCGAACGGCTACAGGCTCCCCACCGAAGCGGAATGGGAATACGCGGCCCGAGGCGGCACGACCACGCCGTTCTACACAAAGAAGGCTCCCGGTGCCGACGACGTGAATTTTTACGGGCATTATCCGTATCAAATCGAGCAGAACTATTTCAACGACGAGGTTCTGGAAACACGCCCCGGCGTTTACCGCGGGAACACGCTCCCCGTGGGTAAGTTCAAGCCCAATCCCTTCGGGCTTTACGACATTTACGGGAACGTGGGCGAATGGTGCTTTGACTTTTACGGCGATTACGGTGTTTCTGCAGGCACGACAAGCGTGACGGTTGATCCGGCGGGCAAGCCTTCGGGCACAAGGCGCGTGCATCGCGGTGGCGGCTGGAACGATTTCGGCAAGAACCTCCGCAGCGCCTATCGCGGGGCCATGCAGCAATCCAGCAAGAGTTACAATGTGGGGCTCCGGCTCGCCATGAATGCGGGTGCAGGCGTCAAGGGGACATTTGTGACCCAGGAAGCGGCATGCTTTAAGGGCGAAAAGGCGCAAGCGGCGTCGAACCCGAAAAGCGGATCCCGTGCGCTGATTGTTTTCTATTCCTGGAGCGGGAATACCCGCGGTGTCGCCCGCGAAATCAAGAAGCAGACCGGTTTCGACATGGTGGAACTTGAACTCGTGAAGCCCTATTCCGACGACTACAATACCGTCTTGAAGCAGGCGCAGAACGACCAGCACAAACAGGCGCGCCCTGCCCTCAAGAAAAAGCCCGACGTAAAGAAGTGGGCCGATTACGAAACGATTATCATCGGTTACCCCAACTGGTGGGCGAGTATCCCGATGCCTATTGCGACTTTGCTCGAAAGTTACGACTTTGCGGACAAGCGGATTTTGCCGTTCTGCTCCCACGGTGGCGGGCGCTTTGGCCAAAGCATCACCGCGATTGCGAAACTCGCGCCCAACGCAAAAATCGGCGAAGGCCTTTCGGTGCATTATTCCGGCGGTTCTAGCCTCTCGAAAGATGTGGCCAAGTGGCTCGAGAAAAACGGCGTGAAGACGAAATAATGTATATTCCCTAATATGCCGATTTCCTCCAAAATCAGAATGCCGCTTGATATCGCGATGACAATCGCGACGCTCGTGCTGATGGGCGGCAATTATTTCTTTGAATCGACTGCCGTTCACGAGATTCTGGGCGTGGTGCTGCTTGTTCTGTGGGCGGTGCACATCTCGCTGAACCGGCGATTCTTCCTTTCGCTGTTCAAGGGCCGCTACAACGCATTCCGCATCTTGCAGGCAGTCGTGAATTGCGGGATTCTTTTGTGTGCGATTTTCCTGATGGTGAGCGGAATCATGCTTTCGAACCACGTGTTCGCCTGGCTCGGGATTGAATCGGGTGCAAATTTTGCCCGCACGGCGCATCTGCTTGCAAGCCACTGGTATTACGTGTTCATGTCGCTTCACATCGGGCTACATGTAAGCCTGATTGCAAACCGCTTGGGGCTTGCAGGCGCATTCAAGTCAAAGGCGGTACTTGTCGTAACCCGCGTGGTTGACGCTCTTGTGGCGGGCTACGGGATTTACGCCTTCGCCATTCGCGGGCTTTGGAAATACATGTTCCTGCAACAGCCGTTTTTCTTCTTTGATGCGGAACGCGGCTACGCCCTCTTTTTCGCGGACTACATCGCCATCATTGTGCTGTTCGCCGTTGCGGTGCATTATGTGGCGAAACTTATGAAGGCGTAGCAAATAGTGGAGCTTAAAACTTACCCACAGGCACAACTTTGATGGTGTAGCCTTTTTTTTCGATAGTCCTTTCCTCGTTCCAAGTTACAATAGTCAGGTTGTCGCAGCCTAGTTCTCCCGCACATTCGACGATGCTGTCCACTTCCCGCTTTATAGTCTTTTCTTTGGACATATCGTAGCAAACCTGGATAAGTTCCTTGACCTTGTTGCCTTCACGAAGTACAAAGTCGATTTCCTTGTCGTTTCGGGAATGGTAGTAGAACAAAGTCTTTTCGGTGTCATACCCGCGATGGAGCAACTCCACAAAGACCTGGTTTTCCAGCAGTTTTCCGAGATTATCGCTCAAATTAAAAGCCTTCGACGCAACAAAACCATTGTCAACCACATACACCTTGCGGGGCGCTTTTTTCATCAGCTTTAGTTTGTTGTTATACCTGTCCAGATAATAAAACAGAAACGGTTCGTGCAAGTAATCCATGAACTTTTTTGTTGTGCTGACGCTAGAGAGCCCAAGGTCATCTGCCACGTCATTGTAGCTAAATGTTCCCGTGAAATTGGACAAAAGAAACAAGGCCACATTGTTCAAGTCAGTTGCGTTTCTGATCTTATGCCTTCTGACAATATCCTTGTATAGAATGGAATCGAAAAGAGTCTGTAAATAACTCTGGGTAATAGACCTTTGAGTAAAAGTCTCCGGATAACCGCCGTTTTTCAAGAAGTCGTCTTGTATTTTTTCTGCATTACCCAAGCGGCTAGCAAACTGCGATGCTTCGGCAAGGCTAAATGGCAGCATGTTGATTTCAAGGTAGCGGCCAGTTAGTACGGTTGCCATTTCGCCAGAAAGCATTTTGGCGTTACTGCCGGTTATGACCAAATTTACACCACGTCGATAAAGTTTATTAACCCAGACGTCCCAACCGTCAATGTTCTGCACTTCGTCCAGCAGCAGGTACTCGTAATTCGGATAAATTTCGCCAAGCAACATCTCGGCTTGCTGTTCGTCCCACTTGTTCAATAGTTCGTTGTCGTCAAAATTCAGGTAGGCGAAGTTCTTGCCTCGCAACATCAAAAGGGCCTGGGTGGATTTTCCGACACGCCTCGGCCCCGTCAAAAGCTTGATGTTTGGGCTTTTCAGCAATTCGTCAAAGTCGTATATGGTTTGACGGGGGATATACGGCAGACCGAGAAGTCTGTCCCGCTCCTTGCGCTGGTTTTGTATGGCTATCTTCATAGGGAAACCGTCCTTCACCCATAAAAATAGCTTTTTTATTCAATAAATGCATTGTATTGGATAAAAAATGTACTTTTTTATCCAGTTTGTTGAATTTATTGGGTGCTTTTTGTGGAAATTCGGTGAAAAGATTAAATATTATGCTTTATGGGAACTGTGGAAAAAGCTTTTCTTTATTATCTTTTCTTGAAAATAAGAACAGATTTTGTTCCTATGAACGCTCCCTCGGAAAAAAGAGGGGGCTTTTTTCAATTCAACTTTTATTACTTCGCGGCTAAAGTCTCGTTCAGGCTGCCGCTGCGAAAGCCCTGCAGGTCTAGCGAGATGTAGGTAAATCCGATTTTCTTGAAGGCTGCGAGAATCTGGTCGCGCTTTTCTAGAACCTTGTTGAAATCTTCCGGCAATACCTCGATGCGTGCGAGGTTGCCATGCAGGCGCACGCGGAACTGCTTGAAGCCCATTTCAAAAAGCAGTTGCTCCGCATTTGATACCATGGAAAGCTTTTCCCGGGAAATGGGTTCTCCGTAAGGGATGCGGCTTGCAAGGCAGGCGAAGGAAGGTTTGTCCCATGTGGGTAAATCCAGTTGGTGCGAAAGTTCGCGAATGTCCTTTTTTGTGAGTTCGCATTCCAGGAGGGGGCTCCTGATGCCGAGTTCCTGGAGGGCGCGCATTCCCGGGCGGTAATCGTGAATGTCGTCGGCATTGCTGCCTTCGCAGACGGTTGAAAATCCTGCTGCCTTTGCGCGTTCTGTAATTTTTGAAAACAGGTTGCGCTTGCAAAAGTAGCAACGTTCCCTGGAGTTTTCGGCAAATCCTTCTACCTGCATTTCGTCAACTTCTATCAGTTGCTGCGGGATTCCGTGCAACTTGCAGAACTCTCGGGAAAATGCGATTTCGCGCTCGGGGACCATTCCTGCCTGGACGGTGTAAGCAACCATGTTGTCACCCCGCACGTCGTGAGCGACTTTTGCTAGGAACGTGGAATCTACGCCGGCAGAAAATGCGATGGCGACGCGGTCCATTTCGCGCAAGAGGTTTTTCAGTTTTTCAAACTTTTGGCTCAAGCTTTCCATGTAAAGTAAAATACAAAATTGCGGCTTGACAATTCACTTTTAGTGCTGTTTCTTCTCGACCGCTTTCTGGATTTCGCGAATGGGAACGCCCGCCTTGTCGGCGCATGCTTTCAGGTCGTCAAATTCGGGTTTGATTTTTTCGATGCCGCTCAAAACGGATTTCTTGACGCGAACCTTGCCAAATTCCGTTTCGACTTCGAAGGTGCTGCGGGCCATGCAGGTGCGTTCTACGGGGAAACGGCGCACGCCGACGGTCGATGTATGCAAGAAAATGGCTTTCTCTACGGCGGCCAGGTGCTCGCTGTCGGCGAGAGCGCACAGGAGTGTGCCCATGCGGTTTTTCTTCATGTAGCAGGGAATAAAATGAACATCGCGGGCCCCCGCCTCGAAGAGCTTGTCCATGGCATAGCCCAGTTCTTCGGGGGTGGAATCGTCGATGTTCGCTTCAATCTGGAAAACGTTGCAATCTGCGGGGGTGCAGCCTGTGGTACTGGATGTTGCGTCGCCGCCTTTGTCGCCTGCGGAGTCTTCGATGATTTGTGCCCGCAAGAAATTTGCTCGCCCGAAATCGCGCTTGCCGAGACCCACGCCCGATTTTAAAATTTTGTAGCCTGCAGGGAGGCGTTCACTTGTCCGCAGAGCCGCCACGATACCGGCCCCCGTGGGTGTAACCATTTCCCCCTTCGTTTCGGTGATGTGAAGCGCGATGCCCGCGGCTTCTGCAATGTGCGCTACCGCCGGAACGGGAATCGGCAATTGACCATGTTGCGTTTCTACAAAACCGGAACCTTCGTTGAGCCCTGTAACGATGCAGTTCTCTATGCCAAGGTCATCGGCAAGGACGGCGACCGCCAAGATATCAACGATGGAATCGACGGCACCCACTTCGTGGAAATGGACTTCTTCTACGGGCACGCCGTGAGCCTTCGCCTCGGCTTCGGCGATGATGCGAAAAATCTTTTTTGCGGTTTCAAGGGCGCGGGGCGTGACTGTCCCTGCATTTGTTGCGCGGTCCAGAATCTCGTAAACTTCGGACAAGTGCCGATGTTCGTGATGATGCAAGGTCGCTGAGCTTGTCGAAGCGCCGTGACAATGTTCGCCATGTTCATGGTGATGATGGTGCTCTACATACCCTTCTTCGTGAGAATGCACGTGGTCTGCGTCGTGGTCATGGACATGCACCGCAAAAGAAAGCCCCGCAATGCTGTAACTCTTTGAATTTTCCACATGGACGTGGACGCCTTCTAGGCCGAGTCCAGCAATCGCCGCATCCATTTTTTCGCGTGATGCACCAAGTCCAAGAAGCGCAGCAACCGTCATGTCGCCACTGATACCGCAAGATCCATCAAGATAGAGATATTTCATCATTTTACCTTCAACATTCTAAATGCGGCGATGGCCGCCCCGAAACCGTTATCGATATTTACCACCGTCACGCCCTCGGCGCAGGTGTTGAGCATGGTTAGCAGTGCGCTAATCCCGCCGAAGGATGCCCCGTACCCGACCGATGTAGGCACGGCAATCACGGGCGCTTTCACGAGTCCGGCAATCACGCCGGGGAGCGCGCCTTCCATTCCGGCAACAGCGATGACCACCGAAGCCTTGCGGATTTCCTCCACCTTCGAAAGTAGGCGGTGCAGCCCCGCAATCCCTACGTCGTATTGGCGCAAGACCTTCACGCCGTTAAATTCCAGCGTCTTGGCGGCTTCTTCGGCGATAGGCAGGTCCGCCGTTCCTGCGCAACATACGGCCACAGGCCCGAGTTTTGCAACCGTTTGTGCCGCCTTGCCGCCGGAACGCCCGCGCTTCTGCCTGGCAGGCGTTTCATCTGCTAGCGAAATCGTCCGGGAGAGTTCGTCGTAGCAGATTTTCTCACCTGCATTTGCGATGAATTCCGCCTGTTCCTTGCTGCATTTGGTCCCGAGCACGCGGCAGCCTTTGTCACGGAACTTTCTAAGAATTTTCAGGAGCTGTTCCGACGTCTTGCCAGCGCAATAAACGGCCTCGCTAGTGCCTGTACGCGATTCGCGACTCACGTCCAGCTTGGCAAAACCGATGTCTTCAAAGGAATCTTTTGAAACAAACTTTTTCATACTTCTAATATATCACTTAGAGTTGACTCTAAGGCAAATAAATTTTCTAAAAATCAATAAGGTTTCCACTTGTCGGTGTATTTTTCTGAGCCGACCTGGAACTTGGAAGAAGGTGCCGCAAAATCGATGTCGTCGGCTGCGGGAGTTTCGGCTTTCGTCGCTGTGGTTTTCACCGTCTCGGATTCCATCGCGATTGCGGTTGAATCTTGCGGCGCGATGTTCGGGGCGTTTTCAGGGTGGACTTCTTTCAAGGCGCGCCCCTTGTAATGCCTGGCCGCAAGTAGACCCGCTTCGAAGAGCAGGTACGTCGGGAGCCCAAGCAACAGTTGGCTTACTACATCCGGGGGCGTGAGGAGAGCCGCTAGCACAAGGATTGCCACCACCACGTAGGGGCGCTTGCTGCAGACGGTCTCGTAATTCACGATGCCCGCGCGGATAAGGGCGTAGGTCACCAGCGGGAACTGGAACATGCATCCGAACGCAAGGGAAAGCCAGAGCGCGAGTGTTACCAGGTTAGAGACGCCGAATACGGGTTGCAATGTCGTGCTTGCAAAGCTCATGCCGAACTGCACAATCAGCGGGAAGCAGACGACAAGGCAGAAGGCGACGCCCGCGATGAAGAGCCCGCTGGTCATGGCCACGATGGAGCGGATGAATCGCTTTTCGTTGTCGTATAGGGCGGGGAGCACGAACTGCCACATGTTCCAGGCGATGTAGGGCGAAAACAGCACGCAGTCCAGCAGTGCAGAAATCTTGAGCTGCAGTAGGAACACTTCCATCGGGGAAAAGTAATGGAGCGTGACGCCGCCCTGCAGGGCAATTTGCTTACAGAACCAGTCCAGAACGTAGGGTGAAACAAGGAACAGGGGCACGATGCCGATGGCAAGGGCGACAATAGAACGCAAAAGCGCCCGTCGGAGCGCTTCCAAATGCGAAATCAGCGTAGCCTCTTGATCCTGTTTGGAGGTCATCAGCCTTTCTTATCTTCTTCGGTTGCTGAGCGTGCCGAAGCCTCGGCGGCTTTTTCCACCGTCTTCTGCAGGTCTTCGGCTTCTTCCTTCAGGGCTTCTTTCGCCTTCTTGTACTCATTCTGGGCCTTGCCTAAAGAACGTGCAAGTTCAGGAATGCGTTTTGCCCCGAACAAAAGGAGCACCACGACCACAATCAGGATTATTTCTGGAATTCCAAGGGACATATTTTACCTGCCTTTTCTTAGAAATATAACATAATCCGCGACGGTGACGAGAATTTATCTACGGTGCCGTCGCGAACTAGGCTACAGTTCGATAATCCTGTATTTGCGGTTACCCATCTTCAGCTTTTCCATGGCGGGCAGCTGGTGCAGGCCCTCGCGGGTCTCGATGCGTTCCTTGAGGTCGTGAAGTTCCTTGGGCGGAAGCTTATAGACCATGTCAACGCTGGCCTGGTCCACCGCCACGATGTCTGTGGAGGCGAGAATGCCGATGTCACGGCACTTGGGTTCCGCTGCAGAAAGCCCTGCGCAGTCGCAGTCCACGGACATGCGGCGTAGCACGTTGATAAAGCAGATGTGACCCTTGAAAAAGTCGCAGGTGGCCTTTGCGGAATCGGCCATGGTTTCCATGAACAGGGCTCCGCTGGTTTTCCAGCCTGCCGTGCCGCCCGCTTCCATCTTGGTGGGGCCGCCCTTCACGTATTCGTGAATCATCTTCTTGCCCAGGCGTCCGCCCGCGCAACCGATGGCGATGTTCTTCATGGAACCGCCGAAACCGCCCATGGCATGGCCCTTGAAGTGGGTCAGCACGATCATGGAATCGTAGTTCTTGATATGTGCGCCCATGGACATTTCCTTGAAAATGAGGCCGTCCTTTACGGGAAGCATCACTTCGCCGTCTTCGTCCATGATATCTACGTCGCAGAAGGTCCAGCCGTTCACCTTGAGGGTTTCGCGGTGCTGTTCGGTAGTGTACCGGTCGCCTTCGTACCAGGTGTTGGTCTCCACAATCTTGGAGTTGGGCACTTGCGCCTGGAATTCCTTGACCCATTCGCGGGGCAGAATATTGGGGCCGTTCTTTTCGCCGGTGTGGAGCTTGATGGCGACACGTCCGGTAATGCCCTCGTTGATTTTCTTGTACAACTTGATGAGGCCTGCGGCACTCAGGTCCTTGGTGAAATAGACGTTGGAAACGTCCTTTCCGGGTTCCTTCTGTTCCATGGATTTCCCTTTCGCGAAAGCGGGTGTGAATACGGCGGAAGCGAGTGCTGCTGCGCCTGCGGTTTTTAAAAAGTCTCTTCTATCCATATTTGTAGTGGCTCGTGGTTAGTGGTTGGTGTGGACCTCGGCCTTGGCGAGGGATTGGGCCTTGTACTTGCGTGCGATAATCATCACTGCCCATACGGACGTGATAAATGCCGACATGGCAACGCCTACCGTTGACATTTCCCGCACCATCTCGGAAACACCTTCGGGGCTTGTGGCAGCGGTAAAGAATGGATAACTCCACATGAGTTCTCCGTTCATGACATGGTCGATAATCAGGACGCCTGTTACGAGCCAGAGCATACGGGCAAGCAGGCGCAGGCTTTTATAGAAGGGTTGCGGAGCGCCAGAAACCGCGGCTTCAAGGTTCCTGGATTCACTTTTGGACTTGTCGGTCTGCTGCAACACGAGGGTTGCGATGGTGGTGACGACCGCTTCGGCCATGGGCACGACAAAACAGCACATAGAATCTCCTTTTGAAAATGTTCTATAAGAAATATAACACCTAGAGCTTACTCTAGGTGTTGAGTTCTTGTGAAAAAAGTTGAAAAATTTTATTTAGAGTTAACTCTAACTCTATCGTTTGGACGAAAATATTTATATTTTGTAAACATGAGTTACTCCATAGGTGATGTCGTCAAGAAGACAGGGCTTTCGGCCTATACCCTGCGTTACTATGAAAAAGAGGGCCTGCTTCCCTTTGTCAAGAAGAACGCCTCGGGCGTGCGGGCCTACAGCGACGAAGATCTTCGCTGGCTTACCATGATTGAATGCCTCAAGGATTCGGGATTACAAATCAAGGAAATCCGCCAGTACATCGAGTGGTTCAACGAGGGCGATTCTACG
>CACXMH010000061.1 GCA_902768715.1 Fibrobacter succinogenes | reverse complement strand
GCTGCTTGGGCTTGCCATTGCGCTTTTTTTAGTTTTGTAGATAGTTGATGGACTCTATATGAAACCTCGTTTTTTGCGAACCTTACTCTTTTTTCTCGTTTTTTCCGTGGCAGGTGTTTTTGCACAGGATGGAGGCACCTTGGCTGGAATTCGTACGCCCCTGTTCTTGGGAGGGGCTCTTGGTTTTGGTTCGGGAACGGGAGTGGGTGCAAGCCAGGGCCTTGGCCTACGGCAAATTGAACCCATGATTGGTGCTTGGTACCCAGGTCTTGGATTCCTGAGGGTCGGGTATGGATTTTTTGATTATCAAGAAGAATCTGACGACGAAAAATACGAGATAGACCACTCCAATTTCGATGTGGAGTTGGGTGTCCATACGTGGAGTCTCTTCTACATTACCGGTTCCTATTCCAGGGCCAAGGAACTCAGTGATCTGGGTGATATCGCCTGGAACGAATGGGGAGCCGGTTTTGGTTCTGTCGTTAACATTTTTACGACTTCCTTGCTCTTTGCCGAAGTCAGCTACCGCTGGGTGCTGGACCATTACGACCCCTTTATGGGAAAATCGGTTTCCGGAAGCCGCATCCAGCTCAATTTCGGGTTTGCCGCTTATGTCTTCTAAGACCGTTGCCGTCATGGGCGGTGCATTTGACCCGGTCCATAGGGACCATGTTTATGTGGCGGAACTTTGCCTAAAAAAAGGCTTCTGCGACGAGGTCTGGTTTATGCCCAGTCCCGACCGTTGGGACAAGATTATCAATGCGTCTCCGGAACACCGTTTCAAGATGTTGGAAATGGCAACCGGCCATGAACCCCGTTTTATTCTTTCTGATTTGGAAATCGAGCAGGGGGATTACCGGGGAACTTACATTTTCTTGAAAGGTTTGCGGGAAAAGTTTCCCGATGTTAATTTTCGTTTGCTGACCGGTGCCGATAGTTACGAGACCATGCCCCAGTGGCGTGATCCCTTGCATTTCTACGGCACGGAATTCAACGGCGAACAACTGATGAAGGAATTCGAAATCATCGTGTTTGCCCGTGCCGGTTCTCCAATACTGGATCCGGCAGAACACAAGGCCAAGGGCTATGCCGGTATGTTCTGGCTTGGTCCTAAGGAGGGCTTCGTGGGTAGGTTTTCTAGTACCGAAATCCGTCGGAGCCTGTTGAAGAACAGGGGTGTCTGCCCCGAAGGCCTTTTGCCCGAAATTTACCGCTACATTCTGGACAACAATCTCTATGGGGCTTAAAGATGCAGGTGAAGGAACGGATTGAAAAATTAAGGGCGACCCCCATTGTCCAGCGGATTGAAAAGTTTTTCCCTGCTATCGCCTTTCTTGCCGGCTTCGGTTGGGATTCCATTACCCTCGGTACCATGGTCTATGGTTCCGACCTGCTGATCCTTTTGGCGTATTACGTCGGCGCCTTTATTCTCGTGATTTTGTTGTCGGCTAAACTGGATCACCCGGAAGGTTGGACTAAGGAACGCCTTGCCGCTGTGGCGAAAGCCCAGGGAGTTCAGACGGCTCCAGGGCCTACCACCTCCAAGGAACCCCAGACCAAGGTCGAAGAAGTTGCGGAGAAACTTAAATCCGCTGCCGAGAACAAGGCCCAACAAATTGCCGACAAAATCGGTTACGAATCGACGGCTATTCCCGTCAATGCGATTGTGGTGCACCATCGTTTTTTGGATAGGGAATGGAGCCCGGTATGGAAAGCCCGTTTTACTTGGGCGGTCCAGTTCCTTTTCGGAGGCCTGTTCAGCGCTTTGGTGGTCTGTTATTTCAAGAGTAGTGGCTCTTTGGCGTCGTTCTTGCTGGTCATTGCCCTTGCGTGTATGCTGGTGGGCAATGAATTCTTGCAGAAAAAGTACGAAAGCTTTGGTGTGAGTCTTGCCTTTTTCTGCCTGCTGGGAACCATGTTCCTGAATTTTATCATTCCCCATGTCGTCCATCGGATTGGTTTTTTCTGGTTCTTGCTCAGCACTCTTCTTTCTTTGGGGCTTTGCGTGTGGATCTGGAAAATTTCCCGCCGGAGCAAGGCGGTTCTGGTAGCGCCAGTCTTTATCAGTTCCCTGCTGATTGTGGCCTACCTGATGAACTGGGTACCGCCAGTCCCTCTCGTGCTGAAGCAGCAGATCCCCTGCCAGAATTTTGACCGCAAGAATTTTTCCTGCGACGTGGATGCTCCGGGATTCTTGCAGAAACTCGGCCTGCAGGCGCCTTCGGTACACAAGGCTCCCGACGGAGAGGTGTATTTCTTGGCGGCCGTCTATGCGCCTGCTGCCCTGAAGGCGGAACTGGAGTACCGCTGGTATTACAAGGACCCATCTACAGGAGAGTACCGCCTGACGGACAAGATTTCTTCTGGCCGTATGGTCATCAATGGCGGTCGTGAACAGGGATTCCGGAGCTATTCCAAGAAGAGCAAAGTCCCGGCAGGCAAGTACCGCGTAGAAACCGCCTACAAGGACGGTGCGGTGATTGGTTCACTGGCTTTCGACGTGATAGATGAACTTCGGGATTCTTCGGGCTACGTCAGGGATTCCCTCAGGTGAGTGCCCCCAAGGATATGTTCTTTGAAAGCGAAGTCCGGCCGGAACAGAACGGTCGGCTTTTGCTGGACAGCCTTTCGGAGCGGTTCACTTACCACAGCCGCGAAGAATGGATGGACCGTCTCTCGCGAGGTCTGGTTTCCATCAATGGAAAATCTGCCGATCTGGAAACGGTGGGCCACAGGGGCGACAAGGTGGTTTACCATGTGGAAAACTACAGCGAACCCGACGTACCCACCCATTACGAGACACTTTTTGAAGACGAGGAATTCTTGCTGGTGTCAAAGCCTGCCGGAGTTCCTGTCCATCATACGGGTCGGATTTTCTACAACACCTTCGCCGCCATTATCCGTCGGGGCTTTGACTGCGATACGGCTACCCCCATGCACCGCCTGGATAGGGATACCGGCGGAATCATGCTGTTTGCCAAGAGCGCCGATACGGCGTCAAGATTCCAGAAGCACCTGGACCGGATTTTGCTCCGTAAGTTCTATCTGGCTGTAGTTCCTGGGGAATTTCCCGAAGGGGAAGTCCGTTGCGACTTGCCCCTGGAAGAAAATCCGTCGGCACCGATCCGCATCAAGATGTACCACACTCCGGGCGGAAAGCCTTGCTCTACGGTGTTCAGGAGGCTTGCCGTTTTGCCGGGTGCTGCGCCAAAATCCGTTTCGTCAGAAACTGCTGCCGAAAACTCCTGCCGTTCCCTGGTGGAATGTGAACTGTTGACCGGTCGCAAGCACCAAATTCGGGCCCACCTTGCAGAACTGGGGTTCCCCATCGTTGGAGATCGACTGTACAGTTTCGATGGAAAGTTCTACCAGAAGATGTCCGGCGGTGGTTCGCTATCCGAAGAGGACTTTGACCTTCTGGGGGCACATCACCAGATGCTTTACGCCTACAAGGTGCAGCTGCAGCTGCCCTACTGGGATGAACCCAGGGTGTTTACGGATTTTCATTTTCCGGAGGAGATGGCGGCTGCGTTAAAGTCCGTGGACTTTACCACTGCAGGCTCCCAGCCACTCTAGCCGTGTAGCCCTCGTAGTCCCCGAAGAATCGAGAGTATCCGGCTTCTACCGAAATAAAGTTCCAAGGGCTGATCTTCAGGGATCCGCCTAGTTCCTGGTATTCGTCGGTCCATCCCTTTCTCAAGAAATGCTTGTCAGTGGCACCCTCGGGGTGATGGATGTCCCGTATGTGGCTTCCGAAGGTGTTGCATTTCTTGACCATGCTGGCGAAAAGCACAACATCCAAGAAGGCAATTTTTGCATTCAGTTCCGTATATAGTTCTTCGCTGTTGGGCCCAAGATTGCTCCCTAGACTCTGGTTGTAATGGGCGTAGGTGTAGCCGCCCCCCTTGTGGTGGGTATAGACCCATGGCTCTATGCGGGTGAATTCGGTGAACCAGCCGAACAGGGCAGGGCCCAGGCGCAGGCTGTCACGGGCAATGCCTATGGAGGCCGCCCACTTGTTGCCCCACCAGCTGTCGTCGAACATGCTGGTGGGCGACTTCATGTCGTCCCACAGGAGTTCTCCATAAAGTTCCCAGTGGCGGATGGTCTTGACGCTTAAATCAAAGGCTAAAGAAATGTTGTCCCGGTCCCCCTGTAGGTGCTCCTGGAACACGTAGGGGATAAAGGGAATTACGTAGGCCCATTCAAAATCCCGGTAGGTGCTGTCGGCGTCGGGATTGGGATTCCATCCGGCCGGTTCCGTAGTTTCTCCGTAAAGGGCGGTTTCCGAAAGACCGAAGGTGATGTTTTCCGGCAGGTTCAGGTTCAGCCGATGAACGTGGACATACTTGTTGTAGCCTTTTTTCTCAAAAAGCTTGGCCGCGTACTGGGTGTATTCTACCGGTCCCAATTCGAATCGGTAACCGAAATAGGGGGTAGGTGCAGGCTTTTGCAGACGGCTGCTGCTGTCTTGCCAGGGGCGGTAGGGGTTCTGTTCGCCCCGAAGAATCACGTGGTTCCTGCGGGCAGGGCCCATGCTCAAGTAGTCAAATCCGGCGAGGAGCGTCACCGGGTCCAGCTGGTAACTGGCGTGGGCCGCAAATAGGTCCCAGGTCCGGCGGTTGTCGCTCTGCTTGTTGTAGGGGATGCCTTCTTCGGGATTGTAACTGTGATCCAGAATTACCCGGTTGGTGTAGTCCGTGTTGACGTTGACCCGGGCCGCAAACAGGAACTTGTCGGTAAAGTGACCATCCAAGAAGAACCGGACGGACATGGAATTGTCGTAGTGGGTGGGGGCGTTTTTCAGGTTGGTGACGGTCAGGGAATCCTTAAGTTCGGCTCCGATATTTACCTCGTGGTGCCGAGCGGAATCTTGCAAGGTAATGTGTCCTGCGGCATGGGAACTGGCGGACACGGCGATGAGAATCGCCATGGTATCAAAAAGTGTCCTATGCCTGAATTTCATAATACCCGCCATTTTCAATAATAAATTTTTTCAGAGCCTTGCTTGAAAACGTGATACGGAGAATCTTGAAGATTCTTCTGAATTGGCAGCGTTTTGCTCGAAGTAGAAGGCTGATAAGCAGCCCGAGAGTAATCCCGATTTTAGGAAATCCGTTTTTGTAGGCGAAGTGAATGCGGTTTCGGACAGACAGGCAATCGATAAAGTAGGGTACTTTACCAAGTCCGAGATCTCCACCTGTGGAGGATCCGATGTCATGGACAACTACGCTTTCTGTGGCCCAGGCTACGGAAAAGCCCTGTTTACGGGCGCGAACGCAGTAATCGGTTTCTTCAAAGTACAAAAAATAGTCTTCGCTTAAAGGCCCTACCTGGCTCAGGCACCGGGGCGAAATCAAGAAGGAGGAACCTTCGACGTAATTGAAGTTTGTTTCTTCGGGAGTGTGGGGTCTGCGAACAGAGCCAAAAAAAGGATGGATGCGCCCAACGCCACCGGAAAACTCACCATTTGGTTTCTTGATGAGGGACCCTGTAATCCCGGCACCAGTTTCAAGAGATTTGTCCAGCAGTTTTTCCAGTGACCTATAATCGGGAAGAGTGTCGTTGTTCAGCAGCCAGATGAAGCTTTCTTTCTGTCTGGAAATAGATTCACGGATGCCTTGGTTGCAAGCGGCGGCAAAACCCAGATTTTCCTTGTTAAAAATAAAGTGGACGGGGGTGCTAAGGTTTATTTTCTGCAACGAGGAACGGGATTCATCGGAAGATAAGTTGTCAACAACCACGATAAAATCGGGTTTGACAGACATTTCGTCGAGTTTCTGCAAACAGCGAAGGGTTTTCTCCGTTTGCTTGAAGTTTACGAGAATGGCTGATACAACGGGCTTCAAGGTTCAATTCCCCTCTTGAAAGCTTCTAGAAAAGAAGTCCCTGTTTCCTGGTCCGGTTCCAGGTGGGCGCTTTCGGCCCATTCGTTCCAAGCGTTGATAAATAAGAATTGTTTTTCTTTAGGACGCTTACGGAGGATTTCTGCCGCAGAACGAACCCATACAGCAAAATCATCGGGGGATTCACTTTGGATGATGGTAGCTGCCTTGCGCCTAGGAGAATTGTCCCAGTTCGGGAATACGGTGGGGTAATGGTTTTCGCCAAGGGTATCGTACAATTTTAATGCGTTTTCGACGACCGACTTGTAAGGGACTCTTAGAACCGAATAAAACTCCGGTCCATGCCAAATCTTTGCAAAGGAGTTCCACTTCCGCTGCAAAAGCCGGATGGTTTTTCCGACCATGGATCTTTTGGGAAAATCTTTGGCGTTTGGCTCAAAATCAACGATGTCGCTGATACCCCAGGTTCTAAGTGTTTCGTCGGGAACATCATATGTAGGATTTCTGACGGCAAAAATTCGCACGCCATCAAAGCCCGCCTTTTGGGAAGTTTCATTCAGAATTCGGACGAATTCTGCCGCGTTTGGAATTTTGCCTATGCGATAGATGATAAAAACGGGCCTGCCGTCAGATTTGAGATAACGGCTGTCCTTGAAGATTTCGCAGAGGTGCTCGGCATGCTTCTGATGGTCTTCAAGGTTGTACGTTTGTTCCATCAAAATTTCTCGGTTTTTGCCGTCCCAAGCCCTAGACCAGTTCTCGTTGGCCCAGCAAAGGCAAAATGGCATGTCGCATTCGTCATCCGAAAGCATTTTTGTTACGGGTGTTTCCAGAAGTTGCTTCCCGTTGAACCAGTAATGGTAATAGCAGAATGCGTCAATCCCGTATTTATGAGCGAGTTGTGCCTGCTTGTGCCGAATTACGTTATCGCGTAGGTCGTAATATCCCAATTCTCCGGGAACTTGGGGTTGCCGGTGTCCCTTGAAAAGCGCCTTTGCCTTGCGGACATTGTGCCATTCGGTAAAGCCCTCTCCCCACCACTTGTCGTTTTCGGGGATAGGGTGAAATTGTGGCAAATAGAAAGCAATGGTCTTCATTTGTCTTTTCCGAAGAGAAAATGCACCGCAGGGGAGCCTAGGAGCGAAAATAGGATTTTACGAGTTCGTGTTTGCGGATATGGGAACAAAAGGCCTCTATTTCTGATTAAGAAGGGGAGATATCTTGGAAGGAAGGCCTTTTGGGTTCTTTGAATCCAGTAATGGTTCAGTTGATTGGCGAAATCGATTTCATCTTTGTCCAAAGGAATGGCGGAACTCTGTTCTACCAGCAGGCGTGTCCAGGCGGCTTGTTTTTGGCAGGTCTCGTCAAAACTGAATTTGCTTCCAAGTCCGACAGAATTGTTGTCGTGTAGTCTGTATTGGACAACCGGTTCGTCAATGGGGCGAACAAAACCCTGTTTTTGGGCAATCAGGCTTATCCAGGCGTCATGAACATTTACGGCTGTTGGGATAGGCGTAATCTTTGATAGCAGCGAAGCCCTAAAGAGGGATAGGCATCCTGTGACATTGTTGATGCCTGCGATGTGGGCCTTGATCGGAAGCATCGTGCAAATATGGGCTAGCTTTTGCCAGGATTTGTCAATGACATTTCCTTTGGCGTTGATAATCTGTGCGTCCCCGAATACAAGTACGGGTTTGAATCCTTTTTCGTCTGGGGTTTCGATCGTTTTTTCTAGAACTTCCAGTTTGTTTGAAAGCCAAATGTCGTCTTGGTCCGCTAGGGCAACAAGATCGTTTTCATTTAGTTGCGTTTTGGCGATTTCAAGGGCCTTCGAAAAAGCTGCGCGGTGTCCGCCGTTTTGTTGGAGAGCGGTTATCTGCAGGGGGAGTGTTTTTTGGTACTCTTGCAGGATTTCTACGGTGCTGTCTTTAGATCCGTCGTCTATGGCAACAATCAGGTCTGCCTTGCGGGTTTGCATCACAAGGGAGTCCAGCATCTTCGAGAGATACTTTTCGCCATTGTAGGTTGCAAGAGCAATGCAGATTTTTGCCATATAGAGAATATAGCAAATCAGCATCTCCTAGAACTTTTTTCTGGGGATAGCTTTTTTCTAGGATTCTCGTTTTTGTATATTAAAAACATGAATTGGAACGAACCTCAGTTACTGGATATCCCTATTGCCCATGACCAACGGGGCAATTTGAGCGTGGTGGAAGGGGGAGAATTGATTCCCTTCGATATTAAGCGCGTGTATTACTTATACGATGTTCCAGGGGGAACGACCCGTGGAGGACACGCCCATCGCAAACTCCGACAGTTGATTATTGCTGCCAGTGGCAGTTTCGATGTGGTTTTGGACGATGGGAAAAAGCGCACCAAGTATTCGTTGAACCGCTCCTATCATGGTCTTTACATTCCGACCATGCACTGGCGTGAAATCGAAAATTTTTCTTCGGGGGCGGTCTGTATGGTACTCGCTTCCGAACACTACGACGAGTCGGACTACATCTATGAGTACGAAGACTTTTTAAGAGAGGTTGGCAAGATTTAATGTGTGATGTGTAATGAGTAATGTGTGGTGGATAATCTCCCATCTCACATCTCACATTTCACATTTTTAGTCTATTTCTCATATCTGGCATTTAGGCAGGGGAGAGCTCCGAAGGATTCCTTGAAACGGTAGAGGTTCTCGTTTAGGTATGCCCCGCCATCTTCGGTAGAAATACCCCAGGAGAATTTTTCACAACCCGTTTGTGCCGCTTCGCGCATGGCGTTTACGAACAGTGCCGTCGTGGCGTTGGTCTCCCGTTTTGTATCGTCTGGAGCGAGGTACTGAAAGTGAAATGCCTTGGCTTGCTTGAAATAGAAGATCATCATACCGGAAAGGTAGAGCCCGTCTTTCCAGATGCCCCGGAACAGGATTTCTTCGGGGAACCGTTGTTTTAGGTCGATTAGTTCTGCAAGAGAATGTACTGGTTTGGTATTATGGCGTGCTTTTGAAAGCGACAGGAATTCGTAGAATTTTTCCATTTCGCTTTCTGGGATTTCTCCGTAAGTCAAGTCCAGTTTTTCTGCCTGTCTAAAGTTGTGACGGCATTCTCGCGTGCAGTTTTCTAGCGGGTCAGAGCCCTGAACAAGGGGTGTAAAACAGCTGAGTTCCGTATGCCGATTATAATTCTGATGCTCCAGAGTGTAGTCTATTAGGTCGGTGGGTGTGGTTGAAAAAATCGGGGATGTGGGCTTAAGTGTTATTCCGTTGAAGTTTTGGACAAGGTAGTTGTCGATTACTTGGATGATTTCGGAAATCTTGTTTCCGGAATAGAAATCCTTGGAAATGACCGGCCCGCCGAATGTGGAACCCTGGTGGGAGACAAACTTGCCCTCTATGTTGCAACCGGGGACGGCAGCGACAATGATTCCGCTTTTTTCTACAAAGAAGGAAACATCGACAAAGCGGCCATCAGGATGGTAATTCAGGAATTTGCGGGTTTGCAGAAAGGTCCCGTTTACAGATTCCTCCATCACGAATCGATCCCATCGGGATTCCATGTCGCTTTTGTAGGGCAAAATTTCGTACATATTCATTAAAATAGTAAAAGGAGAATGCAAAAGTTAATAGTTCTAAGTTACTAGAATTGTAAAAACAAGAGTTTTCTTGTGCCTAGAAGCTAGCCCGCAGGGCGTAACTATTAACTAGTAACTCGCCGAAGGCGCTCCGATTTGCTATTTTCTCAAGTGATGAAGCATGTTCCTTTCTATTCGCTGGATTACGTGGAACGCGACTTGGGTTCGTTGCTAGGCGAGTCCGTAGATGCCGTTATAAAGTCAAACTGGTATATTCGCGGTTCGCATTGCACGGCCTTCGAAGAAGCTTTTGCTGCCTATTGTGGCAAAAAGGCTTGTGTCGGTGTAGGGAACGGTCTAGATGCCCTGACCTTGATGTTAAAAGCCTCCATTATTTTGGGACGTATGGCAGAAGGCGATGAAGTTATTGTGCCTGCGAATACTTTTGTGGCGACTGTACTTGCGGTTCGTGCAGCGGGGCTTGTGCCTGTTCTTGTTGAACCAGCCATTGAAACATGCAATCTGGATGTTGCTCGTTTGGCTGATGCTTGTTCCCAAAAGACCCGGGCCATTTTGGTTGTTCACTTGTATGGTCGTTTGGCGGATATGCCCGCGATTTGTGAATTTGTGAAGACCCGGGGGTTGCTTGTGTTCGAAGACGCAGCACAATCTCACGGTGCTGCTTTAGACGGGAACAATCTCTCGTCTAATTCAACTGCCTACAGTTTTTACCCTACAAAGAATCTTGGCGCCATGGGCGATGGGGGAGCTGTAGTCACCGACGACTTGGAGCTTGCCCAGGTGGTAAGGTCCCTTGGTAATTACGGTTCTGAACAAAAATACGTGAACAAGTACGTGGGTGTTAATTCCAGGCTTGATGAAATACAGGCGGCTATATTGCTTGCAAAACTTCCACATCTGGATTCTTGGAATGCCCGCCGTCAAGAAATTGCTTCGCGCTACTGTGCTGAAATCAGGAATCCGCTTGTGCGTGTAACGCCAATTCCCGCGAATCCGAGGTCTCATGTGTGGCACGTGTTCCCGGTATTCTGTGACCGACGCGACGAACTTCAAAAGTTCTTGAAAACCCGCGGAGTCGAAACCTTGATTCATTACCCGATTCCGCCGCACAAGCAGGAGGCTTTTGTGGGTGCGGTATCTCGCGGGGAACTTCGCCATGGCCCGCTTCCCCTTACCGAGGAACTAGCCCGCACAGAACTCAGTATTCCTATGGGACCGTCTATGACAGACGATCAGGTCGCGTATGTTGTCGAATCTATTAATGCCTTTATTTGATGAAATCTTCTGATTTGAAATTCGCGAAACTTTTTGCAGGCTCCGGGGCGGTAACCCTGGTGAACGCCATTCGGGCTTTTGCTATCAACAAGCTGTTGGCGATATTCTTGCCGCCGGCGGCATTTGCCTGTGTGGGACAGTTCCTCAATCTAATGAGTATCGGTACAGCGACGTCTTCCCTTGCCTTGCAGAATGGTTGGACAGCCCTTACCGCTCAAAACAAGAACTCTAAAGAAAAATTGCTGGGCATTTGGCAGGGCGGTCTCCGTCTTACCACGTTTGCAAGTCTGTTCACGTTTATTGCGGCACTTCTGTTCTGTTTCATGGCTCCCCTAGATACCCTCTTGCCAGGAATCCCGACTCGCCTTGCCCAGGCGGCAATCCTGTTTGCCTTGCCGGGCATTTTTGCAACAAATGTCATAACCATTACGGCAGCAGTCATGAACGGCCTTGACGAGAACCGCAAATGGGCCACCATCAATATCGTGTCATCAATCTGGCAGGTGCTCTGGGTAGCTTTTTTCTTGTTCACGGGACGGCTGTCGGTTTTGTCGATTATTGCCACCCAGTCTATTGTGGCTGCGTTCTTTGCCATCCGTATAGCAAGTCAGGCGGGTTTTAGCGTTAAGCATATTTGGAAAACGGCTCTTGATACCCGTAGACCATGGCTGTCCTATGCCCTTATGGGGCTTGTCCCCATGGCTCTCACTCCGGTGGTGCTCACGGTAATGCGTCTTACGGTGGCTTCCAATTTCGGAAACGATGCTGCGGGTATCTGGCAAAGTGTCTGGAAGGTTTCAGACTTCTTGTTCATGGCCATGTCAGCAATCCTTACGGTAATCATTTTGCCGAAGGTTTCTCCCAAAATGTCCCGGGCTGATTTCTTTGGCATGTTTCACCCGGTTTTATTGCGTGTCATGGGAATTTCCCTCGTGATGATAGCTGCTCTCTATTTGGGTAGGGGCATTCTGGTGCAGGTGCTTTTTTCTTCGGCCTACATGGGTGCGGTTGATTACCTGCCGCTTCAGCTTGTTGGTGATTTTTTCAGGGCCGGGGGGTATGCCTTAGCACTTGTGTTGATTGCTCGTGCTGAGACTGTCAGGTTTATAACGGTTGAAATCTGTTCGGAAATTTTCTTGGCTGTCGGAACACTTGTCGGAGTCAAGCTTGTCGATTTTAACGGACCCATGCTTGCCTATGCCATGGAAAATTTCTTGTATCTGGTAACGCTCTACATCTTGGTTCGGAGGCTCAAGTGGAATACTCCGTAACCAACATGTTTGCCGAGAAGATGACTGAGAATGTCTATGTGAATGCCTTTGCCCAAGGGGTCGAGACAGAACAGCGGGAGCTTCCGCCTGTGGTGTCGGTACTTATGGCCAGCTATAATCACGAAAAGTTTGTGGAAGCGGCTGTCCGTTCGGTGATGGAGCAGAAAGGTGTCGCTTTTGAACTCATTGTTATCGATGACGGCAGTACGGATAAGTCTCCCGAAATTTTGGAACGCCTGCAGGCAGAGCTCAAGTTTACATACGTGCATCGTGAAAACAAGGGTCTCGTGGCGACCATGAACGAACTCTTGTTCATGGCGCAGGGCAAGTTCTTCTGCTCTTTTGCTTCAGACGATATTATGCCTCCAGATCGTTTGAAAGTCCAGAGCGAATTTTTGATAAATCACCCACAGAACAAGGTTTGCTTTGGTCAAATCCATACGATGGACGAAAATGGGATTGTAAATCCAAATCCTGACCCGAGGTATTTGAAATCCATTCCCGAAATTTCTTTTTCCCGGACAGTCAGCATGACAGACTGACGTTTTCCATTCACCACTGCGAAATATTCAGCAGAGATATACCTGCTGGACCGGGTTCCGGACCCTACGACTGCGAAACGCTTTTTTGTCATGATAATTATCCTTTCGCAGATTAAATAACGTCCGACTATGCGTCCTGCTGCCAGAAAGGCCGGCCCGATGGACAATACAACCAACAGCGGGATGACGACAATAATCCAATCAAGCCATGTCATAGTTGAATCTCCCGTTTATTTTATTCCTAATAGGGCAAAATGACCACCGTTGAGTTTAAATTGTCCAAGCTCGGGAATGAGGATGTCTTTTCCCGTCCAGAGTTCGCGGACCGTTTTCGGAGCCTTGATGCCAAGCGCTTTCCAGTCGATCTGCAGCTTGATCTCTTTTTCCTGAC
>CACXMH010000060.1 GCA_902768715.1 Fibrobacter succinogenes | reverse complement strand
AAATAGCTCTGTCTGCCTTGAGTTTGCCTAGGAAAAAGGCGGGTCGTGATTCCATATTTAACGCTTTGCTTAGCATTGTGGATAGTGAAGGTAAGAGGGTATTTGATTCCCTTTCTCTGGACACGGCTTTTCAACGTACTCGCTGGATCAAGAACAGGCCTATCCGTATATTGGAAGATGCTTCGCCGGAACAGGTTTCCATTATAGAAGAGCATTCCGAAAGTTTGCCTGGTGTTGTAACGCTGATTGAATCCCGTAGGGACTATCCCTATGGCACATTGGCGTCCCATGTGCTGGGGTATACCAGCGAGATTTCTGAAGAACAGCTGAAGTTGCCGGAATACGAAAATTACTCCCAGGGAGACCGCATTGGCCAGAAAGGGCTGGAACAGTTTTATGACCAGGAATTCCGTGGAACAAACGGTGTGAAGGTTGTGGAGGTGAACGCCTCCGGCCGTGAAATCAGCCAGGTGAAGGGGGTTGATAGCAAGGCTCCCATACCGGGACTCCATCTGGTATCGACTATCGATTTGAAATTGCAGAAGGTGGCAGAAGAGGCCATTCCGGATACGGCCCGAGGTGCTTTGGTTGCCATAGACCCCCGTAATGGAGAAATACTTGCCATGGTGAGTTCGCCCAGGTTGGATCCGAATATTTTCTCCTTGAAAAAACGTGAACGCAACAAGGGATGGGCTCAGGTGGCCCTGGATTCCCTGCGGCCCTTGACCAACCGCGCCATTTCTGGCACTTATCCGCCGGCGTCTGTCTTTAAGCTGGTAACGGCCGGAGCGGGGCTGGAGTATGGCGTGCTTTCGGAATTCAAGCATTATCCTAAATCTTGTACGGGCGGTTTCCAGTATGGAGCCCGCTACCAGAAATGTTGGGGAAGCCATGGGAACCTGAACGTGGTGAACGCCATCCGCCTCAGTTGCGACGTGTTCTTTTACCAGGCCGGCCTCGACATTGATATGACCCGCATTAATGAATTTGGTAGGCGTTTCGGCCTAGGAGAAAAGCCTCTGGGCGTAGATATTCCGGGCGAAAAGGCGGGGTGGCTTCCGGATTCTGTTTCTTTCAACCAGCGGAACAAGCGCTTGGGCTGGCGTTGGGCCAGGGGGCTTATCCTGAACTTGTCCATTGGGCAGGGCCAGATTGTGACGCCCTTGCAGCAGGCGGTGCTTGTTGGGTCTCTTGCCACCAACAAGGGCGTTTATAGACCGCATTTTATGAAGGAACTTCGGGATAGCGAAGGAAACGTGGTGCGGAAATACGAACCCGAAATTGTTCGCTCTGGAAAGATGAAGGAATCCACCCACCGTATTTTGATGGCAGCTATGGATTCTGTGGTGAACCACCCCGGAGGAACAGGAAAGCGCGGTCGCGTGCCCGATATCCGCGTAGGGGCTAAGACCGGTTCCGGCGAATGGAAGAAGGGCGAAAAGACCCACGCCTGGTATGCGGCAGTGGCCCCGCTGGACAATCCGGAAATCGCGGTAGCCGTGATTATGGAAGCTGCAGGTGGCGGTGGCGCTGTTTCGGGCCCTATTGCCCGTAAGGTGCTGATGGCTTACTTTGGGAAGGAGGACAAGAAATGAGTTCTGGTCGTTTTTTGGACAAGTCCCTGAAGGTGGACTGGTTCTTTCTTTTCTTGACCCTTTGCCTAATGGTCTGTGGCGTGTTGCTGGTTTATTCCGCCACCAACAACGAAAAGGTGGTCTTTTACGAGACTTTCTGGTTTAGGCAGATTATTTACTTTGTTTGCGGTAGCGCCATTGCGGCGGGCATTGTCTTTTTGCGTCTGGATTGGCTCAAGAGGATGGTGGTGCCCATGTATGTGGCGGCATTGGTTCTGCTTGTAGTGGTGCTGTTTTTTGCCGGCGACGTGGTGAAGGGGGCTGGCCGCTGGATTGACCTTGGCATATTCAAGTTGCAACCTTCGGAGTTTGCAAAGATCGCCTACCTGTTGACCATATCCTATTGGCTCTCCAGGCATCCGGTGAGCCTGTTCAAGCTGAAGAGCTTTGTTGTGCCCATGCTTTTGTTCATTGTGCCCTTTGCCCTGGTGTTGAAACAGCCAGACCTGAGTACGGCCCTGGTGTTTATTGCGGTAACCTACGTGGGGTTCTTTTTTGCAGGACTCACTTTGACGGACATGTTCCTGCTGGCAAGTCCGCTACTTTCGGTGCTGTTCTCCCATTCCCAGACGACTCTTTACCAGGTGCTCTGGGGACTCTTGATTTGCGCGGTGGTGTTCTCCCTGGTGCGTCGTCGCTTGCCCAAGATTTTGACTGTTGTGTTTTTGGTGGTGAACATCTTTGCGGGTTATGCCAGTTCTATGGCCTGGAATATGTTGCAGCCCCACCAGCAGAAACGAGTGAATACCTTTTTGGACCCCATGAGCGACCCCTTGGGAGATGGCTACCAGGTTTTGCAGTCCTTGACGGCTATCGGTTCAGGTGGTCTCAAGGGCAAGGGTTTTGGGCATGGTACCCAGACCAACCTGGCTTTCTTGCCCGAAGAACATACGGACTTTATCTTTAGTGTGCTGGGGGAACAGTTCGGTTTTATGGGTTGTGCCACAATCCTTGTGCTTTATTTCTTGTTCCTCTGGCGGGCTACCTCTACCTGCAAGCTTTTCTCGGACCCCTTCATTACCCTGATTACCATGGGGGCCTCTACCATATTCCTTTTCCATATTCTTGTGAATATCGCCATGACCATAGGGCTTATGCCCGTGACGGGGCTTCCCTTGCCGTTCCTTTCTTACGGAGGCTCCTTTGCCCTTACCTGTATGGTTTTGGTCGGTGCGATTCTCTGCATGAGGTTCCAGGGCCATCGCCAGTAATTATATTTACGGCATTATGGCTACTATTCCTACCCTCAAAGACAATCTGGTTATTGAAAATATCTGCCCCCAAATCGAAGGGGGGCGCTTTATGCTCAAGCGTGAGCCCGGTGATACGGTAACGCTTACGGCGGATATATTCCGCCACAGTCACGAGAAGTACGACGCTGCGATTTTCTACCGTCACGTGTCCAAGAAAAAATGGGAAAAAGTTCCCATGCACTTTGTGGATAACGACCAGTGGGAAGGTTCTTTTACCGTCAACAACATCGGTTACTACGAATACAAGATTTGCGCCTGGACCATTGAACCGAAGGATGTTCCTACCGAGTCCCCCGTGATGAAACTCCGTGTGGACCCCACCTACAGCCGTGTAGGCACCTGGTACGAGATGTGGCCCAAGAGCCAGGGCACAGACCCCAAGAAAAGCGCTACCTGGAAGGACTGCGAAAAGCAACTGGACTACATTGTGAATCTCGGCTTTGATACGGTCTATCTGGTGCCGATTCACCCCATTGGCGTCACCAACCGCAAGGGTGCAAACAACGCCTTGCACGCCAAGGTAGATAAGAAGGGCAAGCCCATTGAACCGGGATGCCCCTACGCCGTCGGTAACAAGAACGGTGGCCATTACGACGTGGACCCTGAACTGGGAACCATGAAGGACTTTGAACATTTTGCAAAGACCGCCCGTGACAAGGGTCTTCGCCTGGCCCTGGACATTGCCCTCAACTGCAGCCCGGACCACCCCTACGTGAAGAGTCACCCGGAATGGTTCTATCACGAACCGGACGGTTCTATCAAGTTTGCGGAAAACCCGCCCAAGAAGTACGAAGACATTTACCCCTTCGACTACTACAACGAAAACTACAAGGCCCTGTGGAAAGAAATCGAGAACATCATTCTGTTCTGGGCCGACAAGGGAATCGAGATTTTCCGTATCGACAACCCGCATACCAAGCCTTTCCCCTTCTGGGAATGGCTCATTGCCGACGTGAAGGAAAAGCGCCCGGAACTGGTGTTCCTGGCCGAAGCCTTTACTCGCCCGAAAATGATGCACCGTTTGGCAAAGTCCGGCTTTGACATGAGCTATACCTACTTTGCCTGGCGGTCTGCCAAATGGGAATTCGAACAGTACCTGAAGGAACTTACCCAGAGTGGTGCCAAGGAATACATGCGCGGAATATTCTTCCCGACGACTCCGGACATTTTCCCGAAGTACCTGGCCTACAAGGGCCCTAACGCCTTCAAGCAGCGTTATTTCTTGGCGGCCACCCTTTCGAGCCTTACCGGCATGTATAACGGTTATGAGCTGTGTGAAAACATCCCGAGTCCTATCAAGGAAGAACTGGCCGATAGCGAGAAGTACCAGTACAAGGTTCACAACTGGAGCGGTCCGGGTATCCAGGACTTTGTCCGTCGGGTAAACACCGCCCGTCAGGAACACGCCGCCCTGCAGGAATACGACAACCTGGAATTCCACTACGCACAGAACGACCAGCTGATGGTTTACTCCAAGAAGACCGGCGACGACATTATCTTGTGCGTGTGCAACATGGACATGGACAACCCGCAAGAAGGCCTGGTGGAAATCAACATGTCAAAGCTTGGCATGGCCGAAGACGCCTTCTACTTCTTGAAGGATGTGATTACCGGAGACAGTTTCGTGTGGCGTGGCAGCAAGAACTTTGTGCGCCTGGACCCGGCCCGTGCTCCCGGACACATGTTCATTGTGAAGAGGATTTAATAGGTGTTAGGTGATAGGTTGTAGGTGGTAGGGTAGCCGGAGACAGGATGTTGCTTAGGTCAACGAAGTAAGACTTCTTGAGATCCGTCGTTCCTAAAACCTAATACCTAAAGCCTAAAACCTGTTAGAACGCCTGGTATATCTTGAATATGGCGAGGATCTTCCCGATGATGGCGGGGATTCCCGGACACAAGAAGCAGAGCATGACGCGGGTGACGCGGTTTTTCCACCAGTGCTTCACCTGCCAGATGTCGTCGGCGAGGGTTTCCATTTCCTGGACTCTCGGCGGGCGCATATAGACCTGGGTGAGGGCGGTAAAGAACCCGACGCCGATAAGCGGTGTAAGCCCTGTAAAAGGAGCCATGACCAGCGCCACCAGAACCGTGAGAGGGTGGCCGCCCGCGATGATGGTGCCCAGCATGGCGCCGCCGCCGGTAAGCATGGCCCAGTGGAGGCTCAGTTCGCCGGCTTTTTCGATGCCAGCCTGGTATCCGATGTAGATGATGCTTGCCACGATGGCTACGGGGATTGCCCAGCCGATGATTTTCCAGATAGGTGAGCCCTTGGGAATAACCGTGATGGATTCTTCGCTGGGGAGTTCCTTGTTCTCGCTGATGATGCTGGCGATTCCCTTCACGTGACCGGCGCCCACCACGGCCACCACCTTGTTTCCGGGGGCGGTCTTGATCTTGCTTGCCAGGTACTGGTCACGCTCGTCAATTAGGACCTTCTTTACTTCGGGGAAGGTCTTGCCGAATTCCTGCATCATGGCGCTGAGAGAATCCTGCTCCTTGATTTTGGCCAGTTCTTCTTCGCTGACCTGTGTCTTGTCGAAAATGCTCCCGAAAAGGCCGCCCAGGAGGCTCAGCTTGCGGTACCAGGGTGTGCAGGCCCAGGCCCGCTTTAGCGTAATCTTAATGTCCCGGTCCGCAAGGACCACGGGGATTTCGTTTCCTTCGGCCTCGTCCACCGCCTCTTTCAGTTCGGCTCCGGGCTTGACTCCGGTCTGGGCGCCCATGCGCTTTTGGTACGAGCCCAGCACCAGGTTGGCGATGAGTGTGGCGAGCTGCTTGTTCTTGATGACAGACTTCAGGTCGGTATTCTTCCAGCGGTCGGGATCCTTGAGGGACTGCATGCGACCGGCGTCCAATTCTACGCACACCGTATCGGGTTTTTCGGCTTCGATGGTCTCCTTGACCAGTTCCTTGGACGCCTGGGAGATGTGGGCCGTGCCTACAAGGACGATTTCCCTGTTGTCGCTAGTAGAAATTCGGTAGATGTCCGCATTTTCGCTCATAATGGGCGAAAAAATAGAAAAAAGGGGGTAGTTGTTTGCGAAAAATGCCTAAAAATGCAAAAAAAAGGTAAAAAGCGGATTTTTTAGAAAAAAATGTGTATATTTGAAGGGGATATTATTTTTTCGGAGGAAAGTCCTATGAAAAAACTATTGATGGGTGTGTCTTTTTTGGCGATGATTATTGCTGGCTGTGCAGGTACGGTGTCGGACGATCCTGAAAAGATCGATACCGCCCTGGTTGGTTTTACGTCATGTGTGCAGGGTTCTCGTTGGGGTGAAGCCTTGGATTACGTGACCGAGAATGAAGCTGACGAAATTAGTGATGGCGATGAATTCAAGGAAGAATACAAGGTTGCCGCTCGCCGCCTTCCTCTCTCGACTCTCCGCAAGGCGGGCCTCAAGGTGGATGGCAAGGGTCGCTTGATCGGTATCAAGGATGCCATGGACGAAGCCAACGAGCGCTATATCGTTTCCGAAGAACAGGCCAAGGTTGGAACCAACCTGGAAGAAATGGAAAAGGAACACATCCGCCGTCGCCTGGAAGAAGGCCAGCGCGTGATGAAGCAGGAAGAAGAAGCGGCCAACCAGGAACAGGAAGACATTGTCTATTCTAACAAGCTGACCGACGAGGAAAAGCGTAAATACGGCAGCACCCGCGACTTGCAGGCACCTGAAAAGTTCCAGGATGAAAACACCGAAGCTGCCGAAGAAGAAGTTCACGGCGACTACGAATCCGACTGATTTAGGACAAATTAAATCATCTTATTTCCCTCGACTTTTGTCGGGGGATTCTTGTAAAGAGACATGAAACGCTTATTGATTCTTTTATTTGCCTTTGCCTTGGTTCTCGTTGGTTGTGGGGACTGGGGAACTGACGGCTCGGACCACGGTTACCAGGCAAAACTCCATTTCCACTATTATTACGGGCAAGACTGCTCCTGGATGGGGAACGATTACCTTTGTGGAGATACTTATTCTCTATCGCCCTCTTTGACAGTATCTGCGAAGGTGGACTGGAACGGGGATGCCACTGTCTATTATGACGGCTACGGCCCCTACTATTTCTGGGATGGCGAATATGTTTATGATTACGACCGGCGCTATGAGGAATATTATTACCAGTTCAATCTGGATGGCAATTATAGCCTGACGGTTTATGTTTCGGGGGCCAAGGTCATATACACCGACACCTATACCGGGGTGGAACACCACTATTTCTACGATGTGTGGTAATTAGGTTGTAGGTCGTAGGTTATAGGTTTTAGGCAGAAATAATAAGGAAACTTGTACTCTTTTTACATTGGTGCCCTTTTGGGGTGCATGTAGCACGCTCGGCCATGTCAAATCGTGCAAGCACAATTGACACGACTCTCGCCTTAAGCTATATTTGTCCCCACTTATGATCAAAAGTGGCGAGAATTTCGTGATAGCCCTGGATGGCGGTTCGGGTACCGGCAAGAGTACCACCGCAAAGATTGTGGCCAAGACCCTGGGTATCACCTATCTGGACACGGGCGCCATGTACCGCGCCGTGACATTAGCCGCCCTGGACGCAGGACTCCCTGCCGAGGACGGCCCCGCCATGGACAAGTTGCTCTCTAACCTGACTCTAGGGTTCGACTCCGAAAATCACATCTTGATTAACGGGGTGTGCCGCGAAAGCGAAATCCGCGGTATGAAGGTGTCGAACAATGTGAGCATCTACTGCGCCCTGCCGTCGGTCCGGGCCGCCATGACCAGGCAGCAGCGTGAAATCGGCAAGAAGCAGAGCTGCATCTTGGATGGCCGCGACATCGGAACCGTGGTGTTCCCCGATGCCAAGTACAAGTTTTTTATGGTGACGGACGTAGAGGTCCGCGCCGAGCGCCGCTACAAGGAACTCCTTGAAAAAGGCGAAAAAGTTACCCTGGAAGAGGTCCTCCACAACCTGGTGGAACGGGACCGTCTGGACTCTTCCCGCGCAAACGCTCCTCTCAAGAAGGCGGACGACGCAATCGAAATTGACACTACACACATCTCAATCCAACAACAGGTGCAAAAGATTCTCGACTACGTAGGTGTAGTGGCGTAGCCCCGAGTCTTTTAACCACAACAAACGGGAGAACATCTTTTTTGATAAAGACTCTAGCTTCTAGATTGCGGCCCCTAGCCCCTAGATCCTAGCCCCTAAATCCTAAATGTGTTTCCCGCTAAAAAAGAAAAATCATATGTCTCAAAATCTCAAATTCGGAACTCAAGAAGATCTCGCTGAAATCCTCGCCGCCCAAGGCGAATGCAGCCCCGACTTCCGCAAGGCCAACGCCGACATCTACGCCGGCATGGACTGCCTGGAACAGGGCAAGCTCGTTACCGGTAAGATTAGCCAGGTGAACGACCAGGAAGTGCTGATCGACGTGAACTACAAGTCCGAAGGTGTCATTGACCGTGCTGAATTCAAGGACACGGACTCCCTCGAAATCGGTTCCGAAATCGAAGTGTTTGTCGAAAAGCTTGAAGATGAAGACGGACGTCTCATCCTCTCCAAGCAGAAGGCCGACTTCGTGCGCGTGTGGGACCGCATCCACACCGCTTTCGAAAACAACGAAGTCGTGCGCGGTACGCTCACCAAGCGTATCAAGGGCGGTGTGGTTGTCGACCTGTTCGGCATCGACGCCTTCTTGCCGGGTTCCCAGATCGACCTCCGTCAGATCCCGGACATCAACGCCCTCATCGGTCAGGAATTCGACCTCAAGGTTATCAAGGTCAACAAGGCCCGCCGTAACATCGTCGTGTCTCGCCGTGTGGTTCTCGAAGAAGAACGCAACAAGCAGCGTGGCGACGTTCTCGAAACCCTCGAAAAGGGTCAGGTCCGCAAGGGTATCGTCAAGAACATCACCGACTTCGGTGCATTCATTGACCTGGGCGGCGTAGACGGCCTCCTCCACATCACCGACATGAGCTACAAGCGCATCAACCACCCGACCGAAATGCTCCAGCTTGGTCAGGAAGTCGAAGTCATGGTTCTCGACTTCAACGACAAGAAGGAACGTATCTCCCTCGGCATGAAGCAGCTTAAGCCCCATCCGTGGAAGGATATCGCCGAACGTTATCCCGAAGGCGCTATCGTCAAGGGTAAGGTCGTATCCATTACCGATTACGGTGCATTCGTTGAACTGGATTCTGGCGTTGAAGGCCTCATCCACGTTTCCGAAATGTCCTGGACTCAGCATGTCAAGCACCCGTCCAAGATCCTCAGCGTTGGTCAGGAAGTGGAAGCCGTGGTGCTCAAGGTTGAAGAAGATGCAGAACGTATCTCTCTCGGCATGAAGCAGCTGGAAAGCGACCCGTGGGATTCCATCGAAACCGAACTTCCGCCGGGTGCCCGCGTGGTTGGTGAAATCCGCAACATCGCTTCCTTCGGCGCCTTCGTCGAAATCAAGGAAGGTGTTGATGGCCTCATCCACGTGTCTGACATGTCCTGGACCAAGAAGATCACTCACCCCAACGAAATGGTCAAGAAGGGTGACAAGGTGGAATGCGTCGTGCTGGCCGTGGATAAGGAAAAGCGCCGCATTAGCCTCTCCATGAAGCACCTCACCGAAGACCCGTGGGATTCTGTGGAAACCACATACCCCGTGGACGCCGAAGTGAAGGGCAAGATCGTTCGCATGCTGGACCGCGGTGTCGTGGTTGAGCTCGCCGACGGTATCGAAGGCTTCATCCCGGTTTCCAAGCTCACCGCTGAATACATCAAGGTTCCTGCCGATGCATTCAAGGTTGGCGACGAAGTTCCGGCCGTGGTGACCGAAATCGACCAGAACAACCGCAAGATCTTCCTCTCTGTGGTGGACTACTTCAAGAACCGTGAATCCGCCGAGCTGAAGGCTTGGATGGACTCTCACAAGCCGGGCGAATCTGGCACCACCATTGGTGAAGCCGCCGCCCCCAAGAAGAAGAGCACCAAGAAGAAGGCTGAGAAGGCTGCTGACGAAGCTGCCGAAAAGCCGGCTGAAGAAGCCTAATTGGAACGTGTCATTGCGAACCCCGGATGGGGTGAAGCAATCACTAACCTGATTTTAAAGAAGCCTGCGCATTTTCTATTGCGCGGGCTTTTTTCTTTGTATATTGTACCTGTGATGAAAAAGATTTTTTTGAGTGCTTTGGTTGGGACAGTCGCCCTTTCTTTTTGGGGGTGCGCTGGTGGGCCCAAGGTAGATGACCCAGAATTTTTCAAGAACAAGTCAGGCGTTATTGGCGTGTTCAGGCAGCCCGCCTTCTACTGCAGCGAGGCCAGCCCCCAGTACATGCAGCTGGGAGATTCTACGGTGCTGGTGAAACCCGCCTATAGCGAAGACCAGGACAACCTCTTTGTGCAGGAGATGGGCCCGGGTGTTGCAACCCTGAAATACTACGAATACGCCTGTGGTGAGGACAAGCACAAGTTCGTGCTGGACACTACCCGCAAGGACGGGGCATCGGGCCTGGTGGTACCGGAATCGGGATTCTGCAAGACGGTGGTTTCTTTTGTGGAAGGGGACAAGCTGTTTACCCAGAACGACGACCTGCTCATTGAATTTTTCGAGAAGCATAAGGTGGCCACCGGCTTCCACATGATTCCCTACTGCGAAGTGGTGACCCCGAGAGGCCGGACTGTATCGACGGGCATGGATTCAGATTCCTTGCTGCAGGTGAAATACGAGGCGGCTATTGCCGATGCGGCTGAAGCGAAACAAGAAGAGATTTACCCGCTGGTCACTGTCACACCGGAGTCGGAGGGTGTGACTTGGGACAGGGATTCTACCCATGTGCTGGTGATTACCTTCCACGATAGGCCGGACATTTACGATACGGATACGTTGGTCATGTCGCAGGAAGTATGGGTAGTTTCGGAAAAGGAACTGTATTCCTGGTATAAGTCGAACAATGCTGGCGTAAAGGATTGGGATGTCCGCTTCAAGCAACTTCTGGGAATTCGTGCAAGCGCGAAGTATACCCATTTCTCTGCTTTGTGGGTGAAACCCATCGACCTGGTGCGTCCGGCATACCAGACCGACGTGAAGCTGGATTCCATGACGCTGAAGTTCGACGAAAGTTTCGATGACTACACCTACGACAAGGAGTTCAAGCTTTCGTTCAAGCGCTGGTTCGACGACAGCCGTGCAAAGGCCTACGTCAAGAAAACGGGCTACCCCTGGACCCGTCTGGGCTATACCTATGACTGGGGCGCCGAAGACAAGAAATACGGTCTCACGGAATTCCTGATTTTGCAGGACTCCCATGTGCGGGTGCAGTTCACCAAGAACGTGCCTACCTTCGTGAAGTGGCTGGAAGAGCGGAATTAATTTTTTTGATTATCGATGGACCAAGACCCGCCACAACTGCTGGCGGGCATTCTTGTACTTGCGCTCGAAGGCGGTGATGGGCTGCTCAGGCTCGAACGCTTCACAGCTAACGGATTTCACTACTACATTGTCATCCCCGGCGCCTGTACTGAGCGAAGTCGAAGTATGACCGGGAATCTCCTTGACTATACCCGCCGCCTGTTCAAATTCCCGTGCGTAGATTTCCCAGTTGGTTCGCAGTTCCGTTTCTTGTGCGAGTTGCAACAGGGTAGGGAATATGGGGTGCAGGTGGAAACGCCTGCCCGCTTCACTCTGCTTTGGCCATGGATTGGGGTAATAGAGAGCGTGGTAGGGAATGACCCATTGCCCGCTAGTTACCTTGTCCAAAGCGAGCCGCCAAAAGTCGATGAGTTCTGCCCGAACGTAGAAAATGTTTTTAGGTTCATTTTGTTGGGCGTCGCCATTTCGCGCCTCGGTGCCGCGGGACTGAGCGGTGTCAAAGGCCTTGCCCGCCTTGTCCAGGCGGATGGCGGACTTGTCGATGCCGATGACGGGATAGTCCGGAAAGCGCCTTGCCAGATGTTGTGTGCTTTCGCCGGTGCCGCATCCTGAATCTAGAATGACAGGCTGTGGGGCTGCGCAGGATGGTCCTTCGGACTGGGCGTGTCCTTTGGCGGAAAAGTTCGCGATGAACTGTTCCGCGTCGGCGAAAGCATTCCGGGTGTGGTCGGCGACGGGCCTCCTGTATTCGGTGGCGGCGTACTTGCGGACCAGCTTTTCCAAATCCTTGAAAGGTCCGTCTTGGTTGGACAGAACTTCGCGGGCGCTGTTCATTCCTTTACCTCGATGCCGTACTTGTTCACCTTGTAATGCATCATGCGGGGGCTTACCTGCAGGTCGCGGCCGGCGGCGCTCAGGTTCCCGTTGTTTTTGCGCAGGGCTTCCATCAGGATTTCTTTTTCGTAGGAGCGGAGCAGCGTGGAGAGCGACGCCGGACCTTCGGGAATGAGCGACGTGCCCGAGGTGACGTCGGTCTGCAACGTAGGCGGAAGGTCGTAGGCGTTGATGCTTACGTCTGTAGTGGCGAGGCAGGCATGTTCGATGCAGTTTTCCAGTTCCCGCACGTTGCCCGGCCAGTGGTAGCTCATGAGCATGTCGATGGCGGGCGTGGAAAGGCGCATCACGTGGCGCCCGTACTTGAGGTTCACTTGCGCGATGAAATGTTCTGCCAACAGCAAGATGTCGCTTTTGCGTTGCGCCAAGTCGGGGAGCGTAATCTGCACGATGTTCAGGCGGTAGAAGAGGTCTTCGCGGAACAGCTTCTGCTGCATCATCTCTTCGAGGTTCTTGCTCGAGGCGGCGATAATGCGCACGTCGGAATGGAGCTGCATGTTGCCGCCGAGGCGGTTGAAGGTCTGCCCCTGCATGAAGCGCAGCAGTTTCTCTTGGTCGGGGGGGCCGAGCGCCGAGACGTCGTCGAGGAATAGCGTGCCGCCGTTTGCGACTTCCGCCTTGCCGATATGTCGGGTGTTTGCGCCGAGGAATGCGCCGCGTTCGTAGCCGAAGAGTTCGCTCTCGAAGGCGCTCGCCGGGTTCCCGAAACTTTCACGCAGGTTCGCGCACCCGAGTACGGTGAACGGCCCGCCTTTGCGCGGGGAGAGTTCCGCGATGGTGCGGGCGGTAAGCTCCTTGCCGGTACCGTCGTTGCCGTAAATAAGCGCGGGTGCGTCATTGCCAGCGCACGACTTAATTTGCTTGTAAAC
>CACXMH010000059.1 GCA_902768715.1 Fibrobacter succinogenes | reverse complement strand
TGTCACTCATAACGTTTATGACCTTTTGGGCCACAAGCTTGATTCCTTCCGAAGAACTGGAGGGAGCCTCGGCACTGGAGCTTTCTGCAGCCGAACTAGATGAAGCTTTTTCGGAAGAAACGCCTTCAGAGGAACTACTTTCATCAGCGGAGTCGCTACTGAGCTCTTCAGATGGAGGACCAAAGGCCCCATTGGGGTCAGGACCATAAAGACATACCGCTTCTGTTGAAGAGTCATCGCAGCCTGCCCAGAAAAAACTCGTCAGGGCCAGGATAATTTTTGTCCAATGCTTACGAAACATAACCAAACACCCCCATCATTACCATGAAATACCATAAAGAGGAGCGTACTCTTCATGCTGAATCACGTATTTTTCTTCAAATTCTTCTTCGGAAAGTACTTCACCTTCAGGGTCGGTATAGGTCTTGTGACCCTTTTCATCGGTGGTAATCGTATAAGTAACACCATCCCGGCAGGTAACGGTATTCTCGTCCGTTTCATCACAGATGACGGGTTCCTTAGATGGATCATATTCATACACTATGTTGTACTTGGCCTTGAACTCCGCCTCGTTATATGTTTTGCCTTCGCACTGATAGGTGTTCTCCGAAACTAGTACAACTCCGTATTCAGGGCAAATATCCTCGATACACTTGTATTCGCTTTCCCAGCGTTCCTCGGTCAGCTGTTTGCACACCGTTCTGTCTCCACAATGGACCGTAGAATCGCCCTTGTTCAAGTAACAGTTGGCAATATCATTTGGCACACCGTACAGGGCAATGGCCTGCTGCATCTCACTGCTGCTGGAACTTTCCTTGACCGCAGAGCTAGACAACGGGTCCACACCCTTGCTGTCCGACGAATTGTCGGCCGATTGCCCGACATCGTTTGCAGATGTCGAATCGTTATCGCAGCTGGCCCAGAAAAATCCAGTCAGGGCCAACGCTATTTTTTTCCAATGCCTGTAGAACATTTTTGCTCCTCCGAGACCCAAAGCATCTTTAATATACATTTAATTGAGGAATAAAGACCGGATGTCAAAATAAACGAGAGGTATATCACAAAAAACCCCCGCCACCATCGCTGGTAGCAGGGATTTTTAAAGGATTTCCGTTAGGAAACGATTATGCCTTGTTGAGGTGAGCGCCGAACTTCGGATAGTGGTTTTCCTTAACGTCGGCGAGTTCCTTCTTCCAGCCTTCCACGTCAACCTTCGTGATTTCCGGGAGAGTTTCCTTATAGTAATCAGCGAGGCCTTCAGTATTGATGGCACCGTCCTTCGGCATGTAACCGATCGGAGTTTCCTTGGCGTTATCGACACCGTTGCAGCGGTCGAAGATCCAAGCGAGCACGCGGCTGTTGTCGCCGTAACCCGGCCACATGAAGCCACCCGGAAGCTTCTCGTTGTTGGCATCCTTGCGGAACCAGTTCACGTAGAAGATCTTCGGAAGCTTGTCTTCGGTAGATTTCTTGCCGATTTCGATCCAGTGCTTGAAGTAGTCACCCATGTTGTAGCCGCAGAACGGGAGGATGGCGAACGGGTCGCGACGGATCTTACCGACTTCAGCAGCGTTGATGGTGGAAGCAGCGGTGATTTCAGAACCCACGATGGAGCCGAGGAACACGCCGTGGTTCCAGCTGAGGGACTGGTGGACCAGAGGAATTGTAGAAGGACGACGGCCACCGAAGAGGATTGCAGAGATAGGCACGCCGGCAGGATCTTCCCATTCCTTGGCAATGCAGGGGCACTGGTTGGCAGGAGCGGTGAAGCGAGCGTTGGGGTGAGCCATTTCTTCGCCCTTGGGAGCCTTGTCCTTGGGGAGAGCGTCGCGGGTGTTGCCCTTCCAGTCGACGAGCTTGCCCTTGGCCGGGTAGCCGATGCCTTCCCACCAGATGTCGCCGTCTTCAGTGAGGGCGCAGTTGGTGTAGATGGTGTTCTTTTCGGCAGAGATAAGAGCGTTCTTGTTGGATTCGGCAGAGGTGCCCGGAGCAACGCCGAAGAAACCGGCTTCTGGGTTGATGGCGTAGAGACGGCCATCCTTGCCAAACTTCATCCATGCAATGTCGTCACCGATGGTTTCGACCTTCCAGCCCGGAATCGTCGGGATGAGCATGGCGAGGTTCGTCTTACCGCAAGCAGACGGGAAGGCGCCAGTAACGTACTTGACTTCGCCCTTCGGGTTGGTGAGCTTGAGGATGAGCATGTGTTCGGCGAGCCAGCCTTCGTCGCGAGCGAGAACGGTAGCGATACGGAGAGCGAAGCACTTCTTGCCGAGGAGGGCGTTTCCACCGTAACCAGAACCGTAGGACCAAATGAGACGTTCTTCGGGGAACTGGGTGATGTACTTGTGTTCCACGTCAGCGCAGGGCCAAATGCCGCCATCGGTTTCGCCGTTGTTGAGCGGCTTACCCACGGAGTGGAGGCAGGGCACGAATTCGGCAGCCTGGTCGGCATTGAAAATGTCCAGAACCTTCTTGCCTGCGCGGGTCATGATGTCCATGTTGAGCACCACGTATTCGGAGTCGGTCAGTTCGATACCGTTCTTGGAAATCGGAGAACCGAGGGGGCCCATGCAGAACGGAATCACGTACATGGTACGGCCGTGCATACAACCCTTGTAGAGGCCCTTCATGGTTTCCTTGAGTTCCTTGGGGTCAATCCAGTGGTTGGTCGGACCGGCATCTTCTTCCTTCACGGAAGAAATGAACGTACGGGATTCGACACGAGCCACGTCAGAAGGCAGAGAACGGAACAAGAAGCAGTTTTCCTTCTTCTTGAGCGGAGTGGCAAGGCCAGCCTTGACACACTTCTGCATGAGGGCGTCATATTCTTCCTTGGAACCGTCAACAACAACCACGTTGTCCGGTTCGCACATTGCGATGCATTCTTCAACCCAAGCCTTGATCTTGCTGTGCTTGATGTCGTTGAGAGTCAGACTCATATAGAGCTCCTGTTTGGTTTAACGTTAAGTTTCGATAATTTCGAACGGGGATAAATTTACAAAAAAACAAACCCCGGCAAAAGGTCCAACCTCCTAAAAAAAGGTGCTTTTTTCCTTTTTTTGTGTTTTTTTCCAAAAAATAAGGTAAATTAGTGGTGTACAAGCAAATAAGCATTTTTCCGAGGAAATATGAACTGGTCCTACTCTAGAGAGCATCAAAAAAACATCCTTTGCATGATCATGGCCGGCGGTCAAGGAAGCCGTCTTCAACCCCTCACCCGGGACCGGGCAAAACCCGCCGTCCACTTCGGGGGAACTTACCGTATCATCGACTTCGTGCTGAACAACTTCATCAACTCCGGCATTTTCAAGATCAAGGTGCTGACCCAGTTCAAGAGCGACTCCCTGAACAAGCACATTTCCGCCGCCTGGAACCTGAATGCGAGCCTGGACCAGTACGTGGACCTGGTGCCCGCCCAGATGCGCACCGGTGATGACTGGTACCGGGGCACCGCCGACGCAATTTTCCAGAACATCAACCTGATTACCGACGAACGCCCCGACCTGGTGGCCATCTTCGGAGGCGACCACATCTACAAGATGGACATCAACCAGATGATTGATTTCCACCTGAGTCGTGCTGCCCTCCTGACCATTGCGGCCATCCCGGTGCCCGTGTCCGAAGCGTCTGAATTCGGCATTATCGAGGTGGATGCGGACAACCGAATGATCGGTTTCGAGGAAAAGCCCAAGAACCCGAAAGAAATGCCCGGCAACCCCGGCTACTGCCTCGCCAGCATGGGCAACTACATCTTTACCAGCAAGTTCCTGGTCCGGGAACTCATGAGGGGCGCCCAGAACGGCGCCACCGACTTCGGCAAGCACATTATCCCGAGCCTCTACAAGGACTACCCCGTCTATGTGTACGATTTCAACACCAACATCGTACGTGGCGAGCAGGCCTCCACCAAGGGCTACTGGCGCGACGTGGGAACACTGGATGCCTTCTTCGAAGCCAACATGGACCTGTGCTCCGAAAACCCGCCCTTCGACCTGTACAACAACTACTGGCCTATCCGCACCTACAACTGGAACCAGCCTCCTGCAAGGTTCTTTGCCGGCGAAGGCAATGCCCACCAGGGTGCAGCCATCGATTCCATCGTGTCTTCGGGCTGTATCATCGGCGGCGGCACCGTGGTCAAGAGTATTCTCAGTCCTGGTGTCACCATCCAGAAAGACGCCCTGGTAGAAGAGGCTATCCTATTCCCGAACGTGACCATAGGCCCGGGCGCCAAGGTGCGCCGTGCCATCATCGAGAAAGGGCTGCACATTCCAGCCGGTTTCCAGATCGGCTACGACCTGGAACGGGACAAGAAACTTTTCCATGTGACCGACTCCGGCATCGTGGTTCTTGCCAAGGATACTGTCATTAAGGCTTGATATAAATAGGGAGGGCTCAGCCCTCCCTAAGACTCTCCTTACACTCAATAAACCGCTATTCTTTGGTCGTGATTATTTTGGACCTTGCGGTTTATTTTCGTGGGCACCTTTCGGTGCCAAAAAAAGAACCCGTTTACGGGCCCTTTTTAATGTGTAATGTGCAGTGTGTGGTGTGTAATTAGTCATTACACACTTCACATTCCTCATTACACATCGCGGCGTAGCCGCTTAGCAGCCGAGTTTGGCGGACAGGTAAGCTTCGAGTTCGTCGATCTTCACCAGTTCCTGCTTCATGGAGTCGCGTTCGCGAACCGTCACGTAGCCGAGCTTTGCCGGATCGGATTCACCCTCGCCCACCGTGTCGAAGTCAACGGTCACGCAGAACGGCGTGCCGAGTTCGTCCTGACGGCGGTAGCGCTTACCGATAGACTGCGTTTCGTCGTACTCCACGTTCCAGCGGTTGAGGAGCTTCTGGTAGAGTTCTTCGGCCTTGGCCTTCACCTGGCCCTTCTTCACGAGCGGAAGAACAGCAACCTTCACCGGAGCAATCTTCGGGTCGAAGTGGAGCACGGTACGTTCGTCGTTTTCGAGCTTTTCGACTTCGTATGCGTCGCAGAGAAGCACGAGGAGCAGACGTTCCACACCGAGGGACGGTTCCACAACGTACGGGATGTAACGCTTGTTCTGGACCGGGTCAATGTATTCCTGCTTGACCTTGGATTCGTTCTGGTGCTGCGTCAAGTCGTAGTTCGTACGGCTGGCGATACCCCAGAGTTCGCCCCAACCGAACGGGAATTCGTATTCGACGTCGGTGGTACCGTTGGAGTAGTGAGAAAGTTCTTCCTTGGCATGTTCGCGGAGGCGTAGTTTTTCCTTGTTCACGCCCAGGTCGTTCACCAGCCAGTCGAAGCAGTACTTGCGCCAGAAGTTGTACCAGTCAAGTTCAGTGCCCGGTTCGCAGAAGAATTCGAGTTCCATCTGTTCGAATTCGCGGGTACGGAAGATGAAGTTACCCGGAGTGATTTCGTTACGGAAGCTCTTACCGATCTGGCCCACACCGAACGGAATGCGCGGGCGGACGTTGTCAACAATGTTCTTGAAGTCAACGAAGATACCCTGGGCGGTTTCCGGACGGAGGTACACCTTGTTGCCTTCGCCTTCGATCACGCCGATTTCGGTCTGGAACATCAGGTTGAATGCGCGGGGCTTGGTCCAGTCGGTCTTGCCGCAGGTCGGGCATTCAATCTTGTTGTCCATCATCATCTGGTGGACTTCGTCAAAGTTCTTGCCGGCGCAGCAGCCTTCGCCGAGCTTGTCTTCCAAGAGTTGGTCGGCACGGAAACGTTCGTGGCAAGCGAGGCAGTCCACGAGCGGGTCAGAGAAATTGCCCACGTGGCCAGAGGCCTTCCAAACGCGGGGGTTCAAAAGAATAGAACTGTCGAGACCGAGCACGTCCTGGCGGCTCGTAACAAACTTCTTCCACCAGAGGTTCTTGATGTTGCGCTTCAGTTCCACGCCATACGGACCGTAGTCCCAAGTGTTGGCGAGGCCGTCGTAAATTTCGGAGCCGGGGAAAATGAAACCGCGGCGCTTGCAGAGGGAGATGATGTCCTTGAGGGCATCCTGAACTTTCTTTGCCATTTTAGAGTCCTTTTGATTTTTATGCGAGCAAATTTAGAAAATAGTGGCTAGTGGTTAGTGGTTAGTAAACAGGAAATAGCAAAAAAACAACCATAACGAGGGCAAACAGGCGGGAGTTCTTTCGTTTAAAATCCTACCCCCTCTAACCCCTAACAATTATTCTATATTAGCCACACATCTATGAAACGCTTCGTTTCCATACTTCTGTTCTCCCTCCCCCTCTGCCTCTGGGCAAAGGAAGACGGCATGGCCGAAAATGCCGTGCCCCTGGTGGAGCAGCCCGCGGAAACAAGTGCAGAATCCATAAGCGAGGTTCCTGCCGAAACCGCCGAAAATCCGGCAGGCACGGTGGAACTTACCGAAACTGTCGAAAATCCAGCTGGTGCAGTCGAACTCACCGAAGCCGAAAAACTTATCCAGCAGGAACTGGCCGAAATAGAGGCCGAAAACCTGGAAACAGAAGATGTTGCCGAGGCAGACTCCCTAGCCGGAGAAGGCGAATCGGGAGCCGAAAGCGAAGAAGCCGACGCCGAACTGGCCGCCGACATGGCCGCCGCCGATTCCGCCAGTGCGGATTCTGCCGTCAAGTCCCTATTCTTGGATATGACCGCCTCGGCCATGCCTTCCGAAAGCCGCCGCATTTCCGGGCCCTACGGCATACGAACCTACCGCATGCACCGTGGCGTAGATTTGGGACTTTGCCACGGCGAAGACCGCACCATCGTAGCCGCCTTTGCAGGCAAAGTGGTCAAGACCCGAAACCAGGGCCGCCGCAGGGGCTACGGCAAGTATGTGATTCTCGACCACGGAAACGGTCTCACCACACTCTACGCCCACCTGTCCAAATGGAACGTGAAGGTCGGCGACACCCTGCAGGCAGGCGACACCATCGGTATAGGCGGCAACACCGGTCGCTCCTTCGGGGCGCACCTGCATTTCGAGATGCGATACAACGGGCTCTACATAGACCCCTCCACCGTCTTTGATTTCGAAAATGGCAAGTTCCGTTGGGAAAAGACTGAGATTGACCCGGTGGCCCTACAGGCAAACGAGGACTTTTACCAGAAAGAGCTTTCCAAGCACCGCTACTACAAGGTGCGCCGCGGGGACTGCCTCGGAAAGATTGCCCGAAAGTACGGGATTTCTATACGCAGGCTCAAACAGCTCAACGGCCTCAAGAGCAACATGATCCGCCCGGGCCAGGTGCTGCGCTGTTCGTAAACTACTTCTTCTTTTCTTTCAGCTTGACCTTGCGTTCCTTGGAACGGAGCCTTTCCCACGGTGCAAAAGACACCACCGGAAACAGGAACACGTAGAACCACAGGTTGAAGGCAAGCCACGACCCGAAGGCTTCTGCCACCTTCACACCAGAAACGGCCGACTTGCCCATATCGAACAGCATGGCCGCCACCGCCAAAAGGGACGACACCGTCACCGGAATCAACAACTTTTTGCCGCTACGGATCAGCGCTCCTGCCTGGGGAGTCCCTTCGGCAAGATGTTTTGCAGAGGCAAGGGCCAAAGCCAAAACCGAAGCAAAGCCGACAGCGGAGAAAACCGCCCATAGCAAATAGGCTGGAGCAAAGGCCGGCAGCAACGCTACCATTGCGGTCAGGAGCACCCAGCTAAAAGCAAAAGGGAAAAGGACATTGGCAACGCCCAGTTTTGCAAAGAGCAAAAGGAGCAGTGCCACGCCTGCAAAAACGCCATAGAATATCAGGACCATGCTTTCGGCACCGCCCAAGGCGTACAAGGCAAAAACCATGGCACTGAGGCCAAACAAGCCGGCAATCCCGCCACGGATTCCCGCAAACACAAACAGCAGAACCACCAAGGCCACCGCAGAAACGGCGAGATACTGGCCACCTTGCCACAGAGAAGCAAAGCCGCCGTGTTCAGCTAGCCACATTCCCAATGACTCCGAAGAGGCCACCGGCATCGAGACCATGGCCTGCCAGCGGGTCGCCACAAAAGTCACGGACAAGACAACAAGAAGTATCACCGAAATCAGGCGGAATCTCAAGAACAATTCCAGCAGTTTCTGAATTTTACCAGGTTTTTCACGCAAATCCATTTTTACCTCGATATAAGCAATTTTTGTTTCTTTGTCCAAGTTTTCTTTTTGAACCCGTCCGAAGCCTCCACTTCGCTACGGACCACATAATGGTATAGCCCGTTGGCCAAGAGCCTTCCGTGATTGTCACGACCGTCCCAGCGGGTCATGCCCGAGACCGCATTCTTGATGACCTTCACAAGGCGGCCATTCTGGTTGTATATAAAGATGTTCACCGTAGAATTGCGGTTCACGGCCAGGTTCTTGAAATAGAAAGTCGTTCCTTTCTTGCCCATGGGATTCGGCACGTTGAAAACATCCTGCAAGCCGGACTTCATTTCTTCGGTCAGTTCCAGATTGAGCGTCTTTGTCGCCACATTGCCCAAGACGTCCTGGGCACGGACCTTAAAAACGTATTTGCCTTCGGGGTAGTTTTCGGCATTGAAAGTCTTGCGGACCACCACCTTCTTAGAATTTTGCTCCAAGAATATCGAAGGATGATAAGGATTTTCCACCCCCACCACCTCAAAAGAAATTCCCTCATCTGGCTGCTCCCTGAAATCGATGGCAGTCGAATCCTCAATAGTCACCTGGAGACAAGCGGGGAATTGCATCTTGACCGTCTCCCCGTCTGCAAAGTAAGTAGCGACGCCGCCACTATAGCAGGTCTGTATCTTGATTGATGGCGGAACTTGGTCATTGATGGAATCGGCATACGACGAAACACCGGAAACACAGATATTCTGCTTTAAAAAGCGACCTACCGCTCTGTCGTTAGAGGAATAGGCCCAGGCAGCCATCTGAGCGGCAGTATCTCCAAAAGAAAGCTTTCGCGGGGAGATAAATTCTGTCTGGAATTTGCCCCCCTTAACAGGAACTTTCAAGGAATAAATTAAAGCCCCATCGTACAAAACATCTACAGAATCCGGATGGGAATCCAACCCATTATAGAGTTTCTTGTTGCGTTTTCCCTCACGCAGGGATATGGCAATCTGTCCATCTTTCATACCGGACACGCTACCAGAAAGAACTACCTTGTCCAATGCCTGAAGCGTATCCATATCGGTGTCAAAGAGGATCTTCATAGAGGCCTTTGGCATCTGAATGACAGGTTCTCCTATCAATACATATAGTTCGTTATTATAACGTTGACGGCTGAAGCCAGAGCTCACGGAATTCTTTGCCTCGCGGAAAGCATCCCCGATAAGAACGCCCTCCTTACCAAGTAACCGAATCAGAAAACCACGGCCAAAATTCTCGTTGTACTCGGCAAAGGTTTCTCTGGATGAGCCAACTGATGCGATGGAACCCACCCTTGATGCCAATACAAATTCTTCAGATAGGGAGCGCGCGTTTCCCTTGTCAAAGCGCCCAACAGTGCAAGAAAAAGAATTGAGGATGGTCAGACGTTTTTCATTGGAAAGTTTTGAGATGTAGTTTGGCTTCAGCAGGCCCTCAGAAGCCCAATCCGTCATAGATCCATGACCGAAATAGGCCGTAATGAGCGACCCCTGATTCATGATATTGATAAAATCATCCACGGCGTCTTTCTTCTGCCCGGCGGCATCCGCGGGATAGTCCAACAGGTATATTTTTTTCAGATTCCATTGATGATTTTGCGCAACGGCCATACTGTCAAGCGATCTGGCAAGTGCCTCCTGCAATTTGGTATGTTCCGTATAATCCACATTGTAGCTGTTAAGGGCATCATCTGCGGCAAGCAACAATGTGGAACGCCATTCCGAATGGTCAAAAGCACCCACCTTTTCGTAGGCCTTTACCTTCTCGATGTAGTCTGAAAGTTCCCGCACCGTTGATACCGGCAAGCGCCCTACAGCCACATCCAGGTCATAATCCCCGTAAAGAATTCTTTCGCCCGGATCCAGAACTCCAAAGAAATCATCACTCACTACAGATTCAAATTCATAAGGGGGCATAAAATTCTTGCCCAACTGTGTGTTAATCCCGCGGTAATCATAATGACCCGCCCCGAGGAGCAAAACATACTTGAGTTTGTTGCATTTTGTTTTTGCATAGGCGATGTAGTTGCGTATGGCCACAGGAGAAGGTGCACCGCCCGTATATTTGGAATACACATCCTCAGCAGAGACCACAGTAGTAGCAACGGTCGTCACCGCAGAGCCATCTGAACGGAACTTGCCAAGAGTCACTGCGCCATTCAAGAATTCCGAAGGCGATATAATCAGGTATTCCGTGCGGGAATCTATGCGGGAAATATCCGTGAGAACGCCGGACGGTTTTACGGGCATTCCCTTCACGCTAATGGTTTTTCTGAAAACATTTATCTTGTACGCCAAATAGCGCACATCATCTGAAGCCGCAACACTATCCTTTGCAAAACCGTTCTTTACCGGCAAAAGCCCAACCTGCCTGTAATTCAGGAACTTCATCACCTGCATATTTCCACCCACAGGAATCTGGATAACACCAGAAACGCGTCCTGGCAAGAGCCAGTCAGCAGAATCTATCGCAGGAGTCCACTGGTAAGCAATCGTATAACCATCAAAACGGTCAAACTGATAATCGTTCGGTAGAAGGGTCAAGGAAAATGCATTATCCGAATTTTTTAAACCAGGATTATCTAGCCTAAATGTATTGCCAGGCATCAGGATCGCCGCACTTCGTGGCATTTTTTTCCCATTTACCGTCATGGAAAAATGGATACCTTCCATACGTTGAGAATAAGGTTTACCAGAAAATTCAAAATCGGTTTTCTGATCTCCTTCCTTTTCGACCTCATCCTTCCATGTAGAACGGTATGGGAAAAAAGACACCCCCAGATATTCCTTGCCACCTGCAATACGACCAGGCAAATTCTTGACCTGCGGCATGATCAAGTCTGAATTGGAATAGGTGCTAGAATCCAAACGACTATGCCATAGCCAGAACCATTCCCTACCCGAAGAACCTTCCCAGTCTCCTTCGCGACCATAATAGGTATCCCGCAAGATGGCGTCTTTTTCGGCACGGACATAGCGCATCCACTGCACGGCTTTGCCTGTACCCGAAGGCTCTTTCAGCAAATTTCCCAGACGAAGTCCCTTACCCGATGATTTCCAACCCAACTGGAAAACCTGGTAAAAGGAAAAAGGCGAATGGGAATGAAAATAGTCCATTTTTCCCATTTCAAAAGTCGGATCTTCAAAATCGACGCGCTTCCAAATAGATGTACCGTAACCTACAAAAAACAGCGTATCGCCATCGTCAAATATACCGTTGCCGTTATTGTCCTTGACCTCAATAGGAATTTCAAAAGTCTGATCCGGCACAAGTTTAGCCATCGCAGGAACCTTGTCGCTTAAAGTGTCCGGGGACGCCGCATAAATACAGAGCTTATCGACCTGTATTCCGTCCAGGTCTCCCTGCCTTTTAATCTGAGTCAGAACCTTTTTGATGGACGCGAAATCCACTGCATAGAGACCGTCTTCACTAAGGGTAGCAACATTTTTATCGCCGATCTCAAATTGCGCAATAAAGGTCACAGAAGCGTAGGCCTGAGAAACTGCGAGGCAACCCAAGGCAAGCAACAATGTGGACCATTTCAAACGCATATTACTAAAATACAAAATAGACCATTAGGGAGCAAAGATGTCCATTTCAAAGAATCCGTTACCGTTCACACGAAATTCCACCGTCTCGCCGGTAGCGGCTTTCGTCTTGAATATCGTGACATATTCCGGAGGTATCCCCCTTGAAAGTATTGACTCCAGTTCATCGGGCTTGATAAAGGCAGAGTAATTCCAGGAATCCATATACCAATGCCAGGGCTGCCAGTTAAACAAGCCACGAACAGACTGAACAAAAGCTCGAAGCATCAACGCATACTCATAACGGAAATAGTCCATGTAACTGCGGACCTCAGACCGTTTTTCTACAAACGTTTTCTTGGCAAAATCCCTATCAAAGCGAAGCGGGGTCTTGTCAGCCTTGTCATAAGTAAAACGAATCAGCTTCTCCGATAAGGCGATTTTTAGGTTCGGCTTGTCCAAGTGCAAAAAGACCATCGGGGATTCCTGGCGATAATCCCGGAGAAACACCCGCGGGTCCGGTTCCAGATTCAACTTTAGAGGCTCCGGATTTGCATCCAGGGCAGAAAGTTCGTAGAACACAAGAACCTCCCCCGCCCCCTTCGAAAAAAGGATGGCCATCAGGGGTTTTTCGCGTTCCGAAATCACCCAAACCATCTGGGGCTTCTGGGAGGTCTTCATAGAGGGAGCAATCACGGACATGATGGATGGATCTTTTACTCCGGAACTGTCCCATTCCATCCAGGTGCCAGTTCCTCCAACAGAATCCAGAACGGCAAACAAACGGTCTCCGCTGAAGGGCGTCTTGGATTCCACCGCTCCCGAAATCTTGGCGGGAGCGGCGATGGCGCAGGCGCCAAAACACAGAAGCAAAAACAAGCACTTGCAGATACTACGCATCGTGTATTCGTCTAACTAAAAACCGATAGGCTCCAACAGGGAATCATCCAGCCTGGAGTAGGTCATGTGGTATTCCTTCTCTATCCAGTAAAGGGCCAGCTTGCGGTTGGTCCAGTTCTTCTTGACAGCGATTGATTCAATGCCCTTGGTAATCAGGGGAAGCGTGGCCGGCAAGTCCAGTTTCCAGGTCTGGTCGTCCCAGACGAACAGCATAATGGGCACATCCGGACTTTTAGCAAGACCTATACTTCCACGGTCGTTTTTCACCTTCATAGGACCAAGTTGCAAACGCAAAAAGCGGTCCAGCATGCCACTCTTGCTGAGTAGCATAAAGAGCATGCGGTCATCTTCGGTTTCCCAAAGGTGTTCCCGTTCATAAAGACGATACAGGATAATGGAGTAGGCTTCGTAAAACTGACAGGAATCCAATTTTTCCGCATCATAGCGGCGAGCGTGAACCTCCAATGTATCAAGCCAATACTCCGAAGAATCAGTAAGATAGCCGTAAAGGACTTCTGCAGAAGCCCCATTGCGAATTCCATCCAGAAAATTCTGGAACATATTTTCCAATAGGGCTTGCTTGTCTTGAACGCGTTCCTGGTACTGAGCATTTTTCGCCTGGGCATTCTGATTGGCAATTCCGGAGGATTTTTTAGAAGAAGTATTGTCTGTAGCACCCGCACAAGCAGACAATAGCATTAAAAATGCCATAGCAATGGCTACAAGTATTTTATCTTTCTGAGCATGCATCGCGACACCTACCTAAGAATGAGTCTAGACCAGCTGCTTGGAGTTTGCTCCCTGAAGGGTTTCCAGGGGTCTGGGCCCGGTGGACAACACAGAAACAAGACCAACACCGGAGTGCAGCTAACCTTACGAGAATACAATTTAGAAATCAAATCCTCTGAAGGCAGGAGTGCCAAAGAAAATAAGGTCCACGCCCTGCACCGTCTGCAAATGGCTCTTGCCCTCAGGGTTCGGGAAACGCCAGAAAACCCAGAAATCCCCTTTCCCGGAAGCAACGGACATATCCAGCCAAGCAACCCGCTCTTTCCATTGTTCGTGGCCCACGTCTTTGACCGTATGGCCCAAAAAAACGGAGACACCAAAGAGGCTGCAAGAGCTTTTGGACTCAGCCCCAGCGCCTTGGTTAAAATTTTAAGGCAAAGCAAGCCCTGTGCTGAAAAATTACAAAGTTGTAGAAGAAAAGATCAACCTGATTAACAAGATTGTTTTTCAGTAGCAAAACACCCCGCCACTCGTCGTGACAGGGTGCTTTTGCAAGTTTGTCATTGTGGCACTGAAGGTGCTTATGCAAGAATTGCTCACACCTCAGGTTGACTTATAGCATCAAATTAGAGGTTTTAAGGGCTTTTAGCTCCAGGCATGAACATGTCGAAATCCCGCTGGATTAGTTCGCCTGTGGAATTGTAGATGTTTTCGCCGAGATAATAATCGCAGACAGTCTCGCGCATACGGGTGAATTCCTTGAGACTGTGCTTGCCCCGTTGTGCATCTATGGTCAAGTCAATCAGTTCCAATGCGCGGGCAACCGCCCTTTCCACCTGGTTCTGGTTGCCCTTGGATTTCCAGCGGTTCGCACGAGAAATCTCGCTGCCGATGTTCAACATCTGGAGCGCAAGCGGCATTTCAGCCCCCTGCCCGCGGCAAGTTCCTTATGCTGAATTTTGTCCTTATCCATAGGTTTTCTCAATACAATTATACAAAAATAACGGGGCAACGCCCCGCTATTTTCGTTGTTTAGGAGATCCCCGCCTTCGCGGGGATGACAAAGCGTCCTACGACACGAGCATCATCGAGAACACCATGACGAACAGCGCGACGGTTTCGCCGACGCCAAGCACCATCAGGTAGTTCACCAGGCCCTTGCCGGTTTCGCCGAGGGCGTTGCAGGCGTCCGCAGCGGACTTGCCCACGTACCAGGCAGATGCCATCATGCCGATGCCACCGAAGATACCCACACCCAGGTATGCAGCCCAGTTGGCCGGGGCCGCCTGGGACTTGTTCAGGATGTACATCATCAGCAACATGCCGTAGATTGTCTGCGCAATCGGCGCGCCCACGAAGATGAGC
>CACXMH010000058.1 GCA_902768715.1 Fibrobacter succinogenes | reverse complement strand
AGACGTTGTTGTAATAATCCGGATGGCTGGTAAGGCTCATGCGCCAGTTGTGCTTAGTGGCGTTGTTCCCGTTATTCATGCGCAGGTAGCGGATACCCGCCTGGCGGTACGTTTCAAGGTTGCCCAACTCCTTTGCCGATAGCGTGTCGGTTATATCGTTGATATCACCCCTGTCCTCATTGCAATAGATATTGCGCCCGTACAAGTAGGGCGAAACCGGCATCACCCCTGAAGAGGCATCCACCGAAACAGAAACAGCCGCCAAAGCATCTGCACACACACCTGCAAATACAAGCAATATTGCAGGGGCAGACATTCCCATTTTTTTGAAACCCATAACACCTCCCTAAGTGGCCCTTCCATATGGCACGGAACCTCTTTGGAAATATATATTTTTCAGAAGAAAAGGGGAAAAAATTATCCCATCAAGGAAAGAAGTGCCACCAAGGGAGCATTCCAGTTGATGGCGGTCTCGTTGCTGGCAAAAGAACAGCGCTCGTCGGTATAGGAAAGTCCCGGCTGCGGGCCCGGATAATGCGGGAAGCGATGCATATCCTGACGGTCGGCGTTGATGCCCCCCACCAAAAGGCCTGGAATCGGGTCTTCTACCCCATCGGAATGGCAAATGCGGTGGTGCGGGAATTTTGGAGAACTGTGGGCGGCACCGGTAACGAAACAACGGCTCACCGGATTTTTCCCGTAGATAAAGTCCAGCATACCGCGGGCGATTTCCGTATAGCGCGGGTCCGGATTCCAGAGGTTTGCTATCAGGAGGGTGAGCCCGTGGTTTGCAATCTCACCGTTAGAACCCCACACGAACTTTTCCAGAGAAAGACCGTAGGCATCGGCGGAACAGCGTTCCACGATAGCGTCGGCGACGCTTACCAGAGCACCGCGGGCCTTGGCCTGCATAGCGGAATCGCTATCCTGCAGGGCAAGGGCAATCCAGCCGAAGTTGTCGGTATCTCGCCAGGAAAGTCCCATCTGGGCCGGGCACTTTTCCATGTCCGATTCCAGCGTCTGCAAAAGCTTTTCGCGGGTCAGTCCCTGCTGTTCAAACGCCTGCGATGCCCCCTGGGGCAACTCCCGGAACAGCATGGCCCGGGCCCAGAAAAACTCGTCGTCATACCGTTCGTCACCGTAGCCGCCGCTACCTTCGGTATTGTGCGGATAAGTCACTTCAGGATTTTCTAGAGCCCAACGGTAAGCCCGGAGTGCTGCATCCAGGCAGATCTTGGCATAGGCTGGATAAGCCTGCCTAAAAATCCGATGGGCGTGAGCCATCACCCCTGCAAAGTTCAGCGTCGATGTGGTGGACTTGCCTAGAATCTGGCGTTTTTGGTTTAAATCGGACTGGGCCGGCGAAACAAATCCGTCCCAACGGATGGGCGAAACCTTGAAAAACACGCCACCGTCTTCATCCTGCATGCGCATAAAGAAATCCAGCTCGAAGCGGATTTCTTCTAGCAAGTTCATGCGGAAAGAGCCTCCGTGAAAAAGTCCCCCTTCGGTATGGGTCGTGGCATGGTCAGCCGCCAGTTCGGCAGCCAAAAGCAAGCTCCCGAGGGAAACGCCCCCGTTCACGATGTACTTTCCATAGTCGCCGGCGTCGTACCAGCCGCCGTGGGCGTTCCAGGTTCCCGAGCGGTTCATGCTAGGGTGAAATTCCAAACGGTCGTCCAGATGGGCGGCAGGCCTTGCCCATTTTCCGGCCTTGTCGGCAGGCAGTTCCACGCCGGAGCGTTGAAAATAGAATGACTTGAGGGTCATGGCCAGCTGGTTCACCACAATCCGGTCCGAAATTTCAAAATCATAAGATTCCGCCAGGGCGTTTCCCCTGGCATCCATCACGGAAATCTTGTACTTTCCAAAGCGAGCAACTTGCGAAAAATCCCCCTGCCACAAGAATTCATCGGTGTACTTGCAGCCGCCTTTTTCCGACATCTGGCCATCGGCCACCACAGTACCGGACTCGTCTGTCACCTGGAACCAGGGGGACATTTCCTTAAGGGGATTTTCCGGAGTGTCGCAGGCCAGCAAGAACACCTTCGGTGCCTTGGGCTCGTAACCCACGTGATTGTGCCGGATGGAAAATTTCATGGCCCAAATTTTAGGAATTTTCGCCTACCATCCGCGGGTAGCTCTAAACGTTTCCGTTTACAGGGATAAACAGAGCTAATGACTATCAGGGTCGAAGAACACAACGAATTGCTGAAGTAGATGTGCAGACGCCTGCGCTAGCAGTATATTCACAGGCCCATGCCATCGACATTCTTGCAGAGCCTTCGGAAATTTCAACGGCATCCGCCCTACAAATGACTTCGTCATAGGAATCCGAACATGAATACTTCTTGGACGGAACCCAATAATCGACTTGCCGTTCTTCCACCATGTTGAGTCCATAAATAGCCGCCGTGGTATCACTCGTAAATTCTGCACCAAAACCGCCATATTGCGAGACATAGCTCAACATATTGTTCCACTCTTCGTAAGACGGCATAATCCAGCCCTCCGGGCAATAGGCAACGCCATTGGATTCATCCGAAATCGAAGAGCTCCAATGAGTCTTGGTCACGTTATTCGTTAGCCAAAGAAGCGTATCAACCGCAACCACACCATAGGTCTTTGATTCTCCCTTAAGAGTTCCCTGCCAAAGGTTCCTTGAGCCATCACACACGAAATTCATCTTCTTGTACGATTTCTTTTCACCGTCCTTTGTACATATACCCAAGTTTTGCTCAAGAATACTGAGGGGTCTCCAAAAACGATTCATACAGACAAACTGGGAATCACCGACGGCAACAGATTCCCCTCGGCGTTTCTTATCGCATGTACCCAAAGCGGTCTGGGTTTCCGTCGGGATACTCCACCATTTTGCATCGCAGATATACAAGGTATCCCTGAATTTTTCAAAGGCGGTGTTATTGGACGAATCACACGCCGGAAGGTACTGATTGGCTGTCGCCGGTTCCCACCTGTAGTCACAATAGTAAGGAATCCCCTGATACATCTTTATTGTCTTGTCATTTTCACCGTCACGGCTGCATCCGCCCAACGCCTCATATATCGTGGCAATCTCCCACTCCGTTTCCCCACTGTGGCAAATGAACGCCGTATCACGGAATACCTCGACTTTTTCCGCCTTAGCTGAATCGCATGCGCCCAGTTCCGAGTTCAATATCTCGTCACGGTACGCAAGTTCCCACCCCGATGTATCGCACACATAGTAATGGTCACGAATTGAATAAATATCACCAAGATTCTTTTCGGTACACTCGTCAACAGAGCCCTTCATCGTATTATCGTCTTTCAAACAACGGACATTCAAACGGAAGTCATTGGCATTCATAGCCGAAAAGAACGGTTTTCTGGAACCCGAGAAATCAACACCGATATGCGCCCTGTTGGCCATGGGATATCCCCTTTTTGTAAGGGTGCTTGTCCAGAATGCGGCCGTTTCACCGACTTCATCATAAGATTCCACAACTACATAACCCAATGCCTCCATATTGAAACCAATAGAATCGACACCATTGCAGTCTATTGTATCTTCGACAGCATCCCAACCTTTGACCGACTTCAATAGTTTAATAGCGTCATCACCAAAAAGCGATGCAACATCACTCAACAAGTCATTCCATTCTTCCTCAGATGGTAGATGCCATCCATTGGGGCAAACCTCCATAGCCTCATTGCCATCGTAATAGAATACTCCCATAGAATCAATAACATCGGTAGTCTTGTACCGCAGATTTTCGGCCATCCACGTATATTTATTCACTGTAACCGTCTGGTATTTCTGGCCATCACGGTCATCTGTAAAATTTCCCGTCACAAACTTAGGCGCTTTTTCAGAAGAACTGCTCTCCACCTTGTCTTCTGTGCTGGACGAAGAACTTACCTTGCTAGATTCAGAAGACTGTTCGACCGAACCTTCTTCTTCAACTTGTTCCGGCGAACTGGCGCTGTCATCGTCTCCACAAGCCGTCAAAATGGAAAAAAGAAGAACAAATCCGAAAACTGAGAATTTTTTTGATAGTGTTGTCATAAGATAATCTCCTCATTATATCATATCCCTGTTCAGAAGTTCGCCGTGGTCAAGAACCAGGCGGCGAAAGGGGCTGTTCAGGTAGAAGTCGGGGTTGTGGGTCGCCATCACCACGGTAGTGCCGCGGGCGTTGATTTCCTTGAAAATACGGAACACGTCTTCGGCGTTTGCCGGGTCCAGGTTTCCGGTGGGTTCGTCGGCCAGAAGCAGGTAGGGGTTGTGGACCATGGCGCGGGCGATGGCCACACGCTGCTGTTCACCGCCCGAAAGGGTGTAAGGCATGGCGAATCGTTTCTGGCTGATACCCACCAGGGCAAGGGCGTCAAAGACCGCCGCGTTGATCTGCTTTGCAGGAGTGCCAACAATTCGAAGGGCCAGGGCCACGTTGTCAAAGACGTTCCTATCGGGCAACAGCTTGAAATCCTGGAAGATGATTCCCATCTTGCGGCGGAGCGCCTGAATCTTTTTTTCTGGCGTGGTTTTGCTGTCATAGACGGTGTCACCGGTGAACTTCACCATGACCTGTCCGCCACGCTCTTCGTCGGGGCGTTCATCCATGTAGATCAGCTTAAGCACCGTAGATTTACCCGCGCCGGAATGCCCCGTCAGAAACACGAACTCGCCCTTGTTGATACGGAACGTCACGTTGTTGAGGGCCTTCCAGTCCTTCTCGTAAGATTTCGTCACGTGGGTGAAGTGAATCATGTCCGCGCCTTCCGCTATACCTAAGCCATCATCTCGTGTTCTAAAGCAAACCTATTCCATCATGCGAATGTCCACATGGACTTCTTGCCGCCATTTTTTCAGGAGCGCCTTCAGCTTCTCATTTTCCATATAATCCGCTGTAATAGCCTCGATTCTCCCGTAATCTTCTTCGAGATTCAGCTCACGAATCTGGCGAGAATCGTCCAGGCGGAACAGGTGGTAAGCCCCGTCAATCAGCACAGGCTCGGAGACCTCCCCCACGTTCAGGCCAGCTACGGGGGCCACGTAGGCGGGTTCCATCTCGCTACGCTGGTACCAGCCCAGAAGTCCGCCCTGGAAGTTGCTGGACTTGTCCTCACTGAACTTCTTGGCGGCGGCACTAAAATCTTCCTTGGTCTTCAAGGCCTTCTGCAGAGAATCAGCCCGCTGGATTACCGCCGCAGTATCTGCCGCCGTGGGAACCGTCCGAAGCAGGATATGGGCAGAACGCACGCCGTCCTCTTTACGGCCAAGCACCCGCACAATATGCCAGCCAAGATCTGTCCTCACGGGAGTTGCAGAATATTGGCCGTTTTTCAATTTGTCCAGCGCGCGTTCAAAGGCGGGTTCCAGAAGTCCACGCTTAAAGTAGCCAAGGTCACCGCCCTTGGCGGCAGAAGTGTCCTGGGAATGTTTCTTCGCTAAAATCTCGAAATTCATACCCAAATTCAAGCTATCAATCAAAGTTTCCGCCACCTTCCTCACGGAGTCCACAATCAGTGAATCGGGGTGGATGGTCATCTGGATGTGGCTCAAGAGCACGCAATTGTACTGAGGCGGAATGGAGTCCTTATGCTCTTTGAAAAAAGTTTCCACCTCTTTCTTGGTGGGATTTATCGCACCTATGTGGCGTTGGCGAACCTTCATAAGTTCGATATGATTGCGAAAGTCCTTGGATAAACGATCCCTGAGCTGCGTCATGGTGATACCCTGTTCTTGGTAAATCAGCCGTGCCAGAGCTTCATTCTCACTAATACCATGCTGCGCCGCATATGCAGACAGCCTCGCTTTATTTCCAATTTTGATTCTTTCTATCTGGTCGTCCACCCGCTGTTCCACCTCGGCATCGGTCACCACGATGGAATCGCGGTCTATGCGGGAAAGCAGGACCTTTTCATCGATCAACTGTTCCAGTGCATAATCCTTCTGCTGTTGCTCCGTCATGGCCGCCCCCTCGGGAGTCTCCTGGAATTGGTACAGGAAATTCAAGAACTCCGAACGCATAATGGGCTTGCCATCCACCACGGCAGCAACACCTTCCATCAATGCAGGAGCGGCCCAAAGGCTAGCGGCAAACAGACCTACAAGACTCAAAAACTTCACGACTTTCGTCATCACTTATCCTTCTTGGAAAACACATCCGTCTGGGAGAAAATCGGGCGGGACATTTTCCATTCTTTTTTCAAACGTTCACGAACGGCTTTACGGTGTTCAAGCCATGCCTGGGTAGCCACCGTTTCCGCCACCTCCACATAGGGCAGAATATCGGCGGAATCCAGCTTCTGGGTTACCACCACCATCTTCAAAGCCCCCGAACAGACCTTCATGGGAGAAAGCTTGCCCACCGCTACTTCGCGGATATCGGCAATCATGCAGGAATCCGGAGACTCCGCAAGGGAATCGAAAGGTTCAAGCCTCTTTATCAGGTAATGCTCCGAAGGCAGGGAGTCATACACCTGGGACTTGTGTCCCTTGTAGTAGGCATCGGCAGATGTCCAGTCCTTGAAGAACAGTTGGGCTCCCGAAACAAGGGTCTTGCCCCGCAGGTAATCTTCTTTATGGGCGTTGTAGTAGTCGATACGCTCTGCATCGCTTACCACCATGGTGTCCTCGAAACTCTGCATTAGCCGATCCACCACCATCTTGCGCACCGTCTGCTCGATTTGCATAGACAAGACCGGGTCCTGGTCAATTCCCCTCTGCTGGGCTTCCTGGAACATGGTCTCTTCGTCTATCCAGCGCTCCAAGAAAGCGAGGCGTTCACGGTCGGTCCAGGAATTCCACTGCGGAGCCTGCTTCTGGATGTCCGAAAGGTAGAGCTTCGAATCCCCCACGGAAACCACCACGGGGTCGTTCTTTTCGCGCATCAGGTCACATGCCACCAGAAAAAGTAACATCAGGGCACAAAAAATGCGGAACAGGGCTTTCATCGCCCCCAAATTTAGAAAAATCGGGGATAGGCGGTAGGTTATAGGTGGTAGGTTTTAGGGCTATTTTTAGAAATTCTAAAAAAAAAAAATTCCGTCATCGGATATGGATACATCAAACACTGTTCTATGACAGATTCATCAGTTGATTCATCGGGATAGGAGACCGTAATGTAGGTTGTATCAGGGACATACAAATCTTCATTATTTATAGTTCGGTTATTAACGTAAAAACTCCCATAAAAATAATCGTAACTACTGTACTTATTCGAGTTGTAATTAACCCTGTTCCGTTATAGCCACAAGCGTTTTTACATCTTTTGAATATTTTTCAACAAACGAAAAACATTATCCGTAAAATCTGCGCGGATTCATTCCACTTTTACCGTGAATTTGGCGTTTTTTGCACAAATTACGGCTTTTTTTCTTTTTTGGCACGCTCTTTGCATATATGGCGCGAATTCCAAAATTCCTTGGAATGAAAACAAGGACAAGCGCCATGAAACTCGTTACGGCTTATATCCAACCCGAACGACTCAATCTCGTGAAGCAAGCGCTTTACGAAAACAACATTTTCAAGATGTCAGTAACCAACGTGCTCGGCTGCGGCCAGCAGAAGGGCTATAACCAGCGCTTCCGCGGTGTGGTGACCGAGGTGAATTTGCTCAAGAAGATTTGCCTCAAGATCGCGGTAAACGACGAGTTCGTGCAGCCCTGTATCGACGCCATCATCAAGGGGGCGCGCTCCGGCGAAATCGGCGACGGTAAGATTTTCGTCACCAGCCTCGAACAGTGCATCCGCATCCGTACCGGAGAAACTGGGCCGGAGGCGATTGGATAAAAGGGGCTAGAGACTAGGATTTAGAGGCTAGTGATTTTTCGCCCTACATTCACCCCTAGATCCTAAATCCTATCCCCTAACAACAATTTTTCAAGAGGAATTTTACCAATGAACGAAGTTACACAAGTCGTACCTGTCAGCGACGCCATCTTTATGACAGAAAACATCTGGATCATGATCAGCGCCATGCTGGTGTTTATCATGGGTCTCGGCTTTGCCTGCGTAGAAGCGGGCCTCGTACGCGCCAAGTGCTCCGCGAACGTCGCATTCAAGAACATCGCGGTCCCCGCCATCGGCATCACCATGTATGCCCTGCTGGGCTTTGGCCTCATGTATCCGGGAACCTTCAACGGGATTCTCGGATTCGCGGGCCTGGGCATCGGTGACTGGGCTAATCCGGACAGCTTCACCGCTGCCTACAACGGCCACTTTACGTTGTTTGCAGACTGGCTTTTCCAGGCCATGTTCGCCGCAACCGCAGCGACCATCGTCTCGGGTGCCGTCGCAGAACGTGTAAAGCTCCATTCCTTCCTCATTTTCACCATCATCTATGTTGCCTTTGTCTATCCTATCGTGGGTAGCTGGACATGGGGCGGCGGCTGGCTCTCGACCCTCGGTGCACACGGTTTCCATGACCTGGCCGGTTCTACCCTGGTGCACTCCGTAGGTGGCTGGGCAGCGCTTGCTGGCGTGATGATTCTTGGACCCCGTATCGGCAAGTATGTGGGCGGAAAGGTGCACGCCATCCCGGCTCACAACATTCCGCTCGCTACCATCGGCGTGTTCATGCTGTGGTTCGGATGGTGGGGATTCAACGCCGGTTCTGCTCTCTCCGGCGACCCGAAGGCCACCAGCTGGATTCTCGTGACCACCAACCTCGCCGCTGTTGCCGGTATCATTACCGCAACTCTCACGAGCTGGATCGTCTCGAAGAAGCCCGACGCCACCATGGCCCTGAACGGCTGCCTTGCCGGTCTCGTGGCCATCACCGCCGGTGCCGACGTGGTAACCCCGCTCTCCTCTTGGATTATCGGTGCTATCGCTGGCGTGCTGGTTGTGGGTGCAGTGTTCATGTTCGACCGTTTGCACTTGGATGACCCGGTCGGTGCCCTCTCTGTTCACCTGGTGAACGGCGTGTGGGGAACTCTCGCCGTGGGTATCTTCGACATGACTGGCGACTACACCCTGGGAACACAGGCCGTTGGCGTGCTTGCCTATGCAGTGCCCTGCTTCGCCGCCGCAAACCTCATCTTCTTCGCCATCAAGAAGACTATCGGACTGCGCGTTACTGAGAGACAAGAACTCCGCGGCCTCGACCAAAGCGAACACGGTCAAGAAGCCTACAGCGGATTCCAGATCTTCAGCAACATGTAGATTGGACAAAAGAATTTCTCTGTTGACTAAAATGCCCCGGGACAATTGTCTCGGGGTTTTTGCGATTTAGACTAAAATAAAAACGCCTCGGCATGGAGGCATAAATACATACATTTTTTTTGATTAGATTTCCTTGAGCCAATCCCCGAAACTTGCGTCGCTGGGCATGCGCCAGTCGGCGCGGGGCGATAGCGAGATGGTACCGACCTTCGGGCCATCGGGAATGCAGCTACGCTTGAATTGTTGCGTAAAGAATCGCCTGATAAAGACGGCGAGCGCCTTGTCAATTCCTTCGTCAGTATGCTTGCCCTTGAAGACGTATTTCGCGAGGTAGCGGAGTTTTTCGGGAGCGGCTCCGTATTTCGCAAAATGGTAAAGGAAAAAGTCGTGCAGTTCGTAAGCACCGAGAATGCACTCCGTCTTTTGTGCAATCTGGCCGTTTGAATCGGCGGGCAAAAGTTCCGGAGAGACTGGTGTGTCGAGGATGTCGCGGAGAAGGTCGGCAAGGACCGCGCCATTTTCGCTGGGGGCAAGTTCCGCGCCGGCTTGATTCAGGTCGCGAACTGCGCGGTCGGCATACCAGCTCACAATGTGGCGCACGAGGGTCTTGGGAATATCGCAGTTCACCGCATACATGGACATGTGATCGGCATTGTAGGTGCTCCAGCCCAGCGCGATTTCGGAGAGGTCTCCCGTACCGATGACGATTCCGCCTTCGCTGTTCGCGATATCCATCAGGATTTGCGTGCGTTCGCGGGCCTGCACGTTCTCGTAAGTCACGTTGAGCTTTTGCGGGTCGTGCCCGATGTCGACAAAATGCTGGAAACACGCCTTCTGGATATCAATGGTGCGCAGTTCCACGCCCAGGAGTTTTGCGAGTTCAACCGCATTATTCCTGGTGCGGTGCGTCGTCCCGAATCCGGGCATCGTGAGTGCAAGAATTTCTTTTGCGGGGCGTTTCAGCAGCTTGAACGTTTCCGCAACCACAAGAAGCGCCAGCGTAGAATCGAGACCGCCACTCAGGCCAATTACCGCACGCTCGCTTCGGGTCGCCTCCAGGCGCTTGGCAAGCCCCGCGCACTGTATGTTGAAAATCTCGGTACACGATGCGTCGCGGGTTTCGGTGTTTCCCGGCACAAAGGGCGTGGGTGAAACATAGCGGTACTGGAGTGTATCGCAAGCACGCAGGCCTTCGAGAGTCGCCGCCCGCGCAATGATAGCGCGGCTGTCAAAATCCTGAAACGAGCCCTCGCTCAGGCGTTGCATATTCAAGCGCTCCACGTCCACATCGGCATACACGATTTCGGTTTCCCGCGAGAACGGCCTGCTTTCGGCGAGCATGTTCCCGTTTTCTGCAATCATCAAATGACCGCTAAAGACCATATCCGTCGTAGATTCATGCACTCCGGCAGAGGCATACACGTAAGCCGCCATGCAACGCGCTGACTGGTTCATCACCAAGTTCCTGCGGTAATCGCGCTTGCCTACCAGCGCATCACTTGCAGAGAGATTCACGATGACGTTTGCGCCCGCAAGGGCGAGTTCCCCACTGGGTGGAGCCGGAGTCCACAAGTCCTCGCAAATTTCCACACCCACGCGGACCTCGGAACCCGCGCCCTTCACAGTAATAAAATTCGTGATAGGTATTTCGCCGGCACCTTCTATCACACACTTCACGACGCCAGCGTCATTCCCTGCCAAAGCGCCGTACAGCCCACGCAACAAATCGCGCCCGCTCGAAAAATGCCGTTTCTCGTAAAACTCGCGCTGGTTCGGCAAGTGATTTTTCGGCGTAATCGCCACAACGCGCCCGTGCTGTACAAAGGCGGCACAGTTATATAGCCTGCCGAATATGCGCAATGGCAGGCCAACCGCAATCACGGCATCGCTATCTTTTAAGGCGTCCGCAATCCGCACCAACGCGCGGGTGCTGTTCTGCAAAAGCAGTTCCTGGTGAAACAAGTCGCTGCAGGTATAGCCTCTGATAATTTCCTCGGTATTGTAGGCGGTATCGGCCACCTTCAACACCGGAGAAACGCATGCGAAACGGTAAAATCCGAACATAATTCCGCGCGCAGTCTATATCACAACAAACAGTTTAATTCAAAAAAGAACAAACTATCACTTGAGTGCCGCGACTTTCGCCTTCGCATCGGCCATGGCACGCACCACGAGGGAGGCGCCATTCGCACAGTCGCCAACCGCATGGATGTGTCGGGCAGGATCTTCGATAATCGCCGTACGCGGAGTGAGTTGCAGGCCCAGGTCGTTCACGATTCCCTCGGCAGGCACGCCGGTGAATCCCATGGCGAGCACCACCAGGTCGGTATCGATGACTTCGGTAGAATTCGGGACTTCAGCAGGCTTGAGGGGGCGCCCCTGGGGGGACATTTCCCATTCCACGCGAACCGCTTCCACGCCGGCCACGCGGCCATCCTTCACGATAAACTGCCTGGAAGAAACATTCCAGCGGCGTTCACCGCCTTCGTGCTGGGCATAGCTCGTGCGCAGCATGTACGGCCAATCCGGCCACGGCGTAGAAGGGGAACGTTCCTCGGGCGGCTTGGGCATGAATTCCACCTGGAGCACGCTTTCACAGCCTTCACGGATGGCCTTGCCCACGCAGTCGTTACCCGTATCGCCACCGCCAATCACCAGGACCTTGCGGCCCTTGGCGCTGAACTTTTCAGGATTCTTTTCGCCCGGCATTTCGGCTCCGTGCAAGAAATCGAGTGCAAGGAAGATTCCCTCGGCTTCGCGGCCCGGGATTTTCAAGTCACGAGCGTTCGGTGTACCGATGGCGAGGAATACTTCGTCAAAATTCTTGTGGATGTATTCTGCCGCAATGTCCTTTCCGATTTCGGTATTATAGACAAACTTGATTCCGGCTGTTTCGAGCAGGGCGATGCGGCGGTCGATAATGGACTTGTCGAGTTTCCAGTTCGGGATGCCATAGCGCAGCAGGCCGCCCGCCTTCTCGTGCTTCTCGTAAACCGTAACCGCATAGCCCTTACGGCGCAAAGCCTCGGCCGCAAACAGGCCCGAAGGACCAGAACCGATGACAGCAGCAGTCTTTCCGTTGGGTTCAGCTGTCGGGAGCACCACGCGGCCTTCCTCGAAGGCGGTCTCGATGATGAACTTCTCGATCTGACGCACCATCACCGGGTCGTTATGCACGTTGCCGGTACAAGCGGATTCGCAGAGCGCGGGGCAAACGCGGCCCGTGAACTCCGGGAAGAACGCCGTCTTGCTGATGATATCGTAGGCACGTTCTGCATTCCCGGCAGCAATCGCCGCATTGAATTCGGGAACGAGGTTTCCGAGAGGGCAACCCGCACCATGGCAGAAGGGGATTCCGCAAGTGTGGCAGCGTTCCGCCTGGCCGATGATTTCTATCGAGGTGAGTTTGCGCTCGACTTCGTTGTTGTCCTTGACACGCTCTTCGACAGGGCGGTAGATGTCTGCGATTCGGTTAGTTTGCTGCATATCAAATCTCCAATTTAAGGTAACAGGTTTTAGGTTACAGGTCTTAGGCAAAGTTTCTTGCGCTTCGCGCAAACTTTTAAGGACGGCTTCGCCGTGATTATATTCCTAATACCTACCACCTATTACCTACAACCTCCCATAGCCAAAGCATTCCTGTAATCCACCGGGAATATCTTCACGAACTTCGGACGTTCGCTGTTCCAGTTTTCCAGAATGCGCTTGCCCTTCTCGCTACCCGTCGCCTCAACGTGCTGCTTGATGATATCGAGCAGTTCGCTTTCGCTCTCGGTGCCCGGAAGTACGCTTTCCAGGTCGGCGGAATCCACGTTGCAGCTCAGGTCAAAGTGGCCAGTCTCATCATAGACATAGGCAAAACCACCCGTCATACCCGCGGCGAAGTTCACGCCCACGCGGCCAAGTACCACTACCCTACCGCCTGTCATGTATTCGCAGCCGTGGTCGCCCACGCCTTCGCTGACCAGAAGCATGCCCGAGTTACGGATGCCAAAGCGTTCGCCAGCGAGACCGTTAATGAAAATCTTGCCCGAGGTTCCGCCATAACCGATGACGTTACCCGCAATCACGTTATCTTCGGCCCTGAAGCTTGCATTGCTGGGCGGGCGCACGATAATCTTACCGCCCGAGAGGCCCTTGCCCATAAAGTCGTTGGCTTCGCCCTGCAAATCGAGGGTGATACCCGGAGCGAGGAATGCACCGAAGCTCTGGCCCGCGACACCCTGCAGGTGAATCTTGATGGTATCTTCGGGAAGGCCCTTCACGCCAAAGCGTTCATCTACTTCGCCGGAAAGTTCCGTTCCCACGGTGCGGTCGATGTTGTGCACGATGGTGCAAAGTTCTACGGACTCGCCGGTCTTGAGGGTATTGAATACAAAGGGCAAAAGTTCACGGCGGTCGAAGTTCACCAGTTCTTCCTTCACGAAATTCTTGTCGAAGGACTTAATGCCGCCATTGACCGTTTCAAAAATCTTGCTGAAGTCGAGGTTGTGCGCCTTGTAGAAGGCAATAGCTTCGTCCCGTTCCAGCAAGTCGCTACGGCCGCAGGCTTCTGCCAGCGAACGCAGGCCAAGGCTTGCGAGGATTTCGCGAACTTCGTCGGCAATGAAGTAGAGGAAATTCTCCACGTATTCGGGCTTGCCCGCAAAGCGCTTGCGGTATTCAGGATCCTGCGTGGCGATACCCATGGGGCACTGATTCGTATGGCACTTACGGTCCATCACGCAGCCAAGGCTTACCAGCAGGTTCGTGGCAAAACCGAATTCTTCGGCACCGAGGAGGGCGGCAACAACAACGTCGCGGCCCGTCTTGAGCTGGCCATCGACCTGGAGCTTGATACGTCCGCGCAAGTCGTTGAGCACCAGCGTCTGTTCCGCTTCGGCAATGCCCAGTTCCCACGGGAGGCCCGCATGCTTGATAGAAGTAAGCGGAGATGCGCCCGTACCGCCATCGTGACCGGAAATCAGCACCACGTCGGCATGGGCCTTCGCCACACCTGCAGCAATGGTACCCACGCCCACTTCAGACACGAGCTTCACGGAAACACGGGCCTTCGGGTTGGCGTTGCGCAGGTCATAAATCAACTGTGCCAGGTCTTCGATGGAGTAAATGTCGTGATGCGGCGGCGGAGAAATCAGCGACACATTCGGAATGCTGTGGCGGATACGCGCCACGAACTCGTTCACCTTGTGTGCCGGCAGCTGGCCACCTTCACCGGGCTTTGCGCCCTGAGCCATCTTGATCTGCAAATCCTTCGCATGGCGCAGGTAGTCAATGGTCACGCCAAAGCGGCCCGAGGCAACCTGGCGAATGGCAGAACTACGGATATCGCCGTTAGCGGCCGGAGTATCGCGGTCAGGGTCTTCGCCACCTTCACCGCAGTTGCTCATGGCACCGATGCGGTTCATGGCAATGGCAATGGTCTCGTGGGCTTCCGGGCTCAAGGAGCCAAGGCTCATGGCACCCGCCACAAAATGCTTCACGATGGATTCGCGAGATTCAACTTCGGAAATATCGATCGGCGTCGCATTCTTGAACTTGAAGAGACCGCGCAAAGTCGCCTGACGTTCGGACTGGTCGTTAATCAGCTTGCTATAGACCTTGAACTTCTCGTAATCGCCACCCTGCACCGCCTGGCGGAACGCGGCAAGGGACTGCGGAGTCCACAGGTGCTTTTCGCCTTCCTTGCGGAACGCATATTGGCCGCCCGACTGCAGAACCTTGCTTGCATCGGCAAAGGCAATCTTCTGACGCTCGCCCACTTCGCGGGCAATTTCCTCGAGGCCGATACCTTCGATGCGGCTTGCCGTACCCGGCAAAAACTTCTCGATGAGTTCGTGGTTCAGGCCCACGGCTTCGAAAATCTGGGCGCTGCGGTAGCTGCGAAGCGTGGAAATACCCATCTTCGACATAATCTTCAGCAGGCCCTTATCCACAGCCTTTACATAATTTGCAGCAGCCGTCACCGGGTCCACATCCAGGTCGCCGTTGTGGCACATGTTGGTAATGCTTTCGAAGGCGAGATACGGGTTGATGACCGTTGCACCATAACCGAGGAGCAACGCAAAGTGCATCACCTCACGCACTTCACCACTCTGCACAATCAGGCCAATTTCAGGGCGAACACCCGCTTCTACCAAGGCGCGGTTCACGCAAGCCGTCGCCAAAAGCGAAGGCATAGGCACGTACCCCCAGTCGATGTTCTTGTCCGAAAGCACGATGATGTCGTAGTTGTCCTGCACAGCGCGCACGGCATCGCCGGCCAAGTTCTGCAGAGCCGCTTCCAGCACGGAGCCGTCACCGCCCAGCGGGAACTGCATCTTGAGCACCTTCGCCTTGAACGCCTTGTCGCCAATATTCTCAAAACGACGGATTTCATCTTCCGTCACGATGGGGCGCGGAATCTTGATGAGATGCGCCTGTTCCGGAGTTTCTTCCAGGATGTTGCCATGGTTTCCGATGTAGGTCGTCAGGCTCATCACCAGCTCTTCGCGAATCGGGTCGATGGGCGGGTTAGTGACCTGGGCGAACAGCTGCTTGAAATAGTTGAACAGCGGCTGCGGCTTGTCCGAAAGTACGGCCAGTGCGGCATCGTTACCCATGGAGCCAATCGGCTCTGCACCGTTCTTTGCCATGGGCTGCAAAATAATGCTGAGGTCTTCGGCAGAATAGCCAAAGCGCTTCTGCTGCACCAGAATGTCATCGGGAACGTCGGACGGGTTGATTTCACTAAAGAGCCCGCGAACGCTCATCTTGTTCTCGGCAACCCAGCGGCGGTAAGGCTTGGCTCTCGCCACCTGCGCCTTCATCTCCGCATTTTTCAAGATGCGGTGGTTTTCCAGATCAAGATAGATAATCTCGCCGGGTTTCAGACGGCCCTTTTCTTCCACTTCGTCATCGCGCAAATCGAGCACACCCGTCTCGGACGCCATCACGAAAAGGCCATCCTTACACAGAGTGTAACGCGCCGGACGGAGGCCGTTGCGGTCAAGAATCGCACCCGCATTCACGCCATCACTGAACGCCACAGCGGCCGGGCCATCCCACGGTTCCATAAGCATAGATTCGTATTCGAAGAAACCGCGCACGTCGCGACCCAAGTAATGCTTTTGGCCCCAGGCCTGCGGCATGAGCATCATCATCGCATGCGGAAGGCTACGACCCGCAGCGACGAGGAGCTCAAACATGTTGTCAAGGCTGGCCGAATCGCTCTTCACCGTTATGAGCGAGGTAGCGGAACGGGTGCGCCAGCGGCCACGTGGGAAACGTATTCGTAGAATAACGCTGGTGAACAAGGGCAATCGGGCTCTCGAAATCGAGATCGTTCAAATCCTTGTAGAAGCCCTCAATCTGGCTCGCCAAAAGCAGTCCCTTATAGACGATGCTACGGCGGCTGCAACTGCAAACGTAAAGACCCTTGCAGGCCTTTTCCATCAGGCGGCGAACAACATACAACTTAATATCAAACGCACCATCATTTTCAAACACCGTCCCGTCAAAGAACACCTGGCGGATATGCGGCAAGGTCTCGCGGGCCGTGCGGCCAATCTTTTCGGGATTCACCGGCACCTCGCGGAAGTTCAGCACCTTCACGCCCTCGGCAGCGGCAATCTCCTTGATCTTTACGTCAAAGGCATCCGCCGCAAGCGTATTCTCCACAAAGAACATCGCCACGCCGTAACGCGCAGGCAGTTCCGGGTACAACTTGCGGAAAAACTTGTGAGGCATCGAAAGCAAGAGACCCGCACCGTCGCCGGTTTCCGGGTCTCCACCTGCTGCACCGCGGTGCATGAGCCTCTTCAAAACAGTAATGCCCTGCAGCACAATCTGGTGCGAGGCGACATTATTAATATTAGCGACCAGGCCGACACCGCAGGCGTCGTGTTCGTTCATCGGGTCGTAAAGAGCTTGAGCGTTCATACTCGTCCTTTCCTAAATTTGCGAATCATTCTCAAATTCGCGCATTATTCCTTTTTTTGCGAAAGGACTTTGCAAAAACCGTGCCAAATTGCGGTACAACCCGCCAATTATTGAAAAAGCGGAAAGAAAATGTAAAGAGAAGTGTAATATCGCACAAACGGCACGCTTCTGTATTTTCATTTTTCGTAAAAAGAAATTCAGTAATTACAATTCCTGAAAACAGCCGGAACAACGACTAAGTCCGCTTTCGACGACAATAGATTTACGTTTTTCGTAATAGCAGAAAGAAATTTTCAAATTTTGGAAAAGCATCAATTTCTGTAACCGGCCAGGTTGTTGCTTTTTTCGCGCATTTTTGCCGTTTTCGCTTTTGGCACGCTTTTTGCGATAGGGTCTCCGAAAAAATTTCAAACTAGGAGACTCACAATGAGCAACGAATACAGGCTGAAGGCCATCAAGGAAATTGCGAGCGAAGCCGCGGGCGCAACCATGCCCGCAGCACCCGCAAGTCTCGACTTTTACGGCGAGGACGTCTTTAACGCAGAGGCCATGCGCGCCTACCTGCCCAAGGATATCTGCAAGAAGCTCTTCGCCACCATCGACGAGGGCGCTCCCCTTGACGCGAGCATCGCGAACGAAGTGGCACACGCCATGAAGAAGTGGGCCATCGACCGGGGTGCCACCCACTTTACGCACTGGTTCCAGCCGCTCACCGGCTCCACCGCCGAAAAGCACGACAGTTTCTTGGAACCCGAGAACGGCAAGGCCATCATGGCCTTCAGCGGCAAGAACCTGATCGTGGGCGAACCGGACGCTTCCAGTTTCCCGAGCGGCGGCCTTCGCTCCACCTTCGAAGCCCGCGGCTACACCGCCTGGGACCCCACCTCCCCCGCTTTTATCAAGCGTCACGGTAACGGTGCAACACTCTGCATCCCCACTGCGTTCTGCAGCTACACCGGCGAAGCGCTGGACAAGAAGACTCCGCTTCTCCGCTCCATTCAGGCCCTGCAAAAGTCCGCCGACCGCCTCATGGGTATGTTCGGCGTGGCCCAGCAGAAGGTCACCGTCACTCTCGGTGCCGAACAGGAATACTTCCTCATCGACAAGCGTTTCTACCTGCAGCGCCCGGACCTGTACCAGGCGGGCCGCACGCTGTTCGGAGCAGCACCTGCAAAGCACCAGCAGATGGAAGACCATTACTTCGGTAGCATTCCGGCCCGCATCTTGAACTTCATGAACGATGTGGAAAAGGAACTCTGGAAGCTCGGCATTCCGGCGAAGACCCGCCACAACGAAGTCGCACCCGCGCAGTTCGAACTTGCCCCGATGTTCGAGGAAGTGAACCTGGCCTGCGACCACAACATGCAGATTATGGAAGTACTCCGCCAGGTGGCCGACCGCCACGGTCTTGTGTGTCTGCTGCACGAAAAGCCCTTTGCCGGCATCAACGGCTCCGGCAAGCACAACAACTGGTCCGTGAACTACGGCAAGACGAACCTGTTGAACCCAGGCAAGGACCCGCACCAGAACGCCATCTTCCTCACCACGCTCTGCGCCGTGATTTACGCCGTCGATACCCACGCCGACCTGCTCCGCATGGCGGTTTCGGGCGCAGGCAACGACCACCGTCTCGGCGCCAACGAAGCGCCTCCGGCAATCATCTCCATGTACCTGGGCGACCAGCTTGCCGACGTTATCGACCAGCTCGAAAAGGGCGACCCCAAGTCCAGCAAGCAGGCAGGCGCCCTGAAGCTCGGGAGCGACACGCTGCCGCCTCTCCCCCGCGACGCTACCGACCGTAACAGAACTTCTCCGTTCGCATTCACCGGCAACAAGTTCGAATTCCGCGCTCCGGGTTCTAGCCAGAGCTGCTCTGAACCCAACGTCATCCTCAACACCATCGTGGCCGAAGCATTCGACATCATCGCCGACAAGCTTGAGAAGGTTCCGGCTGACAAGTTCCACGAAGAACTGCAGTCCTTGCTGCAGAAGATCGTGAAGGAACACAAGCGCGTTATCTTCAACGGCAACGGTTACACCGACGAGTGGGTGGAAGAAGCGGCCAAGCGCGGACTCCCCAACACCCGCACCACCATGGAAGCGCTGCAGGCCCTGAACAAGGCCGAAAACATCGCCCTCTTCGAAAAGTACGGCGTATTCAACAAGCGCGAACTGGAATCCCGCTACGAGGTGAACCTGGAAGAATACCACAAGAAGATTCACATCGAAGGAAAGATTTCCGACGACATCGCAAAGAACGTTATCTTGCCGCAGGTGCTCTGCGCCTACAGTGCCGCCCTCAAGACCAACGCCATGGCCAAGGAACAGGGCTTTGCCGCGGTGGATTCCTACGCCCAGGAACTCGGTGAAGGCTACAAGGCTCTCGCCTCTGCAATTGAGCGCATGGAAAAGGCTCTCGGCGAAAAGCACGAGAACATCCTCGAAGCGATGGCGGATCTCCGCGTGCAGGTGGACAAGCTCGAAAAGGTTGTTCCCGACGAGAAGTGGCCTCTGCCCAAGTATCGTGAGATGCTTTTCATCTATTAATCCCTCCTTATTGCTCAATAGACACACCAAGCGCCATCGGAGAAATCCGGTGGCGTTTTTTCTGCCCTGCCCGACAATATGTTATCTTTTCGGCATGTACTACACTCCCTACCGCGATTTACTGCTGAAACTTTTCCCCAACTACCTGAAGGTGCGCAAGCTCCCCCTGAACGGTGGCATGAGCTGCCCAAACCTAGACGGCACCAAGGGTTTTGCAGGCTGCAGTTACTGCAACAACCGCAGTTTCAGTCCTGTCTTCGACCAGGCGCAGGTCGCCATCCAGGAGCAGTTGGACAAGTTCGTGCCAAAACTCCGGGAAAAGTACCCCAACGCAGGAATCCTCGCCTACCTGCAGCCCTACACCAACACCCACGCACCTCTGGAAAAATTGCAGGGAATTATCGACCCGATCATCAAGCACAAGGAAATCGCAGGCCTTGCTATAGGCACCCGGCCGGACTGCCTGGAAGACGAAAAGATCGCCTACCTCGCGGAACTGAACCGCAAGAAGCCCATCATCGTGGAAATCGGGTTACAGACGGCCAACGACCTGACCCTTGCCGCCATCAACCGGAGGCACACCCTGGCCGAATGGACCGATGCCGTCAAGCGTTGTCAGGGAGCGGGACTTACCGTGACCACCCACGTGATCGTTGGGCTCCCGGGTGAAACCCTCATAGATTTCAAGCACACCGCCGAAGTGATTCGCGATATGAAGCTTGCCGCCGTAAAAATCCACCCGCTGCATATCGTGACCGGTACAGTCATGGCTCAGGACTACATCGCAGGGCAGTTCAAGCTGCTGGAGTTCGAGGAATACTGCTACGCCGTGGCCGAGATGATCAAGATTATCGGGAAGGATACCGCCATCGAGCGGTTCAGCGGCGAAAGCCCCAGCGAGATGCTCATCGCCCCCAACTGGTGCGGCGAGCGTGACAAAATTATCGCCGAAGTAGAGAAGTTGCTGGATTAGTCTTTAGAATCAATTATAGACTTGGCGTCTTCCACCTCGACGGTGCTGAGAGTGGCAGACAGCACCTGCTTGCCGCCTACGGTCGCAATACCGTCGAAAGTGACTGCCATGTCCATGCGCATGGTCTGCTTGACGCAGATTTCCACCACGTCGCCGGGCTTGAACGCCGTCAGTTCGGCCTTGCAGTTGGAAACGCTCATGATAAAGCCTTCCTTGGGACTCTTGCCGCAAGAACGTCCGTGGATTCCGGAAAGCGCAGAAATGCTCTGGGCCATGTATTCAAAGGCTACGTAAGAAGGAACGCCGCCCAGCTCTTCGCTGTAGAACATGCAATCTGCGGAAATGTCCACCTGGGTCGTGATGGTGATTTCTTGCAGGTCAAAGCCCTGGATACGGTCCAGCAGGAGCATCTTGCCCTTGTGAGGTACCAGGGTGGCAATTTCGTCGCGGGTCTTGAATTCCATCTTGTCCATCTTACTTTTTCCCCAAGACTAAAGATACATTACAGCCGCCAAAGGCGAAGGAATTGCTGATGCAGTAACGCAGGTCAGGAACCGTTTTGCCGGGCTTCACCAGGTTCAGCGCCGGAAGTTCCGGGTCCATGACGCCGTCGTACAGGTGTGCGGGCAGCGCACCGTCGTGAGTCAAGGCCAGGCAGCAGAAGGCGGCCTCCAGGGCTCCTGCCGCCCCGAGGGTATGGCCCGTTATGGCCTTGGTGGAACTTGCAGGAACATTTTCGCCAAAAATTCGGTTTACCGCACGGGATTCCATGGCGTCGTTCAGCTTGGTGCCTGTACCGTGAAGGTTGATGTATCCAATATCGGAGGCGTCCAGGCCCGCATCGGAAAGGGCGGCAGACATGGCAAGGTATGCCCCTTCGCCGTCGGCGCGGGGAGCGGTAATGTGGTCCGCATCGGCACTTTCGCCAAAGCCCAGCACCTGCAAGCCTTCGTAGCCGGGGCGGCACAGGTCCGGGCAGTTATCACGGGTCACCACGAAGTAGGCCGCAGCATCGCCCAGAGTCAGGCCCGAACGGTTCGCGCTGAAAGAATTGGTGGGCCTGTCGGACATTGCTTCCAAGGAGGCAAAGCCGAGAATCACGGAAAGGGAAGCAATGTCCACGCCGCCAACGATGGCGGCGTCGCAAGTGCCAGCGTAAATGTTGTTCCGGGCCGACACAAAAGCGCTGGCACTTGACGCACAGGCCGTAGAATGGACCTGGCACATTCCCGTGATACCGAAACGCTCCGCAATGTAGCGGGCCGGAAATTCTGCACACTGGTATTCCAGCTTGTAGCCATCGGGAAACTTGCCCGTTTCCTTGAAGCACTTGAGGGCCGCAAGAGACGATTCGGAGCCGTTGTCGCAAGAGCCAATGAAGATGCCCACCCTGTCTGGGCCGAACTTTTCCACCGCTTGCCGCACGGTATCGTCCATCTGGTCCAGGGCCGCTCGGCTCAGGCGGTTCACCCGGTTGTCAAATTCGGCGTTCTCCACCAGCGGAAGCATGTCCGGCTCGATGGTGGCCGCAGGCCGCATGACTCCGGCCACATCGTGCATGGTAAAAACACCCCGTTCCCCGCGGGTAAGCTTTTCAAAAACTCTTTCCTTGTCACCACCCCAAATGCAGTGAAGACCGAAATCATTGACATAAAGCGAACGGTTCATTGATCCTCTCCCAAGGTGATGTGGTAACTATAATGGCGCAGGCTGTTGACCAGCGTTATCTCTTTTCCCTTGCGCTGGGCGGTAAGTACCAGAGTATTTCCGTCCTTCAATGTCCGCACAAAGTCAAGTGCAATACCGCGAGTCTCTTCAAAAACAAATCCCGCCGCCTCAAAATTGTCCTTCAGCGCCTTGTAGGGGTAAAAACAGACCTGGAAATCCGCAAGCACATATTCCGCCTTCATCTTTTCCACATCCATCACGGAACTTTCAAAATGCAGGGAATCCTTGCCATAGGTAATTTCGGCAATGGTGGTACCGAACCCGCTAAACAGCATAATGGAAAGAACGCTATCGTTGGCCCTGACCCAGGAATCCCCCTCGAAGGACTTCAGGGAACCGTCCTGCTGGGTGAATTCCCCCCGCAGATGCTGGGGCATGTCCAACTTTTCGGTCATGGCCGTCGTGGGGAGGAGCGCCACAGAACGGGTGTCCGAATAATAAACAGGGGCGGTTCCGGGCTTTACGTTGGAGCGGCTGCAGGCCACCAACAGCAAAACACACGCCAGCAGCCCCAACACGTGGCGCATCTTGCAACCAGGGGATTTGAAACTACCGGCCATCTTCAAAATCAGGGTTTCGCCTCCAGGGCCGCACGGACCTGATCCACAAAGCAGGGGGGGCACACCATCAGGGACTCCAGCGTCTGCATGTTCACGGCCATCTGCATGCTTTCGGCCTTGCAAAGGAGGGCGCCCGATTCGGCATCGAAAAACTTGTACGAAAGCTTGAGGCACACCTCGTATTCTTCCAGGGTCACCTCGGCGCGAATCCGCTGCATAAAGACCATAGGGCGCAAGTAACGCACGTGCATATCTACCACGGGCCAGGCAAAGCCGCTCTTTTCCATGGCATAGTAGTCGTACTTGATCTTGGTGAGCAAGGCACAGCGGGCCATTTCCATGTACTTCACGTAATTGCCGTGCCAGGCCACCTTCATGGAATCCACGTCGTAGAACTCCACCTGGAATTCCACCGTCGCCTTCAGTTTTTTCTGTGCCATGGCGGGTCCCCGCTATACCGCGTAATGCTTTTCGCGAATCAGTTCAAGAGTCTTGCGCAGGTCGCCTTCCAGCTGGCGGTCGCAGGTCAGGGGCTTGAAATACTCAAACACCTGTTCCAGAGTCTTGCGCACGCCATACAGGCGTTTGGTATCCACCTCGCCCCGTTCCAAGCGGAAATGCAGGGCCTGGGAGGCTGCCAAAAGCACGGCGGCAGCTACCTGTTCGGTCAGTTCAATCACCCGGATGCAATCGCGGGAAGCGATAGTGCCCATGCTTACCTTGTCCTGGTTGTGGCATTCGGTAGAGCGGCTAAAGACGCTCATGGGCATGGTGTTGTGGAGGGCTTCTGCCGTCCAGGCCGACACGCCAATCTGCACCGCCTTGAAACCGTGGTTGATGGAGAACTCGCCGTTACTACCGGACAAGTTGGGCGGCAAGTTGCGGTTGAACTTGATATCCACGATGGTAGCCAGCTGACGGTCCAGAAGGTCGGCCAGGTTCGCCACGATGTTCTTGAGGGTATCCATGGCCAGGCAGATATGCCCGCCGTAGAAATGACCGCCGTGGAAAATGTTCTTTGTTTCAGGGTCCACGATGGGGTTGTCATTGGCACTATTCATCTCGATTTCGATGAGCTGGCGGAGCAGAGGTTCGGAATCATAGAACACGCCCACCACGTGGGGTGCGCAGCGCAGGGAATAAGGGTCCTGGATCTTTTCGGGAACAATGTTCTTTTCCACTTCCAGGTTCATGGCGTCACGCATCTTCTTTGCGGCGGTCACCAGGCCCGGATGGGGTTTCACGGCAAAGAGCCTTTCGTAGAAATGATAGGCGTTACCCTTCATGGCGATGGTGTTCATGGCCGTAATGCGGCAGCTCAGGTCAGAAAGGTATTCGGCACGGCTAAAGGCCATGCAGGCCACGGCGTTCATCACGGCCGTTCCGTTCATGATGGCGATGGCTTCCTTGGGGCGGAAACGGTGGGGCGTAATGCCCAGTTCTTTCATCACGTCAATCGACGGACGGCGTTCGCCCTTGTACAGCACATCCCGCTCGCCAATGACGGCACCCGCCAGGTAAGAAAGCGGCGTCAGGTCGCCACTGGCCCCGACGGAACCTTCTTGCGGAATCAGCGGCAAAATGTCGTTCTGCAAAAAGTCCATAATAATCTTCAGCAGGGCGTAGCTCACACCGGAAAAGCCCTGAGCCAGGGTGTTCAGGCGCACCGCCATGATGGCGCGGGTGGTCTCTTCGTCAAAATAGGCGCCAAGACCGCAACCGTGGAAACGGGTCAGGTTTACCGGCAGGTCGTAATAATGGTCAGGCGGCACCACCTGGGTGCAGGAATCGCCGTAACCCGTGGTTACGCCGTAAATGCCGCCGTGCTTTGCCAGGGCCTCGTCCAAGAATTCAGCACCGGCATTGATTTTCTTCTGGAACTCGGGAGAGCTTTCCAATTCTACGGAAACCTTGCGTTTTGCGATGGCCACCACCTGTTCGATGGAGAGCTTTCCACTTCCAATTACGACCTTGTCCATTTCAACAATCCTTTAAAAATTTTTGCGCCAGAAATTATAGAAATTATACCACTGGTAAGGGTGGCGTTGGCAATGCTTTTCGAGCATTCCCACGTATTCTTGTACCAGAGCCGCCACACGGACTAAGCGCTCCTTGCGGCTACAGTCAAAAGAAGTCTTTGCCCGCACAATATGCATCTCGTAAGAAGAACGGATATCAAAGTCCTTCTTGCGGATAGCAAAGGCAAAATAAATCGGGGCATTCAAGATGCTGGCCAAAGTAAAAGCCCCTTCCGGAAAATTGGCGGTCTCCCCCAGGAACTTCATCTCCACATTTCGGTCGGTAGAGTTGGCCGACGTGCGGTCGCCAGCAATCACCACCAGGTCACCAGAAGCAATCCAGTCCTTCATCCCTACGGCGCTATCCACCCCGATCTTGTTGGCGTCCACCACCGTATTCATCAGGTCCGGATTCAACTCATACAAGAGGGCATTGAACTTGGATGTTCCCGAAAAGTCCACCACCGGGTGCACCGTAAACTGCCTGTGGGTATGAATCTTGCCATATCCCGTGAGGGAACGCAACATCTCCATATTCCCCAGGTGTGAACAAATTAAAAAAGCACCTTCCCCACGGTCCAGCTGTTCCACCAGCATGTCCAGGTCATCACCCTGGGTTTCTACGTTCTTAAGGGGAATCACGCCCCGCCAGCCCAAGAGCTTTTCTATCATGGAAAGGGCAAAGGAAAGCACGTGCCTGTAGGTGGCAAAGGGCGGAATGTTCCGGCCCTGCAAGGCGTAGAGCCGTTTTAGGTAGGCCTTGGACCGAGCCCGCACAGGGGCCGCCCCAAGCCAAAAGAAAAAGCACACCACGGCCACCAGAAATTCCACAACGCGAAGCGGCAGGTGGCAGGTAATCCACAGCATAAAACGGAAATGCCAAAGGCTTCCGCCCACTTCTTTCAGTTCAAACCAGTTTTGATTTTCGGCACTCATTTCTTTTTCGCCAAGCGGCGGGCCAAGAGCATGGGCAGGCGCAGGAGCATTCCCACACAGAGCTTGGTGTGGGTCCAGGAAATTTCAACATTGCTCCCGAAAACCCTGAAATTCGAAACACCGTCTTCGGGGTACGTGACCTTGATGGGGTAAAAACGCATCTTGACTCCCGCCCAAGAAAGGCGAACCAGAATCTCGATGTCAAAGCCCATCCGGTAGCTGGTCAGTTTCTTTGCCACGGGCATCGTGGACTTTACCGGATAAATCCGGAAACCACACATGGAATCAGGAATGTCCTTCGAGAGCGTCTCGATGGCCACCCAGAAGTTGGTAATTTTCCGCCCCTGTTCCCGGGACTTGGGCACGCTGCCGTCGTACTGCGGAAACCCCGCAATCAAATCCTCCGGATGCTTGCGGGCGGCCTTCAAAAAGAAGGGGATTGCGTCGGCGTCGTGCTGGCCGTCGGCATCCATCTGCAGGGCGTGAGTAAATCCCAACTCGTGGGCTTTTTCAAGCCCGCTGACAACAGCCTTGCCCTTGCCGCCGTTCTTGGCGTGGGTCACAAGCACTGTATTCGGCACTTCGCTAGCCACAGCCTCCAAGATGGCATGACCCTCGGGAGCATTGCCGTCATCTACCAAGATTACCGAAAGTCCCTGGGCCGAAAGGCTTTCCGCCACCTTTCGGGTGGTAGATTCGTGCCTATACACGGGCACGATAGCGCAAAATTTCAAGTCTGCAAGGGTTCTCATGCGCCTGCCTGCATTACCAATGTACCTGTAGAAAGCATGCGGCCAGCCTCGTTGGTATAGGTGAACAGCACCTTGTTAGTCTCGGCCTTGAAAGTCATCTCCAGGTTGGTCACCGCATCGGGCAGCACCGGGTAGCTGAACTTGGTCCGCTGGATTTTTTGCACCGCCCTGGGAGTTTCCAGCAGAGCGTGGGCCAGCAGGGCCACCATATCTACCTGGGCTACGGCAGGCAGCAGCTTGAAGGCCGGAAAGTGCCCGTCGTAAAAGTCGCTATCTGCAGGAAACACCAGCTTGAGCGAAAGGGTGCCCGGTTCCTTGTGCATTTTCAGAATCCTGAAATTCTTGGATTCGGGGAGACCGAACAGGGCCTGGATATCGCGCATCTTGATTTTTCCCTGGGTATCCTGGGGCAGTTCTTCCAGGTAGCGCCATTTCTTGGGCGTCACCGTGTTTTCCAGGAACTGGTTCAGGTGAGCCTTGAAAAAATTGTTTATCTCCAGCTTGGGCTGGTCCTTGAACCGCGCCACCCCATCGGCATTCAGCACGATGGCGGCGGCCAGGTACTGGCGTTTTCCAACCATGGGCACCACACGCACATCCTGCACCAGGCCCGTCTGCTTCAGACGGTTTTCCACCTCCGGCAGGGAAATGCGCTTTTCCTCAATTTTTACGATGGAATCGGCACGGCCCTTCAACAGGAACCGTCCGTCGTCGTAGATTTCCACCAGGTCGCCGGTGGTAAAACCTTCGGGCTCCAGGATGTAGCTGGACTTCACATTCAAGCAGTCGTTTTCGCCGATACTCATCTTGCAGACCTCGAAGGGCGTCCAGATGGGGCCGTTCTTGGACTGGCGATAGGCGATTCCACCTGTTTCCGTACTGCCGTAGATTTCGGTGGTCCAGTAGCCCGTAATGCCTTCGCACTTGCGGGCCACTTCTTCGGGCAGGGGGCCGCCCGACGAATAAATGATGGGCGTCGTCTTAAAAGCTATGGGCCCTTCGGCATCGGCGGCGAGGCGTTTCAGGTAGGCCGGGCTGGAGGCAATCACAGCCGCCTCCCCCGCAATGTTTGCAAGTTCGCTGGGGTAATCGATACGGTGCCTACGGTAAGGCAGCCCCGTGGCCGTGGGGAGCAGCACCGTAAACAGAAGGCCGTAAATGTGGTGGTGGTTCACCGTGCTATAGACCTTGCGGTTCACCCAGTCGTCGCCAAAGACCTTCACCAGCTCGAAAAGTTCGTTCTCGAACTGGCAGAACATCTTGGGAACCATCTTGGGCTCGCCGGTAGTGCCGGAGGTGTACATCACCATGGGGGCGCTGTCCTTGTCGAAAGTATTCCAGCGACCGTCGGACTCCGTGTTCTGCAAGACATCCTGAATCAGGGTAGCGCCCGCAAAAGGTTCGTCCGTCAAGAATCCATAGCCAGGCTTCTGGATTTCCTTGATAAAAGCCTCCTGCCGGTTCGCCGTCACCAGCGCCTTGCGGCCTCCCTGGAGCATGGCCAGCAGGCCAACCATAAAGTAGTAGGAATCCTCGCAGTGCAAAATCCAGGGGGCGTTTTCACGCTCTTCCAGATAGCGCCGGACCTTGGAAACGTCGTCGGTGAAGTCGGCCCAGGTGCGTACGGAGTCACCGTCAAAGCAGACCACCATGCCGGCCGGGCGGGAATCCCGCTGAAGCTTACACACGGGAATATAGGAATGCATCTTTTTCTGCATCATTTTACGAACCATGAATTCTACGGCAAAAAATATACCGATTAAAATATAGGAGATTAGGCCGTTGTACAGCGACCAGATTTTCTCGTCGCCTACAAAAACTGTAAAGGACGCCACGACGGCGTTGAACACGAAAAAGAAGCACCAGGCGAGAGTCACCCGGTCGCAGTACCGCTCCACAAAGGCCCGTTCCGGCGAGGCCTGCAGCCGCCGGTCGCCGAGGCAGGCCATGCGGAAGGCGAAGCTGGGCTTTTTCCAGAGGGAAATCCCGAAAAAGGCCAAAAGCGAGAGGCTCACCAGCACGGGGTAAAACTCCAGGAACAAGAGGCTGTCCGCAAAAAACGAGACGCCCCCGCAGGCGAGCATCAACACCACCAGGGCGTAGTCCTTGAGGCTATTCGCCGCGCCTTCCCCACCAGCTATAGATGCGCCGGTCGAAACCGCGCCGTTCCCTTGAACCGCGCCTTCCCCACCGGCCGCGTTCCTGCGGCCCTGGGTCGTGTTGAAAAACAGCACAAAGGCAAGGCCTATGAGCAAGAGGCTCAGGCGTCGGGGCGAGATATCCCAAAACACCAGTCCACAAAAGACCAGCGCCGGGTAGAGTACCGAAAGTGCGGCAAAGATGACCTTTCCCGCCACGGATTTCATTACTTGGATTCCGTTTCGTGGATCAGGCCGTAGATGGCATCCACCACGTCTTGCAGGGTGCGCACGGCCTTGAACACTTCGGGGTCGATATTGCGGGGCAGCATGGACTTGAGCTTCACGATCAGGTCCACGGCGTCGATGCTGTCCAGTTCCAAATCTTCGTAAAGCCTAGCCTCGGGAACAAGCTTGGAGGCGTCCATGTCGAATTCCTCGACCAGGGCGTTCTTGATTCTGTCGAAAATTTCCTGTTTTTCCATGTTCAGTCCTTTATCAGCTAGGGGAGTTGGCAGAAATGTAGGCGGCCAGGGCGTTGACGGAGGCAAAGTGCTTCTTGGTCTCTTCGTTCACGGTAGAGAAAGAAACGCCGAAGTTCTCCTTGATGGCAATCCCCAGTTCCAGGGCGTCGATACTGTCGAGCCCAAGGCTGCGGTCGCCTTCCCCGAAAAGGGGCGCGTCGTCGTAAATATCTTCCGGAGTGATATCTTCAAGTTCCAAGGACTTGATAATCACTTCTTTAATCTTCTGGTTCAAATCTGACATAGAATCTCCATTGTACGGCGCAAATATAGCAATAATGGTTTAGGTCCTTGATAAAATCTACTCGTAAATTTCCATATAGGCGGTTTCTTCGTTCATGCCGGCCCGGACCATCTTTAGCCGTTCCGCCTTGGCATAGTAATACCAGATCATCCACTCCCCCGCCATATCGGTGCGCTTGGTCTTGATAACTACGGGTTTTTCACCCTTATAGAAATCCTTCTTGCGAGGTATCACATGTTCAAATGGGCGATAAACGTGGACATCGTCGCCGGCCTTGCGCTCAATAAAGCCCTTGCCGTCCTTGCTCCAGGTGATATAAACCGTTCCGTTGTCATCCTTGACCTTTTCACAAGAATCAAACCCGCTGCTGCACCA
>CACXMH010000057.1 GCA_902768715.1 Fibrobacter succinogenes | reverse complement strand
TCGCCTTCGATGTTACCGATAAAGTTCACCGGGGCGGACTTCAACAGCTGGTGTGCTTCCTGAAGCACTGCGGGACCCTTGTGTTCCTCTTCGCCCATGTTCAAGAGGCCCACCTTCGGATTCTGGTAACCGAAGTAGGTCTCGGCAAAAGCGGAACCGGCGATGGCAAAATCCACCAGGGTAGAGGCGCGTTCATCTACGTTGGCACCGGCATCCACCAAGATGATGGGGCGGTCAACAGTGGGAATCACGCAACCGATAGGCGGGCGGCTGAACTTTTCGCTGGACTTGCCCAGAAGCATGAGGCAGCTCGCCATCATGGCACCGGAGTTACCGGCGCTCACGGAGGCGTCCACCATGCCCTTCTTCTGGAGGGCGACACAGGTCACCAGACCGGAATGGGGCTTCTTCTTGAGAACCTGGACGGGATGTTCGTCCATGGCCACCGGATCGGGGGCATCGACGACAGAAATTCCCTGACCCGCATAGCCGAGCTTTGCCAGTTTCTCCTTGACCACGGCCTCGGGGCCGCAAAGGACAACGTGGACATTGGGGTTCTTGTTCACCGCATTGACGGCGCCTTCAACAACCACATCGGGGGCGAAATCGCCACCCAGAGCATCCAGAGCTACACGAATCATGGAAACCTCCCGTTTTCGTTTAATTTAGAACAATTAGGCTTCGGCACCCTTCATGTCGACAACTTCTACACCATTGTAGAAACCGCAGACCGGGCACACGCGGTGCGGGCGCTTCACAGAACCGCAGTGGTCGCAAGTAGCCATGGCGGGCGCTTCCATCTTCCAATGGGTGCGGCGCTTGTCACGACGGGCGGTAGAGGTCTTTCTTTTAGGTACGGCCATTTTTAACTCCTATTTTCCATTTTGCTCTTTAGAGCTTTCAGTTTGTCCCAACGAGGGTCCATGGGCTTTTCGGCACCATCGGAACCTTCGTCGGTTTGATTGTTTGGTTCAAAGATAAAATTTTCTTCGGGATTTTTCACGGGAGCCTGGGGTTCCTGCAGGATTACAAGCTCCCGAACGCACTCGGACACCTCCACGAACTCCTGGTTCTGGGGAATCCGGTAGGCATACACGTCGGCATCTTCGTCGTCAAGTTCCTGTTTTGCCACCTGGCAGCGGGTCACCTCCACCACCATCTCGGTAGAGAAAGGCCTGTCGAAGGGCTCCAGGGTGCGGGAACAGACCAGGTTCTGCACACCGGAAAGCTTGCCCGTCAAAAGGAAACGGTCCCCGCTTTCGGGACTTATGAGCAGTTTCGCTTCAAGCTTACCCACCAGATGCAGTTCGTCGAACAGTTCCGGAGCATCGTCGCGGGACCAGACCGTGGAGCGGTCTTCGGGTTCGGCAAGGGTCTTTACGAGTTCAATTTTCAAAGCGGGCAAAATTTAGCAAAAGGGGGCTAGAAGGTCAAGGGAAGGCCGAAGGCCCTACCTCACAACACCCCCGCCACCTTCTTCTGGTGAGCCTTAAGGGCTTCGAGGAAGGCGGGGCGCTTGGTTTCATCTACAAGGGCTTCTGCCACCTTGACCACCTTCCTCACGTCGGAAACATAGACTACAGGACCAAGGGCCTCGGGTGCAATCCGTGCCGCCACAAGACCGTCGGACACGGCGCTGCCACCGAGAAGCAAGGGAATTCCAATTTCCTGTTTCTTGAATTCCCGGACCACATGCATCATTTCCAGTAGTCCCGAAGTGAACTGCGCCGACAGATAGACAATGTCCGGTTGCTCGCAGACCAGGGTTTCCAGAATCTTTTCACAGGTGCACCCCTGCTGCAGGTCCACCACCGGAAACCCGTAGTTCATAAGCAGTTCGTCCAGAATATCCCTGTCGATATCGTGGACAAGGGAATCCATAGAGGCAAGAACAAACTTAGAGGCAAAAGGAGGTTTCATCCGAACATCAGCCCCAAGAGATTCCCGCTTGGCAGCCAAGTTCCGTTTCAATTCGGCAAAACGTTTTTCCAGCCGGGGCATAAAAATTTTCGCTCCGGCAGAGCCCGCCCTTTTCTTGACCGACGATTCCGCATATTCCAGCAAAGCATCCGTAGCCTCCGGATTGCGGTTGAACAGCAAGTCTTCTATCAGGTGGCGAAGCTCCAGCGGAATTTCCTCGTAAGCCAGCATGGAATCGCCTTCTACAATTCCAAAATCCAGGCCCGCCATGGTCGCATGGTTCAGGAACACGGAATTCATGCAGTCCCGCAAGTAGGGGTCTTCCTTGAAGGCGTACCCCAGCAGGGAAAGGTCTCCCACCACATGGGCGTGGGGCAGATTTTCCTTCACAAATCGGCAGGCCTCAAAGAATTCCTTGGCCGAATCCGGATATTCATCCCGGCCTGTACCCAAGGGCAAAATCACCGGATCGAACAGGATATCTTCGGACGCAAAATCCAGGCGGCCCACCAGCAGGCGGTACATGCGTTCCATCAGTTCGGTACGGCGCTCATACGTCAGGGCAGGGCCCTGTTCATCCTCGGCCCTGCAGACCACGGCAAAGCCGTGGCGACGAATCTCTTCGGCCTCCAAGAAGAAAATGTCCTCCCCCTTCTTGAGGCTGATGGACTTTACGATTCCCTTGCCCTGCACGTTTTCCATGCCCGAAAGCAGAGTATCCCACCGGATGGATTCAATCATCACCGGGCACTTGGCTATGGATGGCGTTTCTAACAAATCCTTCAGGAATCGGGGCATCTCGGCTTTCGGATCCGCAAGACCTCCGTCCAGGTCCACACGCACGATAGGTCCCGGTTTCCCTGGCGGCACAATGGAAACAAGCCTGTGTTCAGGGGCTAGTTCCAAAGGTTCAAGCCCGCCCAACAGCATGTTGTAGTCACGGGCGGGCACCTTGCGGGGGTCCCTTGCCGCATACACACGGGCAAAAGTCCGGATCGCTTCGGGCGTAGTCTCGCTGCAGCCCCCCACGATGTTCACCGAAACCTCGTCCGGGATTATCTTGTCGGCACATACGCTCAAGCGCACGCGGGCACTATCCACATCCCGCATAAGGGTGCGTATGTCAGCGGCATCCAGGCCACAGTTGAACCCAATACTGAAAATCGGAAAACTGGAAACGCTGTGCCAAAAGGCCTTGGCCGAAAGCCCTGCCGCCATGCGACCGCCTGAACCGGCAAAACTTCCCGAAACCATAATGGGGAAAAGTTCGCCCCTTTTTTCGCATTCCTTGCAGATGGCGTAAAGAGCGGCCTTGCAGTTCCGCATATCGGAAACCGATTTTAGCAAAAGCACATCGGCGCCACCGTCCAAAAGCCCACGCACCTGCTCGCCGTAGGCCATTGAAAGTTCGTCAAAGTCCGTCACAGAAGAAATAGACGCCATAGCCCCAACCACGAACTTGGGCGTTACCAACTTTCCTTGGACTCTGCGCCAGGCGTTAAATTCTTTAACAGCTTCGCAAGCCGCCTGGGCTCCCGCCTTGGCTATGTCGTAGGCCATGTGCTCTAGACGGTACTTGGTCTGGCCAAAACTGGAGGCACAAGCGGTATTCGCCTCTATCAGGTCCGCGCCCGCTTCCAAAAATGCCAGGTGAATCCCCTTCACCTTGTCCGGCGCGGTAAGGCACAGCACGTCGTTGTCGCCTTTCAGTTCCACAAAGTGGTCCGCAAACATCTTCCCGCGGAAATCGGCTTCGGACAGATTCAACCGCTGGAGTACGGCATTGAAACCACCATCCAGAACCAACACCTGGTGGTTACAGCAAGAAATCAGCTCCTGGTATGATTTGGAAAGATTCATGGCCATAGCCTTACCACCGCTGGTTCTTGCCCTTCACTTCGCCGGGCAACAACTGCCCGGGGCTCGACCGCTGGCCGTCTCGCCCCGAAAAGTTCGGATTGTATTGTTTGATTTGGGACTGCTTCGCTTCCGCCTGAAGTTCCTGCAAATGCTTTTCCCAGTCCTGAACGGCATCGTCCAGCTCGCCGCGGGCCTGGAGCATCAGGTCGCGCAACTGCAAAAGTTCCAGCATCTGGTCCCGCTTCATCATCCACAGCTCTTCTTCTTCGGGCATGCGTTCAATATTGAAAAGCAGGTTCAGGTACTTTTCTTCGGCTTCGGCATAGGCCTTGTAGGTCTGCTCATAGACCAGGTAGCGGTCATCCACCATGGTCTGCTGGGGCGAAGGGTGGTTCGTGCACCCCGAAAGCAGGGACAGCATCAATAGCGAAAACAGCGCAATGAGCGACTTCGCAAAGCCCTTCACGGCTTCCCCACCTTTCAATCCACACCCCATAGAAACCATTACTCGGCGTTCTCCTCGGCCCTTTTCAGGTTGAACAGGCGCTCATTGGTAATGTGGCTCTCGAAAACCACCGTATCTTTGGTGACAGGGTGCACCATGGTATGCTTCCCCACCTTCACCTCACGTTCCTGGCAGGGGATTCCCGTCTCGGGCTCCATCATCACCTCAAAGGCAGTGTTGTATTCCGCCTTGAGTCCTGAATTGTAAGCCTTGTACTTTTCAGGAATGATGTTGCTGTTCACGTGTTGCTCCCAAATGTAATAGGGGAAACTCTCCGTTTCCGTCAGGTACACCACGTAGTCCAGGCAACGGCGGTGGTCCCGGTTCTCGAAACCCTTCACCACCACGGAATCAATCTTGATCAGCGCAAAATTCAGACGGCCCTGTTCTTCCAGCAGCTTGGTAATGTTCCCCTTGGTGGGCACTTCCCCTTTAAGCAGGTGGGTCATTTCCCAGCGGTGCTTTTCCAGGCGTTTCAGGTGGGGCTTGTACTCCGGATTCAAAAGCTGCTTGCGCCAGCGCTCCGGCATGGGAATGTGGGCCAAGAGAGAATCGTAGCCGTCGTCAATCCCTTCCAACGAAATCACCGCACGGTCCACGGCGGTAAGGTCCACTTCCTTGATGCGAAAAGCCAGTTCCGTAGGCATGAAGTTCTTCAGGTAGCCACGGGACTTGTCCATCACATACTTGCGCTTTACCTTCAGGGTGTCTCCACTGGAGGAATAGTTCAAGTCGTCGTAGGAGGCGGTGATGGTCCCCATCTGCTCCGTGCCTTCCATGTCCATCGTAGCGTAATAACTTTCGGCATAAAGTTCCAGGTCCACGGGAGCAGGCAGTTTATAGCCCACCGTCACCGTAGATTCGTTACAACCCGACAAAAGCACAAGGCCGAAAGCCGCAAGGGCCACGCCACAAATATCAAGACATCTACTCAATCGCATTCCTAGTAAACCTGTCGCAAAAGTCGGTTACTTGTTCTTTGTAATGTTCAGTTCCTTAGAGGCAAGGACTCGGCCCTCGGTGCTGAATTCCACCACCACGGTTCCGGGGTGTTTCTGGCGGGCCAGTTCACGGACAGTCATGAGGCCGCCGCTCTTGGACTTTCCCTGCAGGGTGTAGGAACCCAGCTTCTCGTTCACGGCGACTTCGCGGTCCCAAATCTTCTTGCCCTTGGCAGCCAAGGTTCCTTCGTAAAAGGCGATGGTCAACTTGGTAAAGTCGAAATTCTTGCCGTAGCGGAACTGCACAATCAAAGGGTCGTTCAATGCAAACTCGCTAGCGGTATCGGCCACCACCTGGGTGCCCGGGTTCCATTCCCTGCCGCAAACTACGGAAGGCTCTTCCACGGAGCAGGCCGAAAACAAAAGGCCAAAAGCCATCAACAGCAAAAAAAATGATTTTTTCATAATCACCTCTTCTTAACCTTCACAATCTAGCAAAATACGACCGTGACCGCCCAGCGGAGGGGTTAGCAATAGCCACAAGCCGCCCGTTTCTAGCGGGCAAGCACGAACATCATTTCCAGATGGGGCGTCTGGGGGTAAAAGGCGAAACCTTCTGCACGTTTCAGGGTAAACCCCGCCGTACTGAACTTTGCAAAATCCCTGGCCAAGGTCACCGGGTCGCAAGAAACGTAAATCAGCCGGTTCACGGAACTCTTCACAATTGCCGTAAGCGCCTCCGGCGGGAGTCCTGTCCTGGGCGGATCTACAATCAGGGTAGCAGGCTTGTCCACCACGTTCTTGGCGAGCCAATCCTCCGCCGGTGCAGAGACGTTTTCTACTTGCGTAAAGGGGGAAGCCTCCCCCTCGCTCCAGCGGCTGTCCTCCTTCACCACCTTCTTGTCATCCCCGCGCAGGCGGGGATCCCCCTGTTGTCCCTGCTTCGAAAGCGAGCTCTCCGCCGCTTCCGCTACCCTCTCTGCGGGGGACACCCCCGCAACGCCCCCGTTTCCACACAAATTAACTTTCGCATACTTGAGGCACAGCGGTTCTCGTTCCACCGTAGTGACCCGCTTGAACTTGTCCTGCAATATGGCGGCAAAGAACCCGACACCGCTGAAAAGGTCTATAAGCCATTCGTCTGACGCCGCGCCCGAGGCAATGCCCTCGTCCACAGCCTCCCGCACGGACTGGACCAGGCGGGGCAACAGCGAAAGATTGCTCTGGAAAAAAACGGAAGCGTCGCTGACTATTTCCTTGCCGCCCATCTCGACGGTACTGACGGAGCACTCCTGCCTGCGGGATTCGGGCATACCGCGAAAATAATAGGCCACACGGCCTGTGCCGTCGTCAAACAGGTTCAGTTCCAAATCTTTCGGGATGCGTTTTAGTCCCTTGAAAATTTCTGCGGCCTTGGCATTTTTCAAAAAATCGTTCAGCCCGGGAGTGAGCACCGGACAATTCTCTATGGCCACCACCCCGTTACTCTCTTGCTTGCGGAATCCGAATCGGCAACGGCCGTCTTTCTCCCCCAGGTAAACCACACGGGCCCGGTTCCTGTAACCCCAGGGCTCGGCCTGGTAAATCTTGAAATCGGCTGGGAGTTCCTGATGGGCTATCCGCTTGAAGTTTTCCCGCTCAACACGTTCCAAATATTGAACCTGTTTCGCGGAGTCCAGATGCTGCAAGCTGCAGCCACCGCACTTTCCGTATAGCGGACAGCGGGGCTGCACGCGGTCGGCGCTCTTTTCCAGCACTTCCACTACCCGACCCCGCGCAAAGTCCTTCTTGCCCGCGGTCAGTTCCACCCGGCAGCGTTCACCGGGGAGGCCTCCCCGCACAAAGCACACGCGACCGTCGTTCAGGCGGGCGAGCCCCTCGCCCCCCTGCACCAGTTTTTCTATGGAAAGTTCGTACAACAACAGGACAAATATACATAAAAGCCCCGAAAAACCCGATATTTCGCAGCAACCTACGCGGGTATCGGGTCTTTCGGAGCAAAGATTAAGATAGGCGACAAGGTCCACGACTGCTCCGGAAAGGTGGAGGTGGTGGGTAATCCGGTAACGGGATGCGAATGCTCGGTAGATGAAAACGCACCAGATGTTACAAATGGAACGGAAGCAACGGTGACATGGACGATTTCGGACTGCAAAGCCGGATCTGATACCCCTAATGGCGATTGGAAGTGGGCTTGGACCGGAGCTACCGGTACTAGCAACAAGGCCACAGCAACCTTTACCCAAAAGGACGAAACCAAGACCCCGACAGTAAAAGTCACTAGCGCCGAAAACGCTTCCATGAATGTGACTTGTCCATCAGCGAAGGCCGTTGACAATACCCAGCCAGACAATTTCTCTTGCTCGGTAAGCCCCAAGGCAATTAATCTCGGGGCAAGTTTCACGTTTACCGTTTCTGGATTTAGTGGAAACACTTATAGTTCTTCTCTTGTGGATGAAGACGGTCACAAGTTGGGAGATGGCAATACTTCAAACCCCAAGTTTACTATCACACCGTCAAAAGCAGGAGTGGTTGAATACGTGTACACTCTAAATGGTGCAATAGGACAGTACAACACTCCTATAAGCGAATCATGTACACAATATGTCACTGTGACGGACAATTCTAGCTCATGGCCGTCAAAGAGTGAAAGTTTTGAGTGGGGTACAGATAAAAAATTTGGAACAGGTAGCAAATATTCCCTCACTTATCCTAGCGATCCCTGGGGTGGTACCCAAGGGAGGCTGTATTGTAGAGGCAGCGCTTCCTTCACATGTAACGAGACTTCGTACTCTGGAAACTCGGAATATCGAATAGACTCGTCTCGTAGTGGATGTACAACGTTAAAGGTGTTTGGTAGCGATTCCTTGACCTGTGCGTTTGGCTCCTACTAATTGCATTATTACAAAAAGCCCTCCCCTCCCCGGGAGGGCTTTTATATCCGTGGGGCTTTTCTGTAGTTAACCTTACAACTACTTTAGCTCATCTTGTAGCTTCTCCGCTACGATTTTCCTGGCTTTTTCGATTAGATTGGCCGGCACACCAAGGGACTCCAGAATGTCGATTCCCTCTGCACGACCTTTTGCAAGGCCATCGGCACTAGCTTTCGCACAGGCTTCGGCACAGGCTTTTTCCGTGCCACGACGTATGCCGCTGGCAATAATCGTATCTATCTCTTCCCGTGTTACCATGTCCCTCTCCTGCTTCGTCAAGAGTTCGTCGTCTGCGTTGTCCACCCGGATGCGTTCCAGGGCTTCTTCCAGAATCTCGTTGCCAAAATGCGGCAGTTCCTTGCCATCGCCAGCATGGTTCAGCAGGTACAGCCAGGCGTCCACGGATCCAGAGACTTCGCTTTCGGATTTCTTGAACTTGGGCAGACTAATCATAATATACTTATTTTTCCCGAAAACGGGTGCCGCACTGCCGTTTTTTAGCGCATTGCGACTATAGAGTGCCCACTCGTCTATGTATTCGTCATCTCTGGAGTCTGACAGGTCAAAGTCGCAAATCCAGATGGAGACTGTCTCCGGAAGCTCGTACCGCTTGCTTTCTCGTATGTCCCTGGGAAGTGCCTGGAACTCCTTGGTCCGTTCCATCTCCTGCTTGCCCTTGATAATCAGGAACGCCTTGTAAAGGACGGCCCTGTCGGTAAAGAAGTCGTGTTCGGCCTTCTGCATCTCTATGTCGATGAACCGCCCCGTTCCCGTGGTGGCGAAGATGTCCAGGATCACCTTCTTGCTGCGGGCAGAACGCATCGTTATGGTCTTGTCGAAGGTGAAGGTGAGGTTCTTGATTTTGTCGTCGCCTTCCAGTTGCAGGACTCCGTCCAAAAAATCCTTGAGGGCGCTTTCGCTGTCAAAGAGTTCCTTGAAGCCGGTGTCGTATCTGGGATCCAGATAGACTTGCCCCTGTAGCGATTCGGGGATAGGTCTCTTGCGGATGGGTTTGGCTTTTCTTTGTTTGTTTTTACTCATAGCGTCTTAATCCGGGTGCGCCCCGGTGTACGGCGAGGCGGAATGCCCCGTACTGTATAAGACGTATTTTTGAAACAAAAAGAGCCTTGTAAAGAATTTTTTTACCACGTGTTACTACAAGAGGCCGTTCCAAAGACCTTAACCGTGGTACAAGCACTATAGCTACCGGCGGATTGCCCGATGGGCTTGGGAGTTTCTCCATTGCAGCTAATGGCTCCAGATCCATTGCAAACTAGCTGTCCTCTATTATCTGTGTAGATGATGGAGTATATATAACCCGACTCAAATGTTTTTGCGGCACCTCCATAACTGAGGGTATCGTTTTTTGGCGTCCAAGAATCAGAGTTGTCCGTGACGGTGACGTACTGTACACAAGTCCCACCACCAGCAGAACCATTTGCGAGTTTGTACTCATATTCCAGCACACCAGCTTTTGATGGAGTAACGTTAAACGAAGTACCACACTGTCCAGAAGCCCCATCTCCAGAGAACGAGGCACTCCAGCACGTTCCGCTATACCCAGAAACCGTAAACGTAAAACTTTCACCAAGATTAATGGCGTTGGGGCTTACCGAGCACGAGAAGTTGTCCGGTTGCGTCAGATCTATAGCTGTCGCCGTCGGGCAAGTCACCGTCTTCGATGCATTTTCTTTGTTGGTGACAACGACACTTGGAGTTACTGCATCGCCCTTGGCCGAGAATGATGCCGTGGCCGTGTTGCTGGAACCCGTAGCTCCGGTCCACTTGTAGGTAAATCCAGATTCCGTCGCTTCGGTTGCACAATCGGAGATAGTCCATGTTACCGTTTGGGCCCCATTAGTCACATTCGGAGCGTTTTCATCCACCGAGCACGTACATCCAGTCACCGGCGAGCCCACAACCTCAACCTTTCCCGAGCAGTCGTGCTTCTTGCCGCCCACGCTGATGGACGCACTGTAAGACCCGATACCCGCGTAGGTTGCGGTCACAGACGTTTCACTGCACTTGACCGCCGTGGATTTCTCGTTAGAGCCAGTCAAAGTCCATACGCAGTCAGTTGTTTCAAAGGACGAATTGTAGGCTTTATACCCGTCGAGATCGTTTATCATGTCGCCACCCCACTTGGCCTTGGTAAACGTCCAGGTCGCCTTTTCGCCTTTCTGCAAGGCTCCGGTGGGTGACAAACTGCATGAACCATCGGGGTCGGTTCCGACGACACTAGCCTCTTCGCTCGAACTGGACACGGTGGTTTGACCGCTGCTAGTCGCCGATGAGGACGATCCTGCAACAGGAGTAACGGATGCAGAGGAATAGTTGACAATGGGTCCCTTTGCAGAACTTGAACCCGGATTTGCCGGAGAACTGGAGCTGTAGGCCGTAGGAATGGCCGCTTCGCTGGTGGGGACCACCGAATCTCCAGCCGCCTTATCCATTGCGGCCTTGCACTTTTCATTGAGCAGGCAGTCAGCCTTGGCCGTTTCCACATCCTCCGGCTTGAAGAACCCCGACTTGGCAGTGGTGTCCACGTCAGAATCTTCCAAAAAGCCCTTTACGGTCAGGTCGTCGTCATTCAAGGCCTCAACGCTCCCATCGCCGCAAGCCCAGAAGCCTGCGACCAAAGCAAAGGCAGAAAGTCCCGCGAAAATTTTCCTTTTCATAATAAACCTCATTCTCTCTAAATATATCCTTTTTTCGCGGGAATAGGGGGCTCCGTAAGGCAAAAAAAGGCTTTTTTGGCCGTTTTTGAAAGATTTTATGAGAATGTATGTGCCCGCTCACACAAAAAACGCACTTACCCCCCCCCGCTCTTCCTACTGTCATCCCCGCCCATTCGACCTTGCTTGCTTCGGCTTTGCTCACCACAGGCTGCGAACATGACGAAAGCCTTCCTCGTCATCCCCGACTTGGTCGGGGATCCGCTATCATCTGTAAAATCTGCACTGTAAACAAATTTTTCAGGCATATTTCGCCTCAAAAAAACGTCTATATAGCAGATGGGGCACTTCCCAGTCCGCGATACGGGCGCGTTCCCGCAATTATGGAATCTAAAATGACAAGAGAAGAATTCGCAAACTTTCTCAAGCAACTCAAGACCGCAAACGACAACGGCCAGGACATCGACGCCGTCGTCAAGGAATACGAGCACCGGAACGTCTATTTCTACAACGACGGGTGCATCAAGAAGATTCTCGCCAGCGAGAAGAACCTGACGCTCACCACCGACCTCATCAACGCGGCGCTGAACCTTGTGGGTTCGGACCGCATCGAGAACCCGCAGCTCGTGAACCCCTTCATCCCAGGCGAGTTAGGATACCGCAGTGTCGAACCCGACCTGCTCTTGATCAACGACCGCGGAAACGGCGTGCCCCGCGACCGCATCTCCATCGACGTCCAGCACGAGAACAACGATTCGCTGTACAGCGACCGTCTGGTTCTCTACGTGGCACGCCTTACGGGCAGCATGGAAAAGCCGGGCGACTTCACCCCGCTCGAGAACCTGCACGTGGTGAGTTTCCAGTTCTTCGATGCCTTCAAGGGCTCGCCGAACTACCTCCACACGGTGCAGTTGCGCAACCAGGAGCAGCGAGTGTATTTCGAGCGGCAGACGGTGACGCTCGTCGAGGTGAACAAGTTCCTGAAGCACGCCGAGCAGTTCGCGGGCGACCGAAGCCGCATCGCCCAGTGGCTCCGCGCCATCGATACGCTCAACCGCGAGGCTGATTTCAGCGAATTCGCAAGCGATCCCGTGTTCAGGGTATTGCAAAACGAAGTGAAATTGTGTAATTTTAGTGCAGGATATATGCTCAGCAACATCATGAAAGACATCGACAAGTCGTACTGGGAGTACGGTGCGGCCCGGAAAGCGAAGAAGGAAATCGCAAAGAACCTCCTTCTGGACGGACTTCCCATCGAAATGGTGGCCCGCAATACGGAACTTCCCCAGTCAACCGTCCTTGAGCTCAAGAAAGAAATCGAACCGCCAGAGACGTAACTCGTAGGTCAAATATTTCTCAAAGCAGCCCGTTCATCGAACGGGCTTTTTTGTCCGCCGCCGATTCCCCGCGCCCTCTATTCGTCATCATCGCCTCGGAACGCGGTCCGGGGTAAACTCCAGCGAGGTCCGTGAACATCCTTCCAGCGGATGTTCGCCTACGCGAACATGACGAAAGCCTTCTTCGTCATCCTCGCCCTCCTACTGTCATCCCCGCGAAGGCGGGGATCTCCCTTCATTTGCTAAATCCGCACTGTAAACAAAATTTTCAGGCAAGTTTTCCTTCAAAAAAGCGTCTATACAAGAGGAGGGCAATTCTGCGCTCCCGCACCCTGGGGCGTACCCGGTCATAGATATGGATAATACAAACATTAACGAAATCAGCACCGAGTTCACCATCGCCACCTCGCAGGAATTCTGGGTGCAGAGAACCTACGAGGAAATCAAGAAACGGACCTACGCCATCTGGATATGCGATTTTCCCGTGAAACAGCAGGACAATTACCGCGGAACCTGGGCCATCCGCAACGAGAAAGGCTTGACATTGACAAGTAAGGCGAGCATGTGGCCATGCTTGCATGGACTTTTGCGAGCCGCTTAGTCAAGGGCCTTGCCAATCACAGACAAGGTGAAGTATATTTTATACGATTTAACACAATTCAGCAAGACGCTTGATTCCGTCCAAACCACCGAGGACCGCTGGCTGTACCTGCTCAAGCACGCAGGCAGGGCTGACGACCTTCCTGATTTTGGCGACGAGGTAATATCGCAGGCAATCAAGCGCATCTTGGTAGAAAAGGCGTCAGATAGACTTATCAAGGAACAGGCTCGGGATATGGTTTTCACAGAAGAAGAACTGGACCACTTGGCGGCAATGAAGGTGCGTATTCGCAAGGAAGCCCGTGCAGAAGGGCATAGCGATGCCATTGCAGATGCTATCACGGCGCTACAAGCCATGAATCTGTCGCCCGAGCAGATTTCCGAGTTCAAGGAAAAGTTGGCTGCACTGGGTAAATAGCCCCCCCCTCCCCTCGTCATCCTCACCCCTCCATTGTCATCCCCGACTCGGTCGGGGATCTCCCTTCGTCATCCTCGCGGAGGCGAGGATCCGCTTGAATCAATCAAATGGCAAAAAGCCCCGGACGGTGTGTCCTGGGGCTTTGATTTTCCACAGGAACCTACCGCAGGTTCCAGCGTGGAAGAGGTCTATATGGCCCACGATTGTGTATGGCACACCTTCGAAGCCAACAAAGAGTACGACATAACGTGCGCTCAAGAATGGGGCGGCGACAGACAAATAATCTGCACTAGTGATCCCGAAGGAACATCTGGATATAAATTCAAATATCACGGACAAGAATACAACTTAAATCCGTATAACTGGGGCAATTCAGGAAATTGTGTATCTACAAAGAATAGACTTGTAGCACCTAGTATTGATATGAAATGTCAAAATTGCAACTAATGACGTAGTCCCTGTTCGTCACCTCCAAATCCAAGGCTCCCCATTGGTGATGTGAACCCCGAAAGTTGGACAAAACTTT
>CACXMH010000056.1 GCA_902768715.1 Fibrobacter succinogenes | reverse complement strand
GCGCCAAAGTCCTTGCTAATGCGCTTGGCAGAAAATACAACAGGCTTATCACTCAGCATAATCGCACCTCACATCACGACCACCGACAACGCGGAGGTTCTGGGTATTCTTCTTGCAGTCGGGGCATGCCTTTTTGCAACGGTCGGCAAAGCGGCAACCCGTAATCTTGTTACGCAGGCTCGGAGGTGCACCTTCGATAGCCACCGGGTGGCGGTTACGCTGGCTGGCCTCGGTACTGAGCATAGCGCCCATAAGAGCCTGGGTGTAGGGGTGACGGGGATCCTTCACCACCTGTTCTGCAGTGCCCTTTTCCACGAATTCGCCCGCGTACATGATGGCGATATTGTCGGCCACGTGGTACAGCAGCGGAAGTTCGTGGGTAATGAAAATCATGGTGCTGAAGATGCCCTTGTCCAGAAGGTCAAAGATCAACTTGATCACTTCTTTCTGGGTAGAAACGTCCAGAGCGGAAGTGGGTTCGTCGGCAATCACCATCTGGGGGTTCAAAAGCGTAGAGATACCGATCACGGAACGCTGGCGTTCACCGGCGGTAAGCTGGATGGGGTAAGAATCCAGCACGCGCTTGGTGTCCATGCCAAACAGGTCGAAGCGCTCGCAAAGGCGGTCATAGACTTCCTTCTTGTCCAAGTGCTTGCCGGGCTGCTGGTGGGCGCCAATCACGTCGGCGGCGATATCCTTGATTTTGCGGACCGGGTTCAGGGCGTTAAAAGCGCCCTGGGGAATCATGGAAACCTTCTGGGCGAGAACGTTCTTGCGAACATCCTCGATAGAGCGGTTCATCAAAGATTCCATCTTGTCGCCGCTCTTTACGCGCACGTCACCGTCGCCTTCGGGATAGAGAGGCGGGATGCACATGCCCATAAGGCCGGACACCAAGGTAGACTTACCACAGCCGGATTCACCGGCAATACCGAGGATTTCGCCCTGCTTCATGGAGAAGCTGACGTTGGTCACCGCATGGGTCTTGTCGCCAAAGCGGCCCAAGTAGTAGAGGCTCAGGTTTTCGACTTCAAATACATTTTCAGACATTTTTCGAACCTCCTACTTGCGAAGACGCGGGTTAAAGACGCCTTCCATGGAAGTATTAATCAGGAACAACGCAAACACCGTCAAGGTAATGATGATGGTGGCAGGCAAGAAGGCTATCCAGATACCATCGGAAAGGGCACCGTTGTCCTTCGCCTGGTTCAAGATAATACCCAGGGAAGTGGAATCCAGAGGACCAAGGCCAATCATGGAGATGGAGGCTTCGGAAAGGATACCAGAGGACACCTGCATAATGAACACCATGAACACGTAAGAGAGCAGGTACGGAAGCACATGCTTAATAACGATGTTCAAAGTGCTTGCGCCGTTAATCTTGGCAAGGGAGATATGGTCACGGCTACGCAGCGAAGAAGCCTGGGCACGCACCGCACGGGCAGACCAGCTCCAAGCCGTAAGGCCAATGATAAGACCAATCAGCGTCAGGGAACGTCCGTCCTTAACAGCAGAGCTGATAAGCACCAGAATCACGAACTGCGGAATCACGATGAAGATGTTGGTGAGCATGTTCAGCACTTCGTCAATCCATCCGCCGCGGAAACCGCCGAACAGACCGATAAGCACACCGATGGTGGTCGCGATAATGCCGGCCACAAGGCCCACGTACAGAGAACTGCGGAGACCTTCAATCAGGAGCGACACGTAGTCGCGGCCAAGATGGTCGGTGCCCAGCAGGTGGTCGCCGCTAGAACCTGCATAGGGTCCGGCGACGATGTCGCGTGCGTTGATGTCCACATGGTAGAATATGGGGCCAAGCAACGCAATCAACAGCGTGATAATAAAGATCGAGATACCGATGACAAACATCGGAGACTTGAGAAGGTTTCTTATAAGTTTACCCATGATTACTTACCTCCCATCTGGAGACCGGCTTTGACACGGGGGTCAAAGACCGCAATCAAAACGTCAACGGCAAAGTTAGCCACGAGCACGCAGGTCGAGATCATCAAGGTGCAACCCTGGATCGTTGCGTAGTCGTTCTGCTGGATAGCGGTAAGCATGGCCATACCGAGACCCGGGTAAGAGAAGATCATTTCCGTAATAAGGGCGCCACCCACCATGGTTCCCAGAGACTGGGCAAGACCGGTGAGCTGCGGGAGCATGGCGTTACGGAACACGTAGCTAATAATCTTGCCTTCGCGAAGTCCAAGCCACTTGGCGTACTTCATGTAGTCCGTACCCAGTTCGTAGATGGACATGGAGCGCATACCCGTCGCCTGGCCCGAAAGAAGGATTGGGAACACAGAGAAGAACGGGAGGATGTAGTACCAGCCCACGCTCTTGATGCAGCCCCACGAGAACGAGAGTTCCGTGATGTCGGGACTGTAGGCGCCCATAGCCGGGAACCAGCCGAGGGTGATAGAGAACAGGGCCACCAGCAGCATACCGAACACGAAGAACGGAATGCCGTTCAAGAACATGGCGCAGGGGAAGAATACCTTGTCGAAAATGCCGCGCTTGTAGGCAGCGAAGGCACCCAGCAAGTTACCGATAATCCAGCCGAGGATAATGGTCGGAGCCTGAATGAGGAGGGTCCAAGGAACGGATTCCTTGATGATTTCCACCACCGGCTTCGGGTATTGGCTGTAAGAAATACCGAGGTCACCCTTGAACACATTCTTGATATAGACAAAGAACTGAGAGATCCCAGAAGCAAGACGGGGGTCGGCCTTCTTGACCACCTCGTCCACCATAACGGTGTCCTGGTGTTCGGCCTGGTACTGTTCCATAACCGGAACCTGTTCCACCTTGGCCACTTTCTTCTTGGTCTTGGGATCCTTTTCCATCACAGGCTTGCCCTTAGCGTCAAGCACCGGCTTTTCTTCGAACAGCGGGTTACCTTCGGCGTCAACGGCCTGGCGTTCCAGCATCTTCGGAGTGCCATCTTCATTGACTTCCTTGACGGTCTTCAAGACAGGGGCACCATTCTCGTCGAGCTTAGCGACCTTGATGGTTTTCATCTGGCCATTGGCATCGACTTCGGGGTCGTAGATCACGTTGCCCTGGTCGTCCAGTTCGGCCATACCGAAGGCCTTGAGCAAGCCTTCTTTCTTGAGCTTAGCTTCTTCGGGCGAAAGGCCCTGGGCGGCCTTACCCATAATGATGTCCACGGGGTTGTTCTCACCCATACGGGGCAACGTAAAGTTAATCGCCACAGCGACAACAAACGTCAAGAGATACCAGAATCCCTTCTGCAGGACATAGCGCAACATAGGATATTGTTTAAGCATTTGTCGTCCTTTTATTTAGCAAGCTTGAGGTTCCAAAGAATCTTGGTGCCGGAAGCAATCCACGGGAGCTGCGGTGGAGCGTAGGGATTTTCGGCAGTGGGCCAGTTCGTCCATACGCGGTCGCTGAATTCGTAGAACTGTTCGGGCAAGTATACCAGCGGAATGGAGGGCTGGTCTTCCATAAAAATCTTGTTGAGTTCGCGATAGGCCTTGGCGATTTCTTCGGGGTCGGTCATCAGCGGAATAGCAGACATCAACTGATCCACCTCGGGGCGGAATTCCGGAGTGCCGGGCTGGTTGTAACGGCCAATGTTGGTACCGGCCCAAGCGCCCAGCGGCTGCCAGTCACGGCTAGACATAACTTCGTTGAAACGGCTCCAGGGCAGAGACGGAGAAACGTCTGCGGAAGGCTTGTCCATAAGGAGGTCAAAGTTACCGGTACCCTTAGCAGGCCAGTACTGACCGCCATCCACAAAGCCTTCACGCACGTCGATACCGGCCTTGCGCATGCCTTCCACGGCGATGGTCACCATGGCTTCCCAGTCGGTCCAACCGGCAGGGCTTGTGATATAGAGCGTGGGGAGTTTTTCGCCCTTGGCGTTTTCCATGTGGTCAAGAGTTCCATCGCTCTTCCATACAGACTTGAAGCCCGCTTCAGAAAGCATCTGCTTGACCGTGTTCAGGCGTTCGTTTTCGTCGGTAATGGCGAGGTTCACGCCATATTTCTGGGTATCCTCGTCGTTGATGAACTTGCCTTCCAGATCCGTAGGCATGATAAGGCCCGGCTTCAGGGTAGAGGTGTAATTGGAAACGGCGAACTGACGGATAGCCGTGTAGTCAATAGCCGTTGCCAGAGCCCTACGGAAACGCTTGTCGTTGAGCGGTTCCTTCATGGTGTTGATCATGAGCATGGGCATGGCGCCCGGAGCAAAGTAGGGAGGTTCGTTGAACCAGGTATGCACGCCACGCTTGCGCCAAATGCGGGTCACAAAGCTCATAGAAGCATCGAGGTTACCCGTGGTGAGGGCGATGGTGTTGGCGTCGTTGCTCTTGTAAATCGGGTGGACAACGTACTTAGGAGCGGGGAGCTTGCCCCCGTGCAGGGCCGCATTGCCCCAGTAGTCGTCACGACGCTGAAGGATAATCTTGTTGGGGTCGGCCGACATGATATTGTAGGGGCCAGAAACCACAGGATTCTTGTCCATGGTGAGTTTCTTGACCTCGTCAAGACCCTTTTCTGCGATAAGCGGTTCGAACACGTGAGCCGGCGCTATACGGATAGCCTGGAGCAGGTCACGCACAGAAAGCGGGTTGTTCCTCTGGGCCTTGTTCACGATAAAGGCCAGACGTTCGCCAATCATCTTGCGTTCGGCGGTGGAGTCCTCGGATGCCGGTTCGGCGTAAAGGGTATCCACATGAATGTCGGAAATCTGTTCGGAGGTGTTGATAGAACCCTTGGTGAAAATGAACTTCACGTCGTTGGAGTTCACCTGCACACCGTCGCTCCACTTGGCAGCGGGGTTCAGTGTAACCACGATGCTGTCGTTGTTGGAGAGGTCTTCGTCCAGGTGTCCCAGAAGGTCCTCGATCTGACCGTTCAAGGTGTTATAAGTGATAAGCGGTTCGTAAACCAGGTTAAAACGACCACCCACGGGCCAGGCAGCCATCCAGCTTTCGGCAAGGGGGTTGAACGTCGCGGGAGCGCCCCATTGCTGACCGGACAGGTAGAGCGTCTCCTGGCGGGGAAGCGCACCTTCGACCTGGTCGCTTCCACAACCCGAAAAGACGATACCACTTGCCGAGAGAGCCAAAAGCATCTTGGCAGTAGATTTCATAGCAATCATTATATCCTCATTTTATGTAGCCAAAAAACGGCATCGATGAAAATCGTTTTTTAATCTAGTTTATTTATGGCCAAAAATTCACGGCAAAAAAAATTTTTCTGTTTACAAGGCGTTGAGCATCGGGGCGTTGGGATTGTTTGTTTAGGAATGTTTACAAAATGACGTAACCCCTAGATCCTAACCCCTAGATCCTAGCCCCTATCCCCTATTTACTATCTTGTGCCCAAAACGGAGTTTATATGGCAGCACTCATCCTGGACGGCAAGGCCCTTGCCAAGACCACTGAAGAAGAACTCAGCGCCCGCGTGGCGAAACTCAAGGAAAAGACGGGCAAGACACCGATCCTCGCAACAATTCTTGTGGGCGACGATCCGGCCAGCGCCACCTACGTGAAGATGAAAGGCAACGCTTGCGCCCGGGTGGGCATGGAAAGCATCCGCGTGGTACTCCCGAAGAACACCACCACCGAAGAACTCCTGAACAAGATCCAGGAACTGAACGAAAACCGCGACGTGCACGGCATCTTGCTGCAGCACCCGGTTCCCCGCCACATTGACGAACGCGCCGCCTTCGAAGCCATCGACGCCCGCAAGGACGTGGATGGCGTGACCTGCCTCGGCTTTGGCCGCATGGCGATGAGCGAACCCGCATACGGATGCGCCACACCCGCTGGCATTATGCGTCTCTTGAAGGCTTACAACATTCCGCTTGCAGGCAAGCATGCCGTAGTTGTAGGCCGCAGCGCCATCCTTGGCAAGCCCATGGCCATGATGCTTTTGAACGCAGACTGCACCGTGACCATCTGCCACAGCAAGACACAGAACCTCCCCGAATTCGTAAAGCAAGCCGATATTTTGGTGGGTGCGGTCGGCAAGCCCGAGTTCATCAAGAAGGAATGGATCAAGCAGGGCGCGGTCGTGGTCGATGCCGGTTACCATCCGGGCGGCGTGGGCGATATCGAAAAAGGTCTCGACGACGTAGCCAGCGCCTACACACCGGTTCCAGGCGGCGTGGGCCCCATGACCATCAACACGCTTATTTACCAGAGCGTTGAATCTGGAGAGAAGTATTTGGGATAATTAAAATGTGCGGTGTGAAATGTGTGATGTGTAATTAAACATTCCACATTTCACATCAATTCATCACCGTCTGGTGCGTTCCAGTTCTACCGCGTCCGCTTCGGGGGAATTAGGCGAGAGCATTCCCTTCATCACGTCGCCTACAAATTCTGCACCGACACCTATAACGGTTCCAATAGTGGAATCATTGGAAAACTCACGGCTATCCATGCTGGCGGTCAATCCCGTCAGGGCGCTATTTTTGTCTTGCCCGGAACTGTCCACATAGACCAGGGGCTTTGTCTGCCCCTCCACTGTTAACGAATCAGACTGTACGCGCTTGGGCATCAGCTGGCAAAAGCCTGCCGATACAAAAAAGAGCATTACGAAAAAGACCCGCATCATCACAGACAAAATATAGTTATCAGGAACAAATGCCGACCTATTTACGGACCTGGACGCTCCTCATAACACCCTCATTCCCGTAGCGCAAAACATAAACGCCCTTAGGAAGCCCAACGTTTACTGCATTCCACAGTAGTGCCGTACCTTGAGCCGCAGGCACAGATAAATTTTTCAATAGCTGGCCCTTCATATCGAACACCTGGCACAACACGTCGCCGGAAACATTCCAGTGGAAATTCCCTTGAATAGCTTCTGAAATTTGAGATGAGGAACTTTCTGGTTGCGAAGACGAACTGACAGGAGGCGTAGCTCCCTGACCATTTGACAAGACAATGTCACCACCGTTGGGAACTGCATCGAAATAGATGTAATCATCCTTGATGGATGCCGTAATGGCCTTGCCATCCTGAGTTGCCGAAACGGATGTCCAGTTGTTGCTGTTCTGTACACATATAGAAAGAGGATAGTCGTACTGGGAAAGCGTCCTGTCCAAGGAATGAGTCAGGGTAAATGTTTCACTGTATGCATCGCCCGATTTTTTGACTAGCGACGAAGCATCCCGTTCCTTGGAATACATGATTGCGTTACGGAAGGTGGTGACCCAAATTTTGGAGTCATTTGCCTTGGCCCAGGCTAGAGCTCCGTCAATGGCTTGCGAAGATGTGGGAGAATAGCCGCTGCCATTATCTACTTCGTGAATCAAAAAAGTGACCCAGCCCTTTCTACTGATAGCGTCCTGCATTTTCCCCTGGAAAGCCTCTGCGCTATTGACCGAACCGGTGTTCCCGCAAATGATAGAATTGATGCGATAGTAATTGCTGGGAGTCGGACCATCTATTCCGTTACCACAAATTCTTCCCCCGATATAGTTCGCCATCAAGGTAAATTCGTTTGGTTCTTCGCAATTGGGATATGTAATGGTGTTACAAGTCTGGCCCGAAATACGATTATTGATGTTTGTCTTGGACGATGTTATTTCTGAATCGGGCATGGTACGGCCGTCAGCTGCATTGGAGGCATGGTTATCGGAATGACTTCCCACCTCGTACCCATTATCGACCAGAGTCTGGTAGGCACTATAATTTGGAGACCAGCCCGTCACCAAATAGAAACTGGCCTTGTAGCCGTATTTATCAAAAATGGGAACAGCGATGGAAAGCTGGTTTGCACAACCGTCATCAAATGTGAACACTGCTGCAGCATCGCGAAAACCTGCCCAAGTTGCAATTTCCATATTTCCCTGCGCGTAAGCGGAACCCGCAAAGGAAAGTGCTGTCACCCAACCCACCACCATTGCTAAAGAAAAAAAGTTTTTCATGGTCCACCTTCTAGTTATGTCCAATCAGCAAAAATATATCCTGTTTCGCAAAAGCGGTCTATACCCTTTCATAAAAGTAAGGACAAAAGGGTGTTTTTTCTATCTTTACTCCCGTGATTCAGATACAGAATGTCACCAAGTCCTTCGGAGTCCAGGTTCTCTTGGACGGAGCAAGCCTGCTTGTGGGCGACCACGAGCGGGTGGGCCTGGTGGGCCGTAACGGCTGCGGCAAATCGACACTTTTCAAGATGATTCTCGGCCAGGAATGCCTGGACGGCGGAAACATCGACATTCCCAAGAAATACACCCTGGGCTACCTGCAGCAACATCTGAATTTTACACACGCCACTGTACACGAAGAGGCCTGCAGCGTGTTGAAGCCCAACGAAGACGGCTGGCTAGAAGAACACAAGGTGGAGGCGATTCTCTTCGGCCTCGGTTTCGACGAAGAATCCATGCACAAGAGCCCCATGCTCCTGTCGGGCGGTTTCCAGATTCGCCTGAACCTGGCAAAAGTGCTGGCCGCAGAACCCGACATGCTGTTGCTGGACGAACCCACCAACTACCTGGACATCGTCTCCATGCGGTGGCTTAGCCGTTTTTTACGCGGCTGGAAAGGCGAAGTGCTGCTGATTACCCACGACCACCACTTTATGGACGAGGTCTGTACCCATACCGCGGGCATTCACCGTCACAAGATCCGCAAGGTGAAAGGTACGGTGGAAAAACTCCGGGAGACTATCGCCGAAGAAGAAGAGGTAGCCCAGCGTACCCAGGAGAACGAGGCCAAGAAAAAGGAACAGCTGGAAAAAGTCATCGAGCGGTTCCGCTACAAGGCCGCCAAGGCCGCCATGGTGCAGTCCAAAATCAAGGCGGCAGCAAAACTGGCCAATGGCGAGCGGCTCACCCACGAACGCAACCTGGATTTCAGTTTTACCGAGACGCCCTTCCCCGGCAAGCGCATGCTGCAAATCAAGGGGCTGACCTTTGCATACCCAAACCGTGCAGAGGACGGTTCCGCGCAGGGTATGGGTCCGGAACTTATTACCGACCTCACCATGGAAATTTTCAAGGGGGACCGCATTGCGGTCATTGGCCCCAACGGTCGCGGTAAAACCACTCTCCTGAACCTGATTGCAAAAGAGCTACAACCCACCGCCGGCGAAATCAGTTACAACCCGAATTTGCAAATCAACTACTTTGGGCAAACCAACATCAACCGGCTGAACCTGGACAACACTGTCGAAGAAGAAATTGCAAGCGCTATCGAAGAGGTGTCGCAGAAGAGCCGCGCCCGGGGGCTTGCGGGTCTCATGATGTTCAGTGGCGACGCCGCCTTGAAAAAGGTGAAAGTCTTAAGCGGTGGCGAGCGGAGCCGTGTGCTTCTCGGGAAGATTCTGGCCAGCGCCTGTAACATGCTGCTGCTGGACGAACCCACGAACCACCTAGACATGGAATCTATCGAGAGCCTCATCGACGCCCTGGAAGATTACGAAGGAACCGCCCTGGTGGTGACCCACGACGAGGAACTTCTGCACGCCTTCGCCAACCGCCTTGTGGTTTTTGACGGCGGCACCTGCCGCATATTCGAAGGCACTTACGCCGACTTCTTGGAAAAGGTGGGCTGGGCCAGCGAAAAGAGACCCGGCGGTGCAAATTCCGCAAACATCAAGGTATCGAACATCGACGTGAAGGGCGACTCAGACAATGCCGCGCCCAGCGCCAAAGAAGACCGCAAGGCACGCGCCGACTACATCGCCGAACGCTCCAAGGTTATCAAACCCCTGGAAAAGAAGCTTGCCAAAATCGAAGAGGCTATTGCCAAGGCCGAAGCCCTGGGTGGCGAACTGGAAGCTAAGCTGGTCGCCGCCTCCGAAAGCGGCGACGGCAACGCCATTACCGCCATCGCGAAAGACATGGACGACAACAAGAAAGTCGTGGACAGCCTTTACGAAGACTGGGAAAAAACCTCCGCTGAACTGGAATCAGCGAAGGACAAATACCCGATATAAAAATTCCCCGCCAAACGGCAGGGAAAAATAACACATGTATTGAGTGAGACTAGCCTAGGTCTATGGGTCCACTTTCTTCTGGATCTTCACCCTCTTCACTTGCGTTTAACAGACACCCTTGATGATAGAGTTCCAGCTCAATCATTTCGGGCGACACATAATCCTTTTTTTGCATCGTCTTCATATAAACTTTCTCCTATTTAACAATTTTCTTTTTCCCGTAGTAGGCACCGCGAGCCTTCTGCTGGGCATTCATCAACTTGCGACCCTTCAGGTCGTAATCCTGCAGCATCTTGAATTCACCGGTACGGGTGTTGATACCGCCAATGACCTTCTTGTGTTCCTGTCCATTGGCATCACGACTGACAATCACTACGTTCATGTAATCGGGCTGGGGTTCTGCATCAAAGTTGTAGCGCGTAGACTTGTTCAAAGAGTTGCCCTCCGGATCATACGCCATATAGGCGCGAAGCGGACGGATTCTAGCTCCTGCAGAGACCTTCACAAATTGGCCAACGCTTACCGTTGCAGTATTCTCACCAGCAAATCCATACACTCTTCCAATATCAGAATGTCCTTCATTCCATTCTATCTTGCTAAGAGCCCCGCGTAATTCCCAATTACCTTTCCGTGCGACAGATTCCTTCGTCGTCTCCAAGATCACATTACCATGGAAGACAAGGCTTGTCTCATCAAGCTTTACAACATAAGGCGTATATGCCGTTAGAAGCGCATTGTTAAGTGAAGTACAGGTGTCACACCAAACTTCCGTCACCTTGGCCTCCTTTACTCCAGTTTCCTCATTCGGGCCTACACCTGCAAATTCTAGTACTTGCTCCAGGCCATCTACATCCTTCGCGTAGACATCGAAGGGCAATACAATAGTGGAATACACCCCTGTAGAGAATGTACGGTTAAAGATGACCGTATCGACAGGAATATCGCTCGGAATATTTATCGAACCGCTTTCATTATAGGTTCCGTCGATGGTGGCCGTAGTCTTGGTACCGACTTGTTCCACCGTAACGGCTGCGTATTGGGTCGTCTTCACGAGTGATACCGTAAGGTCAAGATCTGCCGGCGAAGCCATAACAGAATACATGCTCCCTGACAAGCCAAATGTTAGAGTATTTCCTGTACTTAACAGCGAATTAACTTTAGACGGACTCATTCCAGAAACATAATCCACCGTCAAGACAACGCTAGCAGAGGCATCACCGTCGCGAATGGTTAGTTTTGCCGTTACATCACCCTCCACTTGCAACCTATAGCCAACTGGAGCCACCAACGTGAGTTTTTCCTCCCCATACCCTAAAGAACTACTTGCATTTTCGCCAGCGTGATCAAAGACTTTTAGCGATAATACTTCTCCAGGAATATTGACAGTTTTAACATTATACCTATTTTCAGGCATAGTGACGTATAAACCGCCGTCAGCAGTAAGCGCATTAGTAAATGTTGCAGTAACATCTACATCTGAGTAGGGCATCGTAAATGTCGCCGTATTCGACGTGGTCCACGAACCACCATTCACCTTTTGACGCTGCCCATTCTCGTCCGTAACTAAGATTTCTTGTAGCAAACACCCAGTACCAGGAACTGCGGTCAATGTAATCGTCTGCCCCAGCAGCACATTTTCCAAGCCTTCAGCAATCACACTTCCACAATCAATATCATTGTCTATTGCGATCGTATGCCCTATTGAAGCATCCACAAGTTCTACGGTCAAATCCAAACCATCACCATCACCAACTTCAGCGGAAAACATCAACGTAACAACGCGCCCCATGCTATAAACAGTCCCTATATCCTGGTTATCCCCCGATATAGGTCCCAAAAGAGTCTCACCCATGCTATATCCTGACATTTTCCCATCGTAAATGTAAAATTGGTCCCCGGCACTCCCTGTACTTACCGTACCTGTTATGCGGAAAGCACTCCCTTCCGGAGCATTCAACACAAGAGTACTCCACGTTCCTACGGTATAATCCCCGTCCTTTCCTCCATCATCGTAAACTTTGAACGACGAGACTTCAGCCGGGATATAGGCTTCAAGTTGATCACCCTCTTTGCTCGGCAGATTAATAGAAAAATTGCGAAAATCACTCGTGAATACCGGTGTTACGGTAATATGGGTAGGAGGCATCCTCAAAGTCGCCGTGTCTGCCGTAAACCAGCTCAACAAAGGAGCCTGTATGGCGCTCCCGTTGGAATCAACAACGCCTACATGGTCCAACAGATAGTTCTCGGTAGGTGATACTGTCAGTTTGACTTTTTCACCAGTCTTGGCAGAATTCTTGTCACTAACGATACTTCCACCTATGACTCCAGTAGCGACATTGACCGCATACTCCTTTGTTGCATCGACAAGCTTTACCGTCAACTCAAAGGGAACGGCATATTGAAGGTTTAAACGAATTATTCTACCCGTACTAAGAATAGTTTCATCAGCAGGACAGCCATTTCTAGGCCCCCAAAGACAAGTTCCGCCATTGTCACCGGAATTTTCTAATTCTTCAATCTGCAGGACATAACCCACTATTTGCCCACTCAATCCGCTAACCTGGAAAAGGAAACCTTCCGGAGCGGTCATTTCTAGACGCCCGGCATATGCCCCAAAAGCAGGTTCACCATCTTCAACATCAACCTTAAATGAGCCTACTCCTTCAGGAACACCTACAATAAGGTCACTTCCATCAGTAGGAATATTAATGGACAAGCCACCTTCAGCAGTGGGATTGTCTGTAAACTGAGGCGTAACAGTAATAGCCTTATTGGGCATAACAAACGAAGCTGTATTGCTACCGGAATACCACTGCCCTCCAGATACATTAACCGGAATATTGTCTTCTGTTCCCTTAACTTCAATTCCTTTCAGCATATAATTGGAATTAGCAGAAACTGTCAAAGTTACAGTTTCCCCAACCTTTGCAGAAGTTTTGCCGTTTTCAACTTCTACAGATCCTCCGTCAACGCTGTTAACCGTTATATCATACTCTGTACTTGCATCAACAAGGGTAACAGTCAAATCAAGACCCGATTGGTTGGTGCCACCATCCGAGTGGAAATAGAACGTGACAACGCCTCCAGAACTAAGAACAGTTCCAATATCGGTATCCGTGCCACTTTGGGTAAGGAGCGTATTTCCATCCGACCCACCATCTTTAATTATTAAATGATCCCAGTCATCCTGCGTGTCTATTTCTCCAGACACTGAAAACAAATAGCCATCAGGCGCAATTATCACAAGGTACGCATTGGAAACGTCACTATAGTTTCCATTCTTGCCTCCATTGTCGTACACCTTGAAGGTCGTCACACCTTGAACTTCACGAAGGTCTAGCGTGTCTATAACTTCGGTATTGTTAATATAAGGCATATTGACGTAGTCGCCATCCTGGTCAGGCGTGAGCGTTACCTGCCCAGCATTCGCCATGGTGGCGAAGAAGGCTACCAGGGTAAACAGGAAAAACACATGAAAACTCTTTTTCATGCCCTACCATCCTTTTTGAATGTTGTAATACATCGGGTATAAAAAATACATTGTATTTAGAACAAAGTCAATCGAATCCGTACAAAAACTGTATACAAATGTACTCTGTGAGGGGTAGGCCTCCCCCTGGCTCGCACGTTGTTGCTCGCCACCCCCTCGTGCGTCGGGGGCATCCCGTCACAGGGCCGCGGGTCCGGCAAGGAGGTGCCCGCCTGCGCGGGCATGACAAAGCGGGCATAAAAAAAGCCCCCTGCGAGGTTTACCTCGTAGGGGGCGAGAATCCTGCAGCGACCTACTCTCCCGGGCCCGGAGGCCAAGTACCATCGGCGACAGGAGGCTTAACTTCCGTGTTCGGAATGGGAACGGGTGTGAC
>CACXMH010000055.1 GCA_902768715.1 Fibrobacter succinogenes | reverse complement strand
AGTTTCTATTGTTTTTTTGAGGAACCCGATTACGACAAAATTTTTTAAGTGCGTGTGCGACATCGAGATGGTCGTTCCGGAAAAGACGTTGTACATCTGTAGCGACGGCAAATGGGGGGGGGCTCCAGAGCACGGAGTGACAAGTCTCTTGTCAATGTAACTTGGGCCGATTTCATACAGGAAGGCTGGGGGACTGCCGTAGACAAGGGAGAGGCAATCGCCAATGTCGATCGCTTTGAAATTGGGTTCAAGGGAAGCGCCGGGACGACTAACAGCTTTTCTATCTATGCCATAGGCAAGTATGGCACTTGCGACAGGTAGATGAAATTCTCTCTTTCATAATCTTAAACGGCTCCCCATCTGATGTGAACCCCGAATCAAATTCGGGGCAGGCTTGGTCTGGTATGATATTCAGGGGTGTTCGGGATTACAAATCAAACAAGTCTGCGTGTGTTCCCGTGCGGGTCAGTTCAAGAATAAGGATGTCGTCTTTTTTCTGATAGGTTATTTTGTGTTTTGTTTGGGAAAGTCAATCACTTGAGCATTGCCCTCATGATGTCGTTGACGGTGTTATAGGTCTTTATCGAAGAGGGGTTCTTCTTGTATTTCTCAATGAGCTTGTCTCCTTCTTCCATGGCCTTGATGGTCTCGCGGTTTGGACGGTCGATGCCTATTTCGAAAGGGATTCTCCCTTCGCGCAGAACTTGCTTGGTGAACACGTTGTAGAGGCCGGAAATAGTCATTCCGACTTTTTCACAGAAATCGGCGATTCCCTTTTTGTCATTATCGTCCAGTGTGATTGTCAAGTTGGCCATTTTTACCTCGATTATGTGGTTTTTGCGTGTTTTACACATTAAAATTACATAAAATCTACTCAAAATACAAGTGTTTTGACATGTAAATTGTATCATTTGATGCACTACTCCTCCTTTTTTAAGGTCTTCTCCGTATAAGACGGAGATGTGTGCCCAAAAAAGCCTTGTAAAGAAACTTTTTACGGGAAAAAGGCAGTTCTTTTGAAAATGTTAGACAAATCTGTTTTTTTTTCTTACATTCCGGCGTAAGCAAATTACAATCTTACGGAGAAAATTATGAGAAAACAGTTCAGTATGTCGCTTAAGAGCCGTGTCATTGCGAGCACCCTTGGGTGCGTGGCAATCTCTTTCCCGCTGTTCCTTACCGCTTGTGGCGACGAGACTACCAATGTCACCGAAACCACGGGTATGACCCTTGTAGAAAAAGGGGCCAAGATGCCCAACTGTACTGCCGATAATGCCGGCCAGATGGTTTACTCTACGGACTCTGCTGTAGCGTTCTTCTGCGCTGATGGCAAGTGGCAGCCCCTGAAGGGCGAGAAGGGTGAACAGGGTATCCAGGGCGAGAAGGGTGAACCTGGCGAAGGTAAGCAAGGGCCGCAGGGTCCCAAGGGCGAAGATGGCGTAGGCACCAATGGAACCAGTTGCTCCGCGACGCAGGAGACTGACGGTGTCCGTATCTCTTGTACGGATAATACATCGTTCCTGCTGCCTAACGGCAATGATGGCTCTGATGGCAAGAATTTTGATGACATTTATATGGTTGATCACCGCGATTACCACATCTACAGGACTGTGACCATCGGCTCTCAGACCTGGATGGCGGAAAATTTGAACTATGCAACTGCTGAAGGCTGTTATTGTTATGGTGAAACAGAATCAGAAAAAGCGGCCAACTGCGCTATCTACGGTCGGCTCTACACCTGGAATGTCGCAGAAACTATTTGTCCTGCCGGTTGGCACTTGCCTGATACCACCGAATGGCAAAAACTCGCCACCAATGTGGATGAAAGTCTCAGTGGGGTGTGGGTCAATGAAGAAAATTTCGTAGGCAAAATACTTAAGTCGGTTAATAGATGGAATGACAAAGGTGATGGAGAAAGTGGCAACGGCACTGATGATTTCGTTTTTAAAGCATTGCCAGGTGGTGCGTATGATCCATCTGAAGGCGGTTTTGTAAGTATGGGGAATTATGCCGAGTTTTGGACTTCTTCGGAAAGAAAAGATCTTGACAGCAAAGCTTGGCGTATTGAATTGGGTTATAGCCGTGATTATGCGGGCTTGTATGGAGGAGCAACAAAATCTACAGCTATGTCAATCCGTTGCATAAAGGACGCCGAATAGCTCGCAACATCGACCGAACGGTTTGAAAAAAGTCTGAAGTTCCTAAGACTTCGGGCTTTTTCGTTGGTGTGAAAAGCTGATGCCGCATCGGTGTGCGGCATGACATGAGGGTGCGGGGTGTTAGGGGCGGAGCCCCTAGGAGAGGGGGTAGGCAAAGACTTGCCCTAGATTCTTCGACTCCACTTCGTTTCGCTCAGAATGACACGGGGCAAGGCTTTGACGAGGGGGAGGCTTCCCCCACATTAGGGGTAGAGATTGCTTCACTGCGCTCGCAATGACAAATTAGGCGGTCTTTGCGGCTTTCTTCTGCTTTACGATTAGCACGATCAGCCAAATTAGTCCGGTGAGAATCATGAGGCTGCAAAGGGTCTGGCCGCGGCTCATGCCGAACAGGTCCACACGGCCCAGGTGCGCATCGGGCATGCGGAAAAACTCGATGAAGAACCGTGCGGTGCCGTAGCCTATCAGGTACAGGCAGGGCATCTTGTCGTGGAGGGCGGGAATGCGGCGCAGGTTGTACAGCGCTACGAACAAAAGAACGCCCTCGAAAAGCATCTCGTAGAGCTGGCTCGGGTGGTGCAACACCGGCGGGGTCACCATGCTGTCCTTGGCCAGCGGAAACCACATGCCGATGGGGCTTGTGGTCACTTCGCCGAAGAGTTCCCCGTTGATAAAGTTGCCGTAGCGTCCCCAGGTGTAGGCCAGCGGCGCTAGCAAAAAACACAGGTTCAGGGTTTTCCACAGGTCCATCTTGTTGCGCTTGATGCCGATGATGGTAAAGATGGTGCCAAGTATTAGCCCGCCGTGGTAACTCATGCCCGAGATGCCCACGAAGTGCCCGTTGCTCATGGGTAGCAGGATTTCGGTGGGGTTAGAAAGGTAGTAGCCTGCCTTGTAGAAGAACACGTAGCCCAGGCGAGCGCCGATGATGATGCCCGCGATAATCCAGGTGAACAGGCTGTCGAACTGTTCCTTGGTGTAGCCCAGGTTCTCTTTCTTGTTGATGTGCAAAAGGGTGAGATAGCCCGTGGCGAAGGCGAAAATGTACATGATTCCGTACCAGCGCACGGGGAAACTCCCCAGCGTAAATGCGGTTCCGTCAAAGTATGTGGGAATCAGGTTCCACCAGGACAAATCCATACTAGTTTCCTTTCTTGGTGTTCAAATTCTGGTGCGCCCAGTAGTTCATGATCATGGCAGCCACCTGGGTGGCGGGCTGGCTGCGGACCTTCTGCAAGTCGTGAATCTGCAAGATGACCACTACGATGGCCTTCTTGGGGTCTTCTTTGGATTGGGCAAATCCCTTGAACCATTCGTAGCGGCCGTAGGGGTCGTGTCCGTCTAGGGAGCCGGTCTTTCCGCCGATGTCCAGGGCGTTGTAGTTCTTGCGGGCCATGTTCCGGGTGGAAATCTGCTTGCGGGCCGTTCCGTTGGTGATGGAGCGGATCATGGCCTGCCTAAGTCCGTAGTAGGTGTTCTCGCTGAAGGAGCCTGCCTCTAGGGCGATACGGCTCTTGGGAGCATAAGGCGAAAGGTTTGCCGCCCAGGGAATTTCCAGGGGCTTCTTTGCCAGAATGGCCCGGACCTGTGCCGCCGCCAAAAGCGGGGTGAGGGTGGTGGATTCCGTAAAGCCGCAGCTCACCTCGGCAAGTCCGTAACCGCTGTCGGGAGGCGTGTAGCTGGAGCGTCCCGGGATTCCGCCGGGGAAGTTGGTGTTGTAGCCCAGCTTCTTGGCGGCGTCTTTTAGCCTGCCTGCCCCTACGTTCATGCCGATGAGGGCAAGGGGCGGGTTTGCGGACATGGCGTAGGCGTCTTGCAGTTCGATGGTTGGGCCCGTGTAGTTTTCCTTGACCCGTAACTGGTTCTTGTACAGGGTGTGGTAAGAGCCGATCATGGGAATGGCGGTGTTCAGGGAGTAGCGCTTGCTTTCCATGGCGGCGGCGATGGTGATTGTCTTGGCTAGCGATGCGGCGGGGAAGGTGTTCTTCACGAAAAAGTCCGGGGTGCTCTGGACCTTTTCGTCTCTGCGTTCGCCCCAGGCGATAATTTCGTTGGTCTGCACGTCCACCACCAAGATGACGCCGTACATGGGCTTGAAACGGCGGAGCATGTTGTCGATCTTTTCGGCCAAGAATACGTTCTTCTGGGCCTTGATGTGGGTGGAGTCGATGACCTCGATTTCGGGCGGGACTTCTGGCGTGACCGCTGCGGTGACGGTGGCCTGGGTGTTGGCTAGGTCTTCGGTCTTCTGCTCGGCGGTGCTAAGGGGCGTCCCCTCTGCCATGGCGGTTTCTAGGTCAAGAGCTCCCGAGTCCGTAGCGGCACTGTCGTTGACGGGGTTATTGGCTGTGTCACTTGTGGAATCGATGGCGGCGACGGGTGTCTCCGGTGCTTCGGGGAGCTTTGCGACTTCTTGTTTTGGGCCTCCTCCAAAAATGCAGGAGCCTATCATAAAGCATAGAGTAGCGAATATTCCCAGGGCGATGATGCGGTTGCGAAGCCGTTGGGCGTAGGGCAGGGGTTCCTTGGGCAGCATGGGCGTTCTAGATTAAAGATGTTCCTTGAAGATGGTCTTGCGGTAGTAGGCCAGTTCGGCGATGCTTTCGCGGATGTCGTCTAGGGCCTGGTGCTTTTCCTGCTTCTTGAATTCGGGCAGGTCGGGGTACCAGCGGAAGGTGAGTTCCTTGATGGAGCTGACATCCACGTTTCGGTAGTTGAGCCAGCCGGTGACCTTGGGCATGTACTTGTACATGAAACGGCGGTCCTGCGTGATGGAGTTTCCGCAGAGCACGTTCAGCCTTTCTTGGGTGAAAGGCTTGATAAAGTCCAGGGTCATCTGGTCGGCATCGTCAATGGAAAAGCGTGATTTGCGGCAGCGGTCGATAAGCCCGCTTTGTTTGTGGTGCTTGGAATTCCACTCGTCCATGCCGTTGAAAATGTTTTCGGTCTGATAGATGGCAAGCACCGGGCCTTCGGCGAGTATGTTCAGGTTCGGGTCGGTCACGATGGTGGCCACTTCGAGGATTACGTCTTTTTCGGGGAAGAGCCCCGACATTTCCAGGTCCATCCACACCAGGTTCGGTGCGCTTTTAATCTTTGCCATAACAGTGCTAAATCTAGTTTTTTTCAAAAAGTTGAGAGCGCCGTCTGTGCCAATGTTATCTTTTCATCGCATTTTTCTGTCCGTTTTTCACCGGTGGTGTCTTTTTGTCGCCAACCTTCGCCAAATGATAAATAAAACTATTTAATGTAAGTTTTTTATTTTCTATATTAGCCCGCGTTAATTTGTTACACCAATAGGAGCAATTATGGAAGAAGTCGTAATCACTGGTATGGGCTGCGTTTCGGCCCTTGGCAACAGCCCCGATGTACTTTGGGATAATCTTTTGCAGGGAAAGTCCGGCATTGCCACCATTGACCGCTTTGACGTAAGCGCATGCCCCATCAAGATTGCCGCCGCCGTGAAGGAATTCGACGGTTCCGAATATTTCAGCAATCGCGACCAGTCCCGTTTTTCCAAGTGCATCCAGTATGCCGTCTATTCCGCCTACAAGGCCCTGGCCAACGCAGGAATTGACCCCAAGGCCGAAGACCCCAGCCGCTCCGGCGTGATTATCGGTGCCGGCGTGGGCGGCATGAACATGTATTCGGATAGCGCCGTGACGCTAGCCAACCGCGGCCCTGGCCGTGTGTCCCCCTTCTTTATCCCCATGGCCATCGTGAACATGCCCGCTGGCGAAGTTTCTAACCGTACCGGTTGGATGGGCCCCTGCTTTGCTGTGGTTTCCGCCTGCGCAACCTCCAACCACTCCATCGCCGCCGCCTACGACGCTATCCGTCTGGGTCGTGCCGATATCATGCTGGCTGGCGGTACCGACGAGACGGTGAACCCGCTGGCCTTGGCAGGCTTTACCAACATGCATGCCCTGAGCAAGCGCAACGACGACCCGTCCACAGCCTCTCGCCCCTTCGACAAGGATCGCGACGGCTTTGTGATGGGCGAAGGTTCCGGCATTCTGGTGCTTGAAAGCCTCTCTCACGCGAAGAAGCGCGGCGCCAACATTCTGGCCCGTATCGCAGGTGTTGGCATGAGTGCCGATGCCCACCACATGTCCGCTCCCCGCGAAGACGGCGAAGGCGTGCGCCTCGCTATCGAGATGGCGCTCCGCGATGCAGGAATTTCCCCGAACGACGTGGGCTACGTGAACACCCACGGCACTTCTACTCCTCTTGGCGACGTGGCTGAATGTTCCGCCCTGGAAAAGGTGTTCGGCGCCCGCGACAGCCTGAAGGTGAACTCCTCCAAGTGCATGATCGGTCATGCACTGGGTGCCGCCGGCGCTCTCGAGGCTATTATTACCGTGAAGTCCCTGCAGAACCAGATGGTTCATGCCACGAGGAACGTGTTCAACCAGGACGAACGCATCCATCTGGACGTGTGCGCCAACAAGAACACCAGTCACGACTTCAAGTACGCCCTGTCCGACGGCTTCGGCTTTGGCGGCCAGAACAGCGTGCTTTTGCTGGCTCGCGACTAACCTTAATTAGGAATTAGGATTTCGGAATTTATTGCCTAGAAATAATTCTGAAATCCGAACTCTGAATTGAGATTTTTCTATCTTTGTTGGCGTGAATTTTGCAATGCAAAAATTTCTCGCTGTGCTTGTGTTTGCGCTGGTGTGCCTTGTGCAGCCTGCGCTGTCGGCTCCTTACGATCCGCCCACCTGGCGCGATTCATCCTGGGACTACCGAAGCGAAGATTCCACGGATTTGGCCGACGAGGTCTCTTGGCTCAAGGTAGGTGGTGTCGCCTCTCTGACGCTCATTGCCTACGGGGCTGCCTACTGGCTTGTTTTTGACAAGGGCTGGTGGGACGAACAGGGCAACCATTTTCATTTCGAAAACGACTTTGACTACGCCCTGAACTTGGACAAGTTCGGGCATTTCGCCTCGGGTGTGGCCATGGGCGAACTCTTTTACGAGGGGTATCGCTGGGCAGGAGCTACGGAGTTCCAGTCTTACTTGTTTGCTGGGCTTTCTGCCATGATGACTCACATCGCCATCGACGTGAAAGACGCCTATTCTCCGGAGTGGGGTTTCAGTATCTTTGACGTGCTCTCCGGGACGTTGGGCGGTTTCTTGCCTATGGCGGAGCGCTACGTGCCCCTGTTTAAGTACGTGGACCTCAAGTGGAGCTACTGGATTAACAGCAGGGCCTATTACGACCAAGGCAAGATAGACGGAAAGAATCACACCTGTGTCTTTACCGACGATTACGTGAACCAGACTTTTTGGGCGTCTTTCAAGATTTATCGCATGTTGCCAGCGGCTGTCCGCAGCTATTACCCCAGCTGGCTTGCTATTGCGGCCGGTTTAAGCATTGACGATGGCGTCTTTTTGCACAACAAGGAAATTACCCCCCACAGGGAAGTGTATATCGCCCTGGACTACGATCTGGAGGCTTTCCGCCCCCAGAGCCGCATGGCCCGCACCCTGATAAAGAGCCTGAACTACTTCAAACTGCCTGCACCGGCTGTGCAAGTTTATCCTGAATTCCACTGGTTCTTGCTGTATCCTATCAAGTTTTAGCCCCACCCCAGTTGTCATCCTGACCCTGAACTTGTTTCAGAGAACGAATCCGTATTTTTTATCCTAGAGAAAGCACAAAATGTATGGATCCCGTCAGGGCGTTGCCCTTCCAGGATGACGTTTAGGTAGATCTTTTTCTTATATTTCTAACAGATGCAAATGAAACTCCGGATATTGCTCTTCTGGAGCGTTTTTTGGGTTATGTGCGGAACCTCGGGGGCTGCCCCTGTGGTGGGTTCCGAGCGTACCCGGAATTTGCAGGGCCTGGAACGTTCTCCCATGCTCATGGAGTACCACAGGCAGACCGTGGGGGAGGACCGTCAGTTTTTTACCTACCCCAGGCGTGATTACGGATTTATCCGGAACTTTACCCGCACAGAATCCGGCGCCATGATGTTCATGGCCGATACCACCGGGGAGTTCTTTGGCAAGAACCACAGCTTTGGGGTGGCGGCGTCCCCGGTGTTCGGGGCGGAGTACCGCGGCAGCGAATCTCTGGGCGACACCCTGTGGCCCTCCTTTGACGGGGGCATTTACCTGCGGGGTTATGCCGACTCCCTGGATTTCGATTTGGATGCCCGCATGTACGCCGGTGAACATTCCGCCAAGAAGCCCAAGAGTTTTGACGGGGAGGTCTTTGACGTGCAGACCAAGGAAGGCAATGCCGGAGCCGACTACGTGAGCTATTCCCGCTACAGGGCTCACATGGCCCTGAACTACGCCTGGGCAAGGCTGCAGCTGGCCCGTGACGTGCTCCATTGGGGGCCGGGATACTACAACAACCTTTCCTTGAACCAGTTTGCCTTGCCCTACAACATGCTCTCCCTGGACCTGACCTTTGGACCCCTACGGGTGTTCAGCGTGTATGCAGACCTTCGGGTGGACAGCTGGAGTTACAGCAGGAACAACCTGAACGATCGGAATCTATATGCCCACCGCTATGAACTGGCCTTGGGGAACTTGACTATCGGCATGAGTGAAATTCAGGTGCTTTATAACGAGAACAAACCCTGGCTGTTTGCTCCTATCGTGCCGCTGTTTATTGAGAAGGGTAATTACACCGAGCGCGTAAACAACGGGGCCCTGGCAATAGACATAAATTATCGCCTGTTTAGCGCGGTGCGCCTTTATGGGGAGTTCTTCTTGGACGATATGGAGTCGCCCTATGCGGTGTACGAGAACAAGTACAGTAACAACCGCTGGGCGGGTATGCTGGGTATGCAGGCAGGGCACGACTTTTACGTGGGACAAAAACGACTCAGTGTGGGCACTATTGCCGAAATTGCTCGTGTGGAACCCTATACCTACTGCCATTATGATACCGCCCATGCGCAGCTTGCGAACCTGGGGGCTCCTCTAGGGAATCCCAACGGCCCCAACAGCTTGGCGGTGGACTGGACGGTATATGCCCAGGCGGCCCTTGGGTCCCTTGGACAGTTGTTTGCGGGCGTACACCAGAAATGGCTGTGGAAGGGCACCGATGCCGGGAGTAACATCGAAGACCCTTACAAGACGGTGCGCAAGCGTTTTGCCCATGGGGCGCCTCTTGTTTATACCGTGGCTCCAGCCATCGGGTACAACGGACGGTTTGTAGGCTTTTCGGGTGAGTTGACCTTGGGTGACGTCCACGCCGCGGATGTCAGGATTTCTTTCATGTGGTAGTTTATGGCAGGTATTAAAGAAAAAATTGAGAAAAGCGGGCACTTCAAGGCGCTGATGAACAGCTTCCGTTTGCGTAAGCGGGTGCTGGCCCTGGCTGATGCCTTTGTGGTGGCGGTATCTGCCCTGATTGCCAACTACCCTCTGCCTCTTTTCGCCGACCGTATAGGCCGCCCGGACCTATTTGTCATTATTGTCACCAGCATTATCTGTTGTTTTGGAAGCCTTCTGTTCTTTGGGGCCTACAACAAGTTGTGGCGCTATTTCAGCAAGCGGGATTACCTGAGCTGCGTCAAGGGAATTGTCGTGGGAATTGCCGTGGCATATGGCCTGGTGTACCTGTTCCATAAGGATTTGTTTTGGGAATTTGCCTTGCTCCATGCTGTTGTTGCTGTAGTGGGCGTCTCCCTGTTCCGTTACCTGTTCCGTAGGACCTTTGTGTCTTTGGTTTCTACGGGAATGCACGAGGCCGAACGCAAGCGTACCATGATTATCGGTGCGGGGAATGCGGCTCAGCTTTTGCTAAATGAAATTCGCAATAACCAGACAGATGCTAGCCGTGGAGAGAGTACCGGTGCTGCCAAGAATATCAATCCCGTGTGTTTGATTGATGACGACCGTTATAAGATTGGCAAGCCTGTTAGTGGCGTGTTGGTGGCGGGAACCACGTCGGATATTCCAAAAGTGGTAAAGGAATTGCGGATTGAGCTAATTATTTTTGCCATTCCTAGCTGCCCGCCTACGGATCGTCAGACAATTTTGGATATCTGCAGCAAGACTGGCCTCCCGGTGAAGGTGTTGCCTTTTATCGGGAGCCTGTTGGATACCTCTGCGGTGGGTACGGGTTCGACCAGTTTTGTAAGCCAGATTCGTGACATCAAGGTAGAGGATTTGTTAGGCCGTGAACCTATACGCTTCAACAATTCTGAAATTCGCGGGTTCATTGAAGGCAAGGTCTGCATGGTTACCGGCGGTGGAGGCAGCATCGGTAGCGAACTGGTTCGCCAGATTGCAAAGTACAGGCCCAAGCAGGTGATTATCGTGGATATCTACGAGAACAACGCCTACGAAATCCAGCAGGAACTGGTGATGGAGTATGGCGACCGTCTGAATCTGGTGACGCTGATTGCCAGCGTGCGCGACTATTTCCGCATGAACCAGATTTTCAAGAAGTACGAACCCCAGGTAGTGTTCCACGCGGCGGCCCACAAGCACGTGCCTCTGATGGAAAATAACCCTATGGAAGCCATCAAGAACAACGTGGTGGGCACTTTTAACATAGCTACCCTTTCCCTGTTGCACAACGTGAAAAAGTTCGTGATGATCAGCACCGACAAGGCGGTAAATCCCACCAATGTTATGGGAGCCTCCAAACGCTGCTGCGAGATGATCGTGCAGTTCTTTGCACAGCAGAAGGACTGCAAGACTGAATTCGTGACCACTCGTTTTGGTAATGTGCTAGGGAGCAATGGAAGCGTGATTCCGCTTTTCAAACGCCAGATCGAGCAGGGCAAGCCTGTGACAGTGACGCACCCCGACATTATCCGCTACTTTATGACCATACCCGAGGCGGTAAATCTGGTGCTTACGGCGGCGAGTTTTGCCCATGGTGGTGAGATATTCGTTTTGGATATGGGTCAGCCAGTAAAGATAGTGACCCTGGCAGAAAACCTGATCCGTATGTATGGCAAGGTGCCATACAAGGATGTAGAAATCAAGTTTACGGGACTTCGCCCTGGCGAGAAACTGCTAGAGGAATTGCTGATGAACGAAGAGGGCTTGCAGAAGACGAAGAATAAGCTCATTTACATCGGAAAGCAAATTGAGATTGATGCGGAAAATTTCATCAATGAACTTTGGACGTTGAAGAATGCTGCCCAGGAGAATGATGACAAGCGGGCTATAAACGCTCTCCATGAAATTGTCCCTACTTTTACAACGCCAGAGGAATTCAATAAGACGGTGAAGATGCCGAAGGTGTAATTTTTTCAAGAGAGAATGCTATGGAACGAAAATTGAAAATACTGCTTTCTTTCGCTATTGCTCTATTTCTTGTGGCCTGTAGCAATGCATCCAGTTCTTCAGACGATGAAGACCAGGTTTTGTCCAGTTCCTCTATTGATGAAGAACAGATTCTGTCTAGTTCCTCTAGTGACGAAGACCAGGTACTTCTCAGCACCACCGTCAAGAAAGATGGTATCGACATGCTGAGCTTTGGCAGCCTGAATCTGGACGTGGCGGCGGATTCGTTCCTTGCGGTATTTGAACTGGGGGACATTGTGACGGTGATGGTGGACGGTTACGACACCCTGGAAGTCCCCGTTGTGCCGGACTACGACGCCGTTTCTCCCGGGGAACTGTTGCTGCGGGTGGTGTCGGGTAAGCCCCACGTGACTCTGGGCATCAACTTTGGTCAACTTGCTGTAGCCCTAGGCATAGCAGAAAATGCCCCCGCAGGTTCGGAATACCCCTACCGACTGAAAGACGTCAAGTTGCCAATCGAGGTGAACGTTGCCCTGAAGGACAAGGGCGGCTTCAAGGAAAACCTTGAAATGCTGGAATACCAGAACTATGGGCTGGTCATGGATAACTATCCGGAATTGTCTGTAGCGGACTTTGCCAACTTCAGGGAAATTGCCACCACGGGAATGGGGAAGGGGGTGCTCTACCGTTCTTCTAGCCCTATCGACCCGGTGGATGGCCGCAACACTTATGCGGATTCCCTGGCCAAGGCGGCCAAGGTGGCCACCTTCATCAACCTGACGGACACGGACAAGGGAGCCAAGGCCTACGAGGGCTTTGACAAGTCCTACTACGCTACGCAGAAAGTGGTTTACCTGTCTTTGCCGGCGTCGTTCACTACCAACCTCTTCAAGGAAGGCTTGGTAAAGGGCCTACGGTTCATGCTCGAAAACGAAGCCCCTTACCTGGTGCACTGCCAGATGGGCAAGGACCGTGCGGGCTTTGTGAGTGCCGTGTTGGAATCCCTGATGGGAGCTTCTGCCGAAGAAGTGGAGAAAGACTACGTGAAGACCTACGACAACTACTATAACGTGGTGCACGGCAAGCAGCAGCGCCTTACGGAGTCGCAGCTGGACTGGTTCCTGGCCCTGATTGTCCGCAATATGAAAATGGCCTACGGTGATGCTGGCGTGGATATCGAAGATTTCGAAAATGTTGACCTGGCCAAGGCTACGGAACAGTACCTGGGAAAGCTGGGACTGTCCCAAAAAGAAATAGCGGACCTGAAGGCCCGCCTGAAGTAGTTTTTTTGAAAATGTCACGCTTTAGGAAAGGCGGATGCCGTCGTCCTGGATCAGGATTTTTCCTTCGCGGTAGAGGGTTCCGAGAATTTTCTTGAAGGTCTTCTTGGACATGCCGAATTCCTTCTGGATGGTTTCCGGGTCGGTGTGGTCGCCGTAGGGCAGGAACCCGCCCGCTTCGGAGAGCTTCCGGAGCACTGCGTTCGGGCTGTCGCTTTTCATGAGCCCCTTGTAGCCTACGGGCGAAAGGTTCAGGGTAATCTTACCGTCGCTGGTGAACCGCTGGATGTAGCCCGGCATGGTGTCGCCGATGTAGATGCGTTTTGTGCCGGGCGTGACCATGAGGCGCCCCGTGTAGCGGTAGTTCACCAGAAAGTCCACGTAGTCCGGCGTGACTTCGTAGGCGGCCAGTTCCACCCGCTCTCCCACATGGAGTTCGGAGGTGTCGGTATCGATGAAACTCTTGATTTTTTCGGTAGCCACCAGGCGGTTGCTCTTGTCGTCCAGCAGAATATAGACCACACAGCGGTCACCCCGCTGGAGTTCTCCCAGCTGTTGCTTGTAGGGCAAGAACAGGTCCTTGTTCAGTCCCCAGTCCAGGAACGCTCCCACGCGGTTCACGTCCTTGACTTCCAGCACGGCGAATTCTCCGGCCTGGGCGTAAGGCTTCTGGAGGGTGGCGATGGGGCGGTCTTCGCTGTCCATATAGACGAACACGTCCAGGATTTCGCCTTCTTCCAGAGAAAATTCTTCACGGTTTCCGGGGAGCAGCACCCTGCCGCCGGTTTCCAGCTCCAGGTAATAGCCCTGGGGCATGATGCTTTCGACCCGGGCGCAATTGTATTTGCCGATTTCCATAATTGCCTTTCCGTTCTGGTGTCCGCGATTGCGGGGTTGATGTCGCGACCATCCGCGACGATAAAAATATAGGATTTTATTATATTCAACAAAGATTTATGATAGACTTTATCGGCGACATTCACGGTCACGCGACCGAACTGCGGGCCCTGCTAAAGAAGTTGGGCTATGTGGAACGTGGAGGTGTTTTCGCCTATCCGGGGAATGCCCGCAAGGTGGTGTTTCTCGGGGACTACATCGACCGGGGCTCTGAATCCCGGGAGACCATCGACCTGGTCCGTGCCATGCGGGACGCCGGAGCTGCTACCGCCCTCATGGGAAACCACGAATTCAATACCCTCTGTTTTTGGCAGCAGAACGGTACTGGCGGTGGGCATTTCCTGAAGAGTATTACGGGCGGCTACCTGCGGGACCATTCCTTCAACAAGGTAGCGATTCTTGCACGGACGGTAGAATCTTATCGCGGACGACAGCAGGAATTCCAGGAGATGCTGGACTTTCTGAAGACATTGCCGTTCTATATGGAAACGGACTTGTTCCGGGCGCAACATGCCTGCTATGACGCCGAATGCGTACAGGCCTTGCGGGATGCGGGCATTACAAGCTTTGCCGACGGAAACTTCGATGAACTGATTGCCCGGGCCTGTGACAGTCACAATGAATTTGAGGATTCCCTGTTCCACCCTCTGGACATCTTGCTGAAGGGCCCCGAGATGGAGCTGCCTGCAGGCGGGACCTTCCGGGACGGCGAAGGCGTGGTGCGCAAGAAGATGCGGCTCCGCTGGTGGATTGACCCGAAGAACGCCACCCTCCAGGACATTGCGCTCCAGCCCGGCGTGGACTCCGCAAAAACGTGTGCTGTCTGGATTACAGCATCGGGAGTTTTTACGGACATGGCCGTATGGTGGCCTACCGCTTTGACGGACAGCAAACCCTTGATGCCCGCAAGTTCGTGTGGGTGGAGGGTGGTTAGAGGTGTGGGGTCGGGGCTCTGCCCCTTTGAGGTTTGAAGTTTTGAGAATATCGCTGAAATTCCTTGCGTCTCTTAAACTGACCGTCTTTTTGCTGGTCGCGTTCCTTCTGGTCATATTCTGGGGCGTCTTGGGACAGGCAAATGTCGAAGCGGCAGGAATGCCGGCTGACCTTGCGGTGGACCGTTTTTTCGGAAGCTATTTCGTCTGGGTTTTTGACGTGGTTCCCGTGCCTGCCATGAAGTGTTTGGCTGTTCTGGCCTGCGTGAACCTGGTGGCCGCCATGATCTTTCGCATGCCTCGCGGTCTAAAGTTTGCCGGGCTTTATGGAATCCATATCGCCCTGCTGGTGCTGCTTGCGGGAAGCCTTGTGGGCGGCGCTCTCCAGCAAGACTACAACGGTTACAAGAACGTAGCGCCCGAAAGCGTGCCGGAAAAGTCCGGAACCTTGACCATGTTCCCCGCAGGAGACAGTCTCGGGACCGTCACGGTACAGTTCCCTCTGGAAAACGCCGGCTGGACCTACCATGTGGAGTATCGCGGGCGTTTCCCCATGTCTCCCAAGTCCTCCATTGATCTCTGGACGGTGACCTATGACCCCATGCGTTTTGTGCCCTACGCCTTCATGTGCCTGATGCTGGTCAGTCTTGTTTTTCATTATGTGGTCGTGGTGGCGCGCGCCCGTAAGGGGGACTCGTGAAAAGGCTTTCTTCGGAACAGTTCCCGCGCTTTTTATTCCTGCGCCCGTTCCCGCGATTTTTGTTCGCGCCACTGCTGTTCGTGACGCTCCTGCTTGTGGCCCTGCCCTCGGCATGGGCTTCTGAACGGCCGGAACTGCGGTCTGAACTGCGGGGCTCGGCGACGGCGGTTGTCTATCAGGGGGAGGTTCGGCCCTTTGCCTCTTTTGCTCGGGATATGCTGGACAACTTTTCGGGGAAGGTGTCCTACCGGTGCAAGGACGGCGAAGCTGACCGTTGTCCGCGCAAGATGCAGGCTACCGAGGTGGTCCTGGAAATTGTGAAGAATGCCCCCCAAAGTCGGGATTGGAAACTTTTCAAGGTCTTGCGGAGCGATGTTTCGGAAGCCTTGCACCTGCCGCCAGGCGAACGTTACGTGAGTTACGGCCAGCTGCAGCCCGCCCGGGACCTGCTGGAACTTTACGCCAGCCGAAATGACGGTCATGCTGCCACTCTGGAGATGAAACGGCTCTACGAAAATGTCCAGCTGTTCGAGACCCTGGGGGACAGCGCCCGAGTGAAGGACCTTTTCACCCTAGCAGACCCCGCCCAGGCAGAAAGCGGCTCCACGGTTCGGCGGGTTAATCTGGAACTGGCCTACTACTTTGCGGACCCTGTGCTGTGGGCCTTCGTGGCGGCATTTGTCGGGTTCTTGCTTTCCCTCTTGAACCTGAATTTCAAGAAGACGGCTTTGGACCGAGCCGCCAACGGAGCGGGCCTTGTGGCCTCGGTGATTCTGGTCTTGATCCTTGCATTGCGCTTTGCCGTGACGGGCCACCCGCCTATGGCGAATTTGTACGAAATTATCTTGTGGGTGGCCCTGCTGCTGGAGGCCTTTGAAGTGGCTGCGTTTTTCCGTTGCCGCCGTCGCCAGTTCTCCCTGATGGTACCTGTCGCCTTCGTGGCGGCCCTGCTGTTGTTCTTTGCGCGGTTCGTGCTGGAAACCGGCGATGCCTTCCGGGCGCTGCCCGCCATCTTGAATTCTTCGGTGTTCCTTACCCTCCACGTGTTTACCATCGCCATGGGTTTTGCGGGCATGATTCTTTCGGGAATCGTGGCCCATGTGGCCCTGTTCCGTTTCCGTGGCAAGGAAATTCCCCGTGATGAACCTCTCATGTCCCTGCTTTACGGTACCCTGGTTTTCGGTTCGGTCCTGACCATAGTGGGCACTCTTTTGGGAGGCGTGTGGGCGGACTTTGCCTGGGGGCGTTTCTGGGGGTTCGACCCCAAGGAATGCGGTGCCCTCTTTGTAATCCTTTGGGCCATGCTGGGTTTGCACCTGCGGGCCGGTCGCCTGGTGACAGGCCGGGGCTTTGTGCTGTTCAACGCCTTCAACGTGGTGGTCACCTTCCTCTGTTGGTTCGGAATCAACCTTCTGGGCGTGGGGCTCCACAGTTACGGCTTTCAGAATGGCACGTTTACCTGGCTCTTGAGCTTTGTTTTGGCGGACTGCGCCTTGATTCTCCTGTTAAATTTCTATTTTCGAAAACATGAGTGAGAATGTACCGAATGCAGAAGATGCCGCCGAGGAATCGGCGGAACTTCCGAAAGTGGAAAGCCGCGAAGACCTGATGCGCATTATCCAGGCCCTGGTCTTTGCGTCTCCGGATATCGTGACCCTGAAAAAGTTGCGGGAAATCCTGGGAGATTTCTTGGATGCCCGTACCGTGGCCGAGGCTCTGATTGCCGCCAACGATTCCCTGAACAAGATACAGTCTCCTTTCGAAATTGTGGAACAGGCCGGCGGTTACCGCTTTAGGACTCGTGCCAAGTATTACCCCTGGGTGCGCAAGTTGTTCCCGGAAGCCAACGCCCGCAGGCTTTCCCAGGCGGCCCTGGAAACATTGGCCGTAATTGCATACCAGCAACCCATCACCAAGGCCGCCATTGAACAGGTCAGGGGCGTGGCCTCTGTCGATGGACCTATCCGTAACCTGCTGGACAAGGGATTTATTTCTCTGGGAGCCCGTGCGGAGACTGTGGGGAACCCCTACACCTACGTGACTACCCAGGAATTCATGAAATATTTCGGGATTAACCGTATTCCCGAAGACCTGCCCCGCTTGCGGGAATTCAGCGAGCTTCTGGAGGCGGGCAATCTGGTGCCCCAGTATTCGATTCCCGAAAGTTCACCGGAGGAGCCCAAGCCCCCCGAGGAAGTTCCAGACCAGATTGAGCTGTCCATGGGAGAGACCTGATGGCCGCTACGCCCTTGATGCAGCAGTACTACGAAATCAAGAAACAGAATCCGGGCTGCATACTTTTCTTTAGAATGGGTGACTTCTTCGAACTGTTCGAAGAAGACGCCGTTGTCGCTTCCAAGATTTTGGGGCTTACCCTCACCAGTCGCAACAACGGGGCGGCGGGGGAGACTCCCCTTTGTGGGTTTCCGCACCATGCGGCGGACCGCTACGTGCCCAAGATGGTGGCCGCAGGCTACCGCATAGCCATTTGCGAACAGGTAGAAGACCCCAAGCTTGCCAAGGGAATCGTGAAGCGGGACGTGGTGGAAATCATCAGCGCCGGAACCGCCATGGACGAGACCAACCTGAATGCCAAGGAGGCCAACTACCTTTGCGCCTATATGCCGGCGGAATCGGGAGACGAGTCGGTGTTCGCCTTTGCGGACGTGACCACGGGCTACCTTGCGGTAAGCAGGAGCTCGGTGCAGGCTTTCGAGTGTGAGTTCTGCCGCCGCATGCCCAAAGAGGTGGTGGTGGCCGAAGGTTGTGAAATCCCTTCGGGCGTCATGGACATTATCCGCTCTGAAAACATCTTGATTACGGAGATTCCCGCTTTTCTGTTCGGGGCGGAGCACGGGCGGGATGTGCTGTTTTCCCACTTCAAGGTGGAATCCCTGGTAGGCCTCGGCCTGGACGGTCGCGACCGTGAAACGGCGGTGACAGGCGCCCTCTTGCAGTATTTGATGGACCAGAAAAAGTCCGAGCTTTCCCACTTTACGGGTCTCGAGATTTTGAACCTGGATGACTACATGACCCTGGACCCCAGCACTCTCAGGAACCTGGAGCTGGTCCGCCCGCTGAACGCCGACGATTATTCCAGCACCTTGTGTTCCGTTTTGGACTTTACCGTTACCGCCATGGGTGGCCGCGTGCTGAAGGATTGGGTGAGCCACCCGCTGATTTCTGTGGAGAAGATTCGGGAGCGGCAGGCCGCCGTGTCCGAGCTGGTGGGGAACCCCATGGCCCTGGACGAACTGAAGGAATCCCTCACCTCCATTTTGGACATGGAACGCCTGATGGGGCGCGTGGGGAGCGGTCGCGCCAACGCCCGTGACCTGGCCGGTATGGGTCGCTCCCTGTGCCAGGCCTCAAAAGTTGCCCGTGTGCTTTCGGAACTGCACTCCCCTCTGTTCCAGCAGTTCTGTCAGGTGCTGGAACTGGCCAAAGGCAGGGGAGAGGAACTCCTGCAGAATTTCAACGACGACTTGCCCCTGACGGTTCGCGAAGGCGGCATGATTCGGGAAGGCGCCAACGTGGAACTGGACGCCATGAATGCCGACATCAAGGATAAGCGCCAGTGGATTGCTTCCCTGGAAAGCCGGGAACGTGAACGGCTGGAAATTCCAAGCCTCAAGGTGGGCTACAACAGGGTGTTCGGCTACTACATCGAGATTACAAGGGCCCAGATGGCCAAGGCCACCAAGCCCATTCCCGACGAATACATCCGCAAGCAGACTACCGTCAACGCCGAGCGATACATCACTCCCGAGATGAAGGAGTGCGAGTCCGTCATCAGTAACGCCGAGGTGAACATCCACGAGCTGGAATACCGCATTTTCTGTCAGCTCAGGGACCGGGTGAACAGTTGGCGTAGCGAACTCCAGGAAATCGCCGACGCCATCGCCCGTGTGGATACGCTCTACAGTTTTGCCCGGGCCGCCCGCAAGTACAACTACGTGTGTCCGGAGGTTTATACCGGCACGGGAATCGAGATTCGGGGCGGTTTCCACCCTGTTATCGTGGCGGTGAATCCGGATTTGGACTTTATCCCTAACGACGTGGAGCTTTCTCCCGATGCCACCCGCTTGATGCTCATTACGGGCCCCAACATGGCGGGTAAATCCACTTACCTGCGGCAGACGGGACTGATTGTGCTGATGGCCCAGATGGGCTGCTTTGTGCCTGCGGAATCGGCACGCATAGGTGTGGTGGATCGGATTTTCACTCGCGTAGGGGCCAGCGACCGCTTGAGCCGCGGGCTTTCTACCTTCATGGTGGAGATGATTGAAACCGCCAACATTCTGCGGAATGCCACGCCCCACAGCTTGGTGCTTCTGGACGAAATCGGCCGCGGTACCAGCACCTTCGACGGACTTTCTATCGCCTGGTCCATCGTGGAGACTTTGCATAGCGAGCCTTCCCGCATGGCGCTGACCCTTTTTGCCACTCACTATCACGAACTCACCGGCCTTGTGGATTCCCTGGAACATGCGGGGAACTATCAGGTGGCGGTGCAGGAGAAAGGCGACAAGCTCATCTTCTTGCACAAGATTCTTGCCGGAGCCTGTGATTCCAGCTACGGTATTCACGTGGCCGAAATGGCGGGGTTGCCCTCTGGTGTGGTGCGCCGGGCTCGAAAAATTTTGCTCCGTCTGGAAAAGCAGAAGATCGACCCCAGCGACGAGGCGATTCACAAGAAAATCAAGGACAGGCCCCAGATGGACCTGTTCGCCGCCCCCGACGAGTCCCTGACGCTGTTGAAACAGGAAATCTGCCGCCTGCGTCCGGAGGAGATGACCCCACTGCAGGCACTGCAACGCCTCACGGAACTGAAGGAAAACTATGGGAAGTAGGTGCAGTGTGTAATGTGAGATGTGGAATGTGAAGTGTAAAGTCCGAGGCTTGGGGCGAGGGGCGTCGCTAACGTCATCCTCGCGGATACTCCCCATGTGTCATCCTGAGCGGAGTGTAACGGAGTCGAAGGATCTAGAAACAAAAAGTTTAGAAGTAAAAAACAGGAGTAACAATGTCTGTACAAGTAATGGTAAATGGAATTCCGGGCAACATGGGCCGCATCGTGGCCGAAACCTGCGTGGCCCGCGGCCTGGAACTGGTCCCGTATTCCTTGACGGGCGAAATCATCGTGGAAAACGAGGCCGAGGTGGCGGGCAAGACCGTCCAGCTCCTTAAGCCCAGCAACCGCGAAGAGCGCATTGGCGAGGTGCTGGCCAAGTACCCGAAAATGATTTGCATCGACTACACCCACCCCACGGCGGTAAACGACAACGCCGCCTTCTACGTGAAGCACAAGATTCCCTTTGTGATGGGTACCACCGGTGGCGACCGCGAAGCCCTGGCAAAGCTTGTGGCCGACGCCAACCACCCCAGCGTCATTGCTCCCAATATGGCCAAGCAGATTGTGGCTTTCCAGATGATGATTGAATTTTTGGCCAAGGAATTCCCCACGGCGTTCAGCGGTTACAAGCTTTCCGTGGTAGAAAGCCACCAGAAGACCAAGGCGGACACCAGCGGCACGGCCAAGGCTGTGGTGGGGGACTTCCAGAAGATGGGATTTGACTTCTCTGTAGAAGACATCGAGAAGGTCCGTAACGAAAAGGAACAGGTGGAACGGATGCACGTGCCCGAGGAATACCTGGGCGGTCACGCCTTCCATACCTACAGCTTGGACAGCGCCGACGGTACGGTTCACTTTGAGTTCCAGCACAATGTTTGTGGTCGCAAGATTTACGCCGAAGGCACCGTAGATGCGGTGAACTTCCTCGCTTGCCACCTTGCAAACGGAACCGCCAAACCCTTCAACATGATGGACGTTTTGCGTTCTGGAAAGATGCGTTAAGAAAGGTATTAGGTTGTAGGTGTTAGGTATTAGGTGGAATAATCGCGGCTTTTGCCGCCCTAATAAGACACGCGAAGCGTGTGAAACTAAACCTACAACCTGTAACCTATAACCTAAAACCTAAACATGCGGTCCTACATCCTCCGACGCCTGCTGCTCATGATCCCGACCCTCATCGGGATTTCGCTGGTGTGCTTTATACTCATCCAGCTGTTGCCGGGCGGTCCTGTAGAGGAGATGATTTCCAGGGCCCAGCAGGCCGCCGCCATGAAGGGCGGGGTGGACGCGTCCAAAGCCCTGTCGCCAGACCAGATTGCCCAAATCCAGGCCTACTTCGGGTTTGACCAGCCCGCCTGGAAACGCTACCTGACCTGGCTCTGGAACGTGCTGCACCTGGACTTGGGCGCAAGCTACACCTATGGCCTCCCGGTATGGGATGTTATCGTGAGCCGTTTCCCCATATCGCTGTTCTTCGGTATCACTTCGTTTTTCTTGAGTTACCTGATTTGCATTCCCCTCGGCCTCTGGAAGGCGGTGCATCACGGGAGCAAGCTGGATTCCCTCAGTTCGGGCCTGATTTTTTCGGGCTACGTGATGCCGGGCTATGCCCTGGGTATCCTCCTGATTATTTTTCTGGCGGGCGGATCCTACCTGGACATTTTTCCGCTGGGGGGCCTGACCAGCGACGACTTCGAGGATTTCTCCTTCTTCGGGAAGGTTATGGATCTGGGGCATCACCTGGTGCTGCCTATTTTCTGCTACATGATTAGCGAGTTCGCCTTCCTCACCTTCCTCATGAAAAATTCCGCCCTGGAAGAACTGGGCAAGGACTACATGCGCACGGCTCTCGCGAAGGGTATGAGCTTCAAGCAGGCCCTGGTGCGCCATGCACTCCGCAACGCGCTCATTCCCATTGCCACCCGCCTCTCCGAAATCTGCACCCTCATGTTTGCGGGGGCGCTCCTTATCGAGAAGGTCTTTGATATCGATGGCATGGGACTGCTCTATTACAATTCCATGGTGAACCGGGACTACAACGTGGTCATGGGCATCATCTTCCTCAGCAGCCTCATGGCCATGGTGGGCCGCCTTTTCAGCGATATCCTCTACACGCTGGTGGACCCGCGAATCAAGTTCTCGTAAATTCTCAGGAACGCAGGTCCGTTCGTCCTGGATTCTTCATTGCGCGTCTTTGACGCTTCATTCAGAATGACGAAGGGCTGTGTTGCTCTTGTCAGGTGTTTTTACAGCGGCAGTTCCATCTGCTCGGAGGCTTTGCGGCTGGGCATGCTCTTGTGGAGTAGCCTGTAGGCGTTGCTGGTAGCGACGCGCCCCTGCTTTGTGCGGGAAAGCAGCCCCTTCTGGATCAGGTAGGGCTCGTAAACTTCTTCCAGGGTGTCGGTCTCTTCGCCCAGGGCCGCCCCGATGGTACCCAGGCCTACTGGGCCACCGTCGAATTTGTCAATCATCATGGAGAGGATTTTCCGGTCCATGGGGTCCAGACCTTCGCTGTCGATGCCCAGCATCTGCAGTGTGCGTTCCGCCGCCTCCAGGTCGATAACACCGGAACCACGGACCTGTGCCACGTCACGGCACCGGCGCAAGATGCGGTTCGCGATGCGGGGGGTGCCGCGGCAGCGCCCGCCCAGAATCTGGGCGGCGTCCTGGGTCAGTTCAATCCCGAGAATCCTGGAGCTCCTCATCAGGATTTGCATCAGGTCCTTTTCGTCGTAGAGTTCCAGCCGGTAGGATAACCCGAAGCGGTCGCGCAGAGGGCCGGTCAACAGGCCCGTGCGTGTGGTGGCGCCCACTAGGGTAAAATGCTTGAGGGGTAGGTTCACGCTTCGGGCCGCCGGGCCGGAATCCAGCATGATGTCCAGCCTGAAATCTTCCATGGCGGGGTAGAGGTATTCCTCGACGGTGCGGTTCAGCCGGTGGATCTCGTCGATGAACAGCACGTCGTTTTCTTGAAGCCCCGTAAGGAGCCCCGCCAAGTCGCTGGCCTTTTCCAACACGGGCCCGCTGGTGATGTGGATGTTCACACCCATTTCTTTTGCGATGATGCCCGCGAGCGTCGTCTTGCCGAGGCCAGGCGGTCCTGCAAAAAGGCAATGGTCCAGGGCGTCTCCCCGGTGTTTGGCCGCCTCTATGGCGATAGAAAGGCTCTCCTTGATGGAGGCCTGGCCCGTAAACTGCTCCAGACTGAGCGGCCGGAGGGTCTGCTCCATTTCGGATTCGTCCATGGAGTTTTTCCCGGGAGAAATGACGCGTTTATCTTCCATACTGCACAAATATACACCTGTTGGATAATCTTGTCAAGGCGTAAGCTTCATAATCCCGAAAATAAATCTCTTTTCTATATTTGTATGCGATGAAATTACCTGTGGTGTGTATTATCGGACGGCCCAATGTCGGGAAGTCCTCTCTTTTTAACCGGATTTTAGGCCGCAGGGCTGCCGTGGTTTCTGACCGTGACGGTGTGACTCGCGATAGGCATTACCAGAACGCAAATTACAAGGGCCACGAATTTACGGTGGTAGATACCGGCGGTTTTTTGCCGGACGATACCATCGATGTCCTGGCCGATAGTGTCCGTACCCAGATTTTTAACGCCGTCGAAGAATCGGACCTGGTCCTTTTTATGGTGGATGTTCGCGTAGGCATTACCAAGTTGGACCAGCAGTTTGCAAGGCTTATCCGCAAGCTGGATAAGCAGGTGATTCTGGTGGCCAACAAGAGCGAGAACCTGGGCGACCGTCAGGAAAGTTACGAGTTCTTAAAACTGGGCTTTGGACAGCCCCGCACCATCAGCGCCTTGACGGGCTACGCCTGCCTTTCTTTAATGGATGAAATTGTCGCAGTACTTCCGACCCCTGTGCGTGGGGAACGGAAAGAGGAACGCCCCATCCGTTTTGCCATCCTTGGTCGTCCTAACGCGGGCAAGAGCACCCTGTTGAACCGCCTGATGGGCGAGGAACGGGCCGTAGTTTCGGACATTCCTGGCACTACCCGCGATTCTATCGATTGCACCTTTACCGTAAACGGCGTCAAGTTCGTGGTGACCGATACGGCAGGCCTTCGCAAAAAGGCGAAGGTAGAAGACGAGGTGGAAATTTTCAGCAATATGCGCACCATGGAAAGCATCCGCAGGTCGGACCTGTCGGTGCTTCTGGTGGACTGCACCCGAGGGCTCCAGGTTCAAGACTTTAGAATCATTACCGAAATCCGCAAGGCGGGGAAGGGCCTGGTTCTTGTGCTGAACAAGTGGGATATTCTGCCCGACAAGACCGAAAAATCCTTTGACCGCATGGTCAAGGAAATGCTGGAACGGGAACCTATGCTGGAATACGTTCCGATTCTTTCTATCAGTGCCAAGGAAGGCCTTCGCGTAAACCGGGTTATCCAGTCTATCCAGACGGTATATGCCAACTGCCGCCGCGTGCTGGGCCGTGACCGTGTGGCCGAAAGCTTTGCGAATTTCTTGCAAGAAAAGGCGCCTCCTAGCCACAACGCCCGTGTGGTGGCTTTGACCCGAGCCTGCCAGATTCTGGTGGAACCTCCCGTGATTGCCATCGAGACCCGCACGCCGGAACTGGTGGACGAATCCTACAAGCGTTACCTGCTTAAAAAGTTTTACGAAGAATTCCAGTTGCAGGGTGCACCCCTTCGCTTGAATTTTGACCAGAAGTTAACCCTCAGAAAGGACGAAGAACTTGAACAGTTTGCTGAGTCTTCCGATAGCGTACTTGTTGGGGTCGATCCCCAGCGCGATTTGGATCGCAAAAATTGCGAAAGGTAAGGACTTTGACATTCGGGACTATGGTTCCAAGAATGCAGGTCTCACCAACACGTTCCGCGTGCTGGGCTGGAAGCCTGCACTTCCGGTAGTGTTCCTGGATTTGCTCAAGGGCTTCTTTGGCCCCTGGATTGCCATTCAGCTTTGTAAAGCCCAGGTTTCTGCCGGTGGTGCGGATTATTCCAATTGGGTGCCGCTGGTGGCGGGCCTTCTGGTGATTTTGGGCCATAGCTTTACCTGCTTTGCCGGATTCCGCGGTGGTAAGGGTGTGCTTGCGGCTTTGGGCGTTTTTCTGGCCCTTTGCCCAATTACTGCCCTTGCGGCCTTTGGCGTGTGGATTGTCCTTACGGTTTCTACTAAGTATGTTTCGGTTGGGAGTATTGGCGCTTGCATTGCCCTCGGGGCTTTTGCCGTGATGGGCTACTTGAAGTTACCGTTCCCGCCAGACAACATCAACCTGGGACTCATGATTACTTGCCTTATTGTGGCGGTTTTTGTGATTGTGAAGCACAAATCCAACATCAAGCGGCTTTTGAACGGCACGGAGAATGGATTTGGATCTAAAAGGAAAAAATAGGTTATAGGTTGTAGGTCGTAGGCGTTAGGTTTATAGTCGCGGCGGAGCCGCTATAAAAAGATTTGCGAAGCAAATGACTATTTTTACCTAAGACCTAATACCTAAAACCTAATGCCTTTTTTATGAGGATTAGAAAATGAAAGTAACTGTACTTGGAACTGGCGGCTGGGGACTTACCCTGGGTCAGGTGGTTTATGAAAATAAGTGCGAAGTTTCCTTTTGGACTAACTCGCAGGCCGAAGTGGATTTGCGGCTCTTGAAGGCTGCGACATGGTTCTTATTGTGGTGCCCTCCCAGTTTATGGGCGGCGTGGCCAAGAATCTTGGCAAGTGGACGCCGGCTAAGGGCAAGGAACCTGTGGTGGTCTGTGCCACAAAGGGCATTCTCGAGGGCACGAACCAGCTCATGAGCGAAGTGCTATTGGAAAATGTTCCCTGGCTTACCGAAGACAAGATGGTGGCCTTTAGCGGGCCTTCCCATGCTGAAGAAGTGAGCCGCCATATCCTTACGGCCATTGTGGCCGCCTGCGTAAACGAGGAATCCGCAAAGTTTGTGCAGAAGGTCATGAGCTGCAGCTACCTGCGTGTGTATAGCTCTACGGATATCGTGGGCATTGAACTCTGCGGTTCTGTGAAAAACGTTATCGCCATTGCCTCTGGCGTGCTTTATGGTCTTGAAGCTAGCGGCAAGTACAAGATTGGAGACAACACTCGAGCAGCCCTCTTGACTCGTGGCCAGGCAGAAATGTGCCGCCTGGGAAAGGCCCTCGGGGCAAAGTCCGAAACCTTTGCTGGCCTCGCCGGTATGGGCGACCTGATTGTGACTTGCCTTTCCCAGCATAGCCGTAACCGCTATGTGGGCGAACACATTGGTAAGGGCGAAACGCTCGACCAGGTGCTTGCTGGCATGAAGATGATTGCTGAAGGTGTGCCGACTTGCCGCAGCACGCGCGCACTTGCCAAGAAGCTCGGCGTAGAAATGCCGATTGTCGAAGCCGTCTACCAGATGTTGTTCGAAAACCGCAAGGTCGAAGACGTGGTCAAGGAAATCTGGGGCCGCGAACTCAAGGCCGAAAACTGGGCGTAGTTAAAACAAACTAACAAACATTCCGCTGCGAGCGGAAATTCCCTTTACTCTGTCACCCCGGCCACCGTGCCGGGGTCTTTTTTTTTCATGTCATTCCCGCTGTTATGATGTCATTCCCGCCACCTTGTCATCCCGGACTGAGCTTGCCCCGGACAAGTTCCGGGGTTCCGGGAGGGAATTTCTTTCTCGTCGTCTTGAGCGTTACTTTTTCGTCGTCCTGAGCGAAGCGAAGGACCCAGTCAATTCTCGGAAAAAAAAGAAA
>CACXMH010000054.1 GCA_902768715.1 Fibrobacter succinogenes | reverse complement strand
GGAGGACAGTCAGGCGGAAGCGGAAGCAGCCGAAGAAAAGAAACAGGAAAAGGCTCCGGAACCATTTAATAAGGAAGATATGACGATCCGTATTGCCATAGATCCGGGTCATGGCGGAAAGGATACCGGCGCCCAGGGCAAAAAGTCCAACGAAAAGGACATCGTGCTCGCCATCGGAAAGCTTTTGAAAAAAGAACTGGAAAAAGAAGGGTTCAACGTCAAGATGACCCGCGACAAGGACGTGTTCATTGAGCTGGGCCAGCGGGCAAATCTTGCAAACCAGTGGGACGGTGACCTGTTCATCAGCCTGCACTGCAACGCCATCGACGCTACCGCCGAGCGCAAAAAGCAAGTCAAGGGCTACCACGTTTACGTGCTGCGCGCCCCCGAAAGCGAAGAAGACAAGGCCATCGCCCGTCGTGAAAACAAGGTGGCCACGCTCTACGGCGAAAAGAACGCCAAAGAGGAACTCTCCCCCATCGAATGGTTCAAGCTGGAAGCCCGACTAGAAAAATACAAGCAGAACAGCTACATGTTCACCGAAGAGATGCTCAAGGCCATGGATGGTGGAAAAATCCGCAGGCAGGCAGGCGGCGTGGGCGGTGCCGGGTTCATGGTGCTGGTGGGTGCGCTGATGCCAGCGGTCCTCTTTGAAATCGGGTTCATCAGCAACCCCGAAGACGAAGCCTACATGATAACCGACAAGGGCCAAAAAGACATCGCCGAACGCATTTCCAAGGCCGTCAGCACCTACAAGGCCGCAGTCCACAGCTACCGCGAAACGCTGGGACGATAGGCCGCGCATAGCGCGGCAGCTACTGATTAACACTTACTAGAATTGGTTAAACAAAAAACCGACTGCTTTTGGCAATCGGCTTTTAACTCAAAGCGAGTATAACGAGCGACCTCACCACTCAAAGGGCGAAGCCCGACCTCAAGCCTCTACTCAGCGTCCATGTCCGCTTCGTCGATTTCGGCGTTGTGGTAAACGTCCTGAACGTCGTCGTGATCTTCGAACTTGTCGATGAGCTTCAAAAGCTTCTGGGCGTCGTCATGACCGAGCTTTACAGGGTCATTGGGAACGTAGCTGAGTTCCGCACTCATCATTTCGATCCCTGCCGCTTCAAGTGCCTTGGAAACGGCGTCGAAGGCTTCGGGGCTGGTGGAGATTTCGTGCACACCGTCTTCGGTGGACATGTCTTCGGCACCGGCTTCGAGAACCAGGTCCATCACCTTTTCTTCGGGGTACTTTTCGGCATCGACGATAATCACGCCCTTGTAGGTGAAAGCCCAAGAAACGGAACCGGATTCGCCCATGGAACCGCCGTTCTTGTTGAAGATGTTGCGGACTTCGGCAACGGTACGGACCTTATTGTCGGTCAGGCACTGCACCATGATGGCAACACCGGCCGGGCCGCGTCCTTCGTACAGTGGCTCCGTCATTTCGGTACCGGAGTTGGCTCCCGTACCCTTGGCAATAGCGCTTTCAATATTCTTGGTGGGCAAGCTCTGGCTCTTGGACTTAAGGATAGCTGCACGCAGACGGGGGTTTGCGTCGGGGTTTCCACCGCCGAGCTTGGCAGCGATAGAAATTTCCTTAATCAGCTTGTTCCACGCCTTGGCGCGGGCGACGTCAGTCTTAGCTTTCTTGCGTTTGGTGGTGGCCCATTTGGAGTGACCAGACATAAATACCTCTATCGGGTTTCAATGTTGTTGTTTTGTTAAACTCTCAGGAATACTATTCCTCTTCCTCGTCATCTTCATAGACGACTTTTTTCTTTTTCTTCTTTTTCTTCTTCTTTACGACGGGTTCTTCTTCATCCTCGTCGTAGGATTTTTTCTTCTTTTTCTTCTTCACGACAGGCTCTTCTTCGTCCTCATCGTAGGAGCGTTTCTTCTTTTTCTTCTTCACGACAGGCTCTTCCTCGTCTTCGTCATAGGAGCGCTTCTTCTTTTTCTTCTTCACGACGGGTTCTTCCTCTTCTTCGGCCTCTTCAGCAGCTTTCTTCTTGCTGAGCATGGCACGGCGGCGCTTTTCCTTCACCGTCAAGTTAGAACCATCTTCATCTTCTTCATCCTCGTCGTAAGAACGTTTCTTCTTTTTCTTCTTTGCTACAGGAGCTGGTTCTTCTGCCGGAGCAGCGGCCACCGGTTCCGGTTCAACGGCAGGAGCTGGACGATCCTTCTTCAAGTTAGCCTGAAGCAGTTTCTTATCCATAGGAACCGCAGAAGCCTTGGTAATCTCGTCTTCATAAGCACCGCCCCAGACAGATCCCAGTGCCGTACCCGTTGCAATGGCGTCCTTGAAGATACCGAGAGCCCATTCGTCATTGGCAGGAGGTAACAATCTGAACTTCACGTTGCGGACCTGAGTAGGCTCGTCTTCCAAGAAGAGCATCATATCGAAGACGCCCACCTGGTATTCCTTGCCATCAGTTCCTGTCGCTGTAGAGGGCATGTAAGCCACCACGGCATAGACGGTTCCATCGTACAGCGCGGAGTTCAAAAGTTCGGGGTCTCCAGCCACAATATGGACTTCACCAATGGCCTGGAACGCCCAAGGAGCGACCTCAACTTTCAGGGAGAATTTCTGCCACCCCCCTTCTGCCGGTTTCAGTTTCAGAAGTGAGCCTGAAAAAGCCTGGAACCCAGGCTTTGCACCCTCTTGTGCAAAGCTTAGCACGGCAAAAGCCATAAAAAGCATGCATAGTAGTTTTTTCATTGTCATTTTCCTTTTTTTGTTTTAAACTCAAACAATCCCTAGTTCTTGAAGAACAGCGCCTTGGCCGCCTCGAACATCGGGTCCTTTTCATCCGGGTTGCGGCATTCCGTATAAATACGCACCTTCGGTTCAGTTCCAGACGGACGGACGAGCATCCAGGAGTCGTCGTCGAAGATAATCTTCACACCGTCGAGGGTGAGGAGTTGCTTCACGGTCTTTTCATTGTTACCGACCATAACCTTTGCACCCGGCTTCGCGATATCGGCGATAGCGTTCACCTTGGCCTTCAAGGGTTCGCCCACCAGGGACTTGTCCACTTCAAAACCGGAGCGGGTCGGGTAGAAGCGGCCGTATTCCTCGTAAAGGGCATCCAGGTATTCACCCAGGTTCTTGCCCGTGGTGGCCATAATTTCGAGAGCGATGAGGAGGCCGAACTGGGCATCCTTTTCCAGCGTGTTGTTGAGGCCAGAGATACCGTCGGATTCTTCGAAAGCCACAAGAGCCTTCTGCTTGGCATTGCGGGAAAGCCAGGGGCGGAAATTCTTGAAACCCACCGGAGTTTCCATCACGGGCACGCCCAGCTTTTCGGCGATGATATTCACAAAGTTAGAAGTAGCGACGGACTTGGCCACGCACCCCTGTTCCTTGCGCCAGGTAGCCATGTAGTGGAAAGCGATAGCGCCGAACTGGTTCATGTCGATTTCGCGGGTGCCATCGTAGAAGCGGATACGGTCGCCATCTGGGTCAAAAATGGCGCCCAGGCGGAACCAGGACTTGCTTTCGTCCAGCACCTTGCGGACCTTTTCCAGGTTCTTGCTGGACGGTTCGGGGGCGATGCCACCGAACAGGGAGTCGTCTTCGTTACGGAGCGTAATCAGGCATTCCGGATTGTCGAGGAGGGCAGCCGGGCGGCGACGGGTAGAGCCGTGCACGTGGTCGCAAACGAGAGTGAGGCGGCCCTTCTTGATGAATTCCTTGATGCGGTCGAACTTGATGGTTCCCTGCTTGACCAGGAATTCCTTGTAAATCTTGAGGGAGTCGATAATTTCCCAGTCAACCTTGCCCACCGGTTCAAACTTCCAGGTGGCCATCATTTCGTTGCTGAGCTTGGTAATCACGTTCGTGATTTCCGGACCTGCAGGGCCGCCGTCGGCCGGGTTGAACTTGATACCGTTGTAGTGGCTCGGGTTGTGGCTCGGGGTCATGTTGATGGAACAGGCAGCACCGAGCATTTCGATGCAGGCGCTGAATTCCGGTGTGGGCATTTCGCCACCATAATAGACCTTCACGCCGGCCTTGGCAAACTGGTCAGCCACGGCTTCGCAGAATTCGTGACCGAGCAGGCGGTTGTCGTGGCCAACGACCACGCCACGTTTCTGGAGTTCGGCAAAATCCTTCACACCGAGAGCTTCGAAAAGTTCCGGAGTGGCTTCCTTGTATAAGCGCACAATAGCCGCACCCACCACCTGCAGATTGCGGAGGGTAAATTCGGAACCGATTTCGCCGCGCCAGCCAGAAGTTCCAAAGCTCACCTTGGCGGGCTCCTGGGAGGTCAGAGCGACCTGTTTCACCTGTTCGACCAGGCCCATGTCTGTGGCCGGATTAAACTCGGGGGACTGTATTTTCTTCCAAATCTGGGTAATATTATCCATAACGGTTCCTTTTAAGTTTAGCAAGGAAAATTTAGTAAAAATGCGTTTCCCAACCACTAAACACCAACCACCAAATAGCTATATTCCCCCCCATGGTTTACATTCTATTGATTCTCGCTAGCTTAACCGGCATCGCCGTATCTGTTTTTTACCTGCGTAAGAATATTGTACGCATTCGAGAAAAAAACAAGAACGAGCCCAAGGCCTACAAGCGCGGGCTCAACTATGTCATGACCTACCTGTGGTATGGCTACCTGCTGGTATTTTTTGCAGGGCTTACTATCAACAACCTTGGGAACTGGTAGCCTGCTTCCATCGTTCGTAAAGGAACAACGCAATCAGGTTCTTTCCATCGATAAACTGACGGGCGGCCTCCTCGTACGGAAGCACCACGGTCTTTATCCATTCTATTTCTTCGGTGTATTGCTGGTCCTTGCCATCCATGGCGGCAAGTTGTTCGGGAGTCACATCCCTTTCAATAGCATACAAACGAATGCGTTCGTCCAAAAGGCCGCAACTGGCGGCAAAGCCTTCGCTCTTACCTTGATACCAGAAGTCCATCAAGTCAATGAGCTCGGAATCATCGGCCTTAATCTGGGCCTCTTCTTCCAGCTCCGAAAGAGCCACCTTGCGGTAGTCCCCCGTCCAATCCAGAATTCCTGCCGGAATTTCTAGCGAAGCCTGCTCGCTGATGGCGAACCTGGGTTGCCTTACCAACAACAAATATTTTTTTCCTTCGCAACGAAGCACCACCAAAATTCCCACTGCATTGCCACGAACAAGGACAATCCCGTGGACAGGGCGACCATCAGGAAGCGTGGCCGAGGCGTTCAACTTTATAAAGAGCGGCTGGCGGCCATTGCGCAAGAAATCCACCGAGGTAAAATGAATCTTGGTAATATTGAATTTTGCGCTAGTCGCTGCAAGCCAGTCCTTGAAAATACGACTTTCAGTAATCAAGGGGTAGTCGGACTCGGCAATTTCTGATGCAAAAGAGTATTCCATAGTTAGTTCTCAGTTACTACTCAAAACTCACAACCCACAACTACTTCCGCTTATTTGGATTCACACTCGTGGCCACCGTTGCCTTTTCCCACACCTTGCGTAAGGAATCCATGCTGATAGTGTCGGGAACCATACGAGCGGCATTCAAGTCCAACCAGAACATGTCCTTTTGCGTAGAAGGACCACAAAATGTCTCCGAATTGTCTGGCGAATACAATTCTCTTATTACCACCATATCTCTTTTGGTCGCAAAAGGCGTATAAGAAAATTTTTTCGATGCAACATCAATAGACCCGCAATTGGGAATTTTTTCCACATAATACACGTGGGTGTGCCATAGGGTATCTTGTCTCTCCCGAATATTTCCCAGAGCACTGGAATCATTTTCCCAACCAGCAGACTTGCAATAAGTCAAAGTAGAGTCTGCACAACGCAGCCGAAGCGGGACGAGGGCCGTATCCCCCAACCTCCAACTCAACGGGAAAAGGGTATCCTGAACAGTCTTTCCACACTTGTCCATACGGAATTTGCATGTGGATTGCATAGTCCTCCAGTAATAAACTCTTGGAGTCAAGGAATCCAGGACCTTCAACAAGGACGGACTTCCCTTTGTCCGTAAAGGCAGAGTTTTCACAGAATCAAAAAGGGAATCAACGTACATTTCAAAAGTATCTAGGCTAAATGAACCGTGCCGAACATAAATTGTATCCAGCAGGGAATCCAGATCGTTGTATATGTTGATCTGAGAAACCCCATCCAAGGTTCTTTTCTCTACAAATGTCTTGATAACCGTATCGGGCCGATACATGGGAGACGCACAATCTTCAACCTTTGTCTGGTATTGAATAACCGGACGAAGCGCGAGAACCGTATCCTCTTTCTGAACATCAAAATAGATGTTTGACAAGGCACAATTGGAAAACGACCATATACTGTCCAACTCTATGAACAGCGTATCATTTGCCAAATGAATCAATCTTCCCGAATCAAGTTCTGCCGCCAAGAAAAAGCCTTCGCCAGCAAAAACATCTGTGGAATTTGAAATATCAATGGGTCCGTCATCATCTTGGGTACACGCCACAAAAAGCAGTCCCCAAAAAACGACAAAGAACAAAAAAAATTTCAAAGAACTCACAAGAACCTCGGGCCTGCGCTACAAGCCAATCTGCTCCTTGAATTTAGAAATTTTGGCAGAATCTACCGGATGGCTTTCTGCAAAGAATTCGTTCCAGCGGACAAAATGGCCATTACGACGGATTGTCAGATAAACGGCAGAACTGTCCTTAGGGGCGATACGACCAACCAAGGTATGGGAATCTATCCAAGAGCCCGGCGTAAGCGAAATGGAATCCCTTTCGTAGCGAAACAGTCCAAACATTCTGGAACTCACGTTGAAACCGTGATCTATTTCGACAAAATAACCCAGAGAATCCTTGCCCGATGCAAGTACCGTTCCCGAAAGAATCGGATATACAGGAGCTTCTCCCACACCGCGTAGTTTGTCCATAGCGAGAAGCGCCTCCTGTCCGGTAAAATCAAAATCTTCCGAAATGGAAAGCGAAGACCAACCCAAAGGCTGTTTGGGGCACAATCCCGGGAAGCGACATCCCGTAGAGGCGTCAACCCACACCAAGGAGGAATCGGCCAAGGGAATATGCAAGTACGCCGTGGACAGGGAATCTTCGTGAAGTACAAAATGAGCCCTTGAAAAATCCGTTGCAGGAGCAACCCAATGGAGTGCGGAAACCGATTTTTTTCGAAGCGACGCCACGTAGCGTAAAAAACTATTCGGCAGTTCTCCCATGGAATCCTGAACAAACCAAGAGCACTGGACCAGATTACCGTCTAACTCAAAGGCCTTTCCCGAATATTCTTCACATGCGGCTTTCCACGAAGGCTTGTCCGACACGCCCATAGAGCCGGGCAGCGGCATTTTTTCCACAATCCAGGAAAAAAATCCCCAATGGTAGGCAAGCAAAAGAACCAGTCCCAAAAGGACCAGCCGAAATAAAGGAAACTTGTGAGATCCCGATTTATACTTGCGTTTACAGCGGTATTCTGAAAACTCGACGGGCATTCATTACATCAAGATGAACACCGCCAGAGCGGCAAGAAGCAGAACCACAACCACAGCCACAGGGGCGACCTTGTGGGTCGTCGGAGCCTCTTCAAACAGGTCATTCATCCCCTGCTTGTCCAAGTCGCTTTCCTTATTGCGGATAATGGCATTGAAACTCTTGGTGAACCGCCTGTTAAGGCCAGTCTTTCTTTCACTCCGCTTGGCAGGAGCGGCACCGCCGCCCACATTCTGGGAAGCTACCGCTGACACAGCAGGCTCTTCTGCAGTTCCAGAGGCACCCTCTTGTTCAGGAGACTGGCTATGCAAGGAGAAGGACATCATTTCTGCTTCGAAAGAGAATACCTTCAGCTTTGAGGCAAGGCCAGCCTTCACGAGGCCGTCGGCAATGGTCTTGCTGTTGGAAAGCAGGGCCAGCATGCCGCCCTTGGCGGACAATTCCTGTTGAAACTGGATAAAGGCGTTGTAAGCGTCACTATAGACAAAATCAAGACCCATCAAATCCACAGCCACAAACTTGTCGTCCGGGTTGGAATCAATCAAGGCACGGACATCTTTCTTGAACTGCTCTGCGTCAAAGGCACCGATAGGGTTAAGTGGTGCGGACAAAAGGTCAAATATTCCGACTTCGCGATAGTTCTTCAGAGAATTCATGGCCAAAATATAACCAAAATTTGGAAAAGTTAAAGGGACTTACTCTTTTTTATCGGGGAAACACTGGCTATTCTTCCCAATAGACTCCACCTGCAGGTGAAGACTCCAGAACTTCATCGGGAGTCTCTCTAGCCTCTTCGGGCGGTTCTTTCTCCGGAGTTTCAATCTCCGAGGCAGCCTGCTCGGCATCTTCGGCGGGAGTCTCCTGCGGGAGCGGTTCCTGGGATTGCCGAGCATACACCGGAGAGACGCGGGATTTCTTCTGGACCGGCTCGTCGGAGTGGGAGAACAGGTACGGACTCACGCTTATGCTCACCCGATGGACCGGGGACAGCACCGGATGGGATTCGAAGGCGTAGTCCACCCGCAAAAATTTCATAATGACAAGACCTGCACCTGCGGTTACGCTTTGGAAGGTCGTGAAACTGCTAAGACCGGCCCTTAGAGAAAGTCCAAAGTCAAAGGCAAATTCCACCCCGCCACGACCGCCGGAAAGCCAGTCCACAGGGTCGTCCCAGAGGCGGCCACCGCTATCTTCGTCGGTATCGAAATCCAGACTGCGGGCTTCGTGATGGAACAATCCCGCGCTCTGCCAGTACAGCCCCAAGGTTCCGTAGAGGTACGAAACCGGAAGGGAATAGTTTGCCGCCAGGTAAAACTCTGGCGAAGAGTACTCCACCTCCCCCGATTCCCAGGTCGTGGCGGAAGATGTCCAGCCCTTCAAGAGACCGGACACATACAAATTATCAACCAGCCGATAACGCAGGCCTGCATCACCCCGGAAGCCCCAACCGGTTTGGTCCATCTCGCGGTAGAGTCCATGAAATCCGACGCCAATATCTAGACGGGGCAAAATACGCCGCCCAAAGGTAACCGAGAACATCCAGTCCGCATAGGACAAGGTGTTATAATCGCTCCCTTCTGGTATGGGTTCTCCTTCGCGAATATAGGGGATGTCGTCGGCACCGAATCGAGCGAAGGAAATCCCCAGACCCTGACCCTCGCCCAAAGGTAATGCAGCCGAAGCAAAGTCATATTGGGTATCTTCAAAATAAGCCGTATGAGAAAAACTAGCCCACCCATAGCGGATACTGGACAACTGGTATGGATTGGACACCAGTCCCAGATAATCCCCATCCACTGCCATAGTGGCCGACCCCAAAGCCGCAGAATGAGCTCCGGGTTCTATGTCCAAGGTCGCATTCGCACCGGCTACACGATCCATGGCAAAGACCTGAAGCGCCATCCCGAACAACAGGAGGGTGCTCCATAACCGCAAACGGAAAGATTTGCATTTTCTTTTCAATGCCATTGACATTTTTACGGAATCAAAATAGATTTTTTCATGTCTGCAGATGTAATGACATGAGCCTTCAAAACCACATATCCAATTTTTTGACCTATCTGGAAACCCGACGCCGGTTTTCCCCTAGGACTATAGACACCTACCGCAAGAGCCTGGACAAGTTCCTTGCTCTTGTAGGAGAAGGTGCGCTTCTGGAGTCATTTTCGGAAATGCAGGTCAAAAGTTTCGTGTGGGATTTGAAAATGCGGCAGAAGCTTTCCCCCACAAGCATCTGTGAACACCTGGCCGCCCTAAAAAGTTTCGGCAAGTATCTGGTCCGGTCTTCCATTCTGGAAACCAACCCAACAGAGAACATCCCCATGCCCAAGCGGCCCAAGCGTCTGGTGGCGTTCCTCGGGCAGAAGGATCTTGCCGAAGAAAAATTTCCCGAAATTGAAAACCCGACTCTTCCGCAGGTTCGAGCCCGAGTATTGCTGGAGCTCATCTACGGTTCCGGCCTCCGCATTTCGGAATGCCAAAGCCTCACCTGGGATCGCCTGCGGGAAAAGGAACGGCTGGTCCGTGTGCTTGGCAAGGGCAACAAGGAGAGGATTGTGCCCATCACGGACTCCCTTGTAGAGCGCCTCGGGCTTTTCAAGGCCAAGCAGACCGAAGCTGGCCACCTGGTTTCAGCCACAGGATTCGTCTTTGTCAGCGAAGACGGTAAACCCTACAGCATCCGGACTCTCCGAAACGATATACAAAGCCTGCTCCGGGACATCGGCTGGGAAGGCAAGGCCAGCCCTCACGTGCTGCGCCACAGCTTTGCCACCCACCTGCTGGAAAACGGAGCCGAAATCATGAGCGTCAAGGAAATGCTCGGGCATTCCAGCATTTCCACCACACAAATTTACACCCACGTGAACGCGGAACGGCTGAAGCAGGCTTTCAAGAAAACCCACCCGAGAGCATAAGTTTCGTCCTCTTTTCTATATTCTTAATTGAAAAAAGGAGTTTGTATGGTCGCCGAAGGTGAACACAACAAGTGGATTGCACTGGCCCTTTGTATTTTGCTCGGGTACCTGGGAATCCATCGTTTTTACGAAGGTAAAATCTGGACGGGAATTCTCTGGCTCTGCACGGCAGGACTTGGCGGCATCGGTGTCATTGTAGATGCCATTCTCATCGTGATGAAGCCTGAGAAATACTAAGTGAGTTATGAGTTGTGAGTAGTGAGTTATGAGGTGTGAGGTGTGAGGCACGAACCTCAAAGGGAGCCTTTGGCACCTCAAGCGGATCCTCGCCTTCGCGAGGATGACGTTCCTCAAAGCGAAGCGACCTCAAACCCCTAGCCCCTAAATCCTACCCCCTAGATCCTATCCCCTAAATCCTAACACCTACAACCTACTACCTATTACCTTTCCAATGAAACACCTATTCGTCATCGCAACCGGAAGTGCCGGAAAAATTAGAGACTTCGCCCATATCCTTGGAACCGACCATTACGAATTCCAGACCTTGAAAGACATCGGCTTTGACGGCGACATCGTAGAAGACGGCAAGACCTTTGCCGAAAACGCCATCATCAAGTCCAGCACTACCGCCCGCTGGCTTATGGAACGGGGCGTCGAGGCTACCGTACTGGCCGACGATTCCGGACTGGAAGTTTTCGCCCTGAACGGGGAACCCGGAATCTACAGCGCCCGCTATAGCGGAGGCCACGGAAACGACATAAGCAACAACGAACTGCTCCTGAAAAAACTGGAAAATATCGAAGATCGCAGGGCCCGCTACTTTTGCGCCCTTTCGTACCAGACCGTTTCACAGGTTAACGGCAAATTCAGCATCAGCGAACCCCGTATTTTCGAAGGGGAATGCCGCGGGACCATCAACCACGCCCCCGTAGGCGGCATGGGTTTCGGTTACGACCCCCTCTTTGTACCCGACGGCGAGACCCGCACCTTCGCCCAGATGGAACTGGAAGAGAAAAAGGCCATCAGCCACCGCGGAAACGCCATCCGCGCCCTAAAAGTTGCACTCGCCCCCGTGCAGAAATAAATATTACAACGGGAAAAGTGAGTAGTGTTCCTTGGTGTATGCCCGCGTATAAGCGTTAAAATGCCACCATTCGCTACTTAGAGGAACCCACCCCGCTCGAAGCATAATAGAACGCAAAATCTTGCGATTGTTTACCTGTTGTTCCGTAAGGCGACCGCTTTGCAGGGCATCCGCCTCCCCTACCTCGCCTGCGCACCGCTCAAAGGAATCAAAGTCCGTCCCCATGTCCAGCAGGTTTCCTTCGGCGTCGGTGATGCTCAGGTCCAGCGCAAGTCCGTAATTGTGGAGTCCGCCCGTAACTCCCGAAGATACGTAGTTGGAATAGGGCGTGCCGGCCACGGTGCGTTTCAAGGCCGACTGGGCATACAGTGGACGGGAGGCGTCGAAAATCACCAGCACAGAGCCCGGCATTTCCTTCTCCATAATCTTGATGGCCCGTTTGAGCTTCGGCAGGGCGTCTTTATGGACAAAGGCCCGCTGCACTCCGCAATACAAATCGTGTCCCGTCACGTTGTTGAAAGTGCCATACCGTAAGTCCATGCGGAGCCCTTTCATGCGGGTGATTTCTACCATGTTGGAATCCGTAGTGGCAAAATCAATCCATTTCTTGACCGAGGAACAGAAACGCAGGGGCTTTTCGGGCTTGGGCGGCACGAACAGGGAATCCGTCTCGTGAGCAAAAGCTACAGCACACAGAAAAAAAACGGACAAAAATATCCAAAAGAAACATTTAGAAAAGCCGTCGTATTTCATAGATCTTCAAGCCTGGATCCTTCGCACTTATGTGCTCAGGATGACGTTTCGCAGCGCTTCGCTCGCCATGACAATCTTTCGTCTCTCGTCTAACTAGATTCCCAGCTGTACTTCTACGCCGAACTGCAAGTAAAGCCCCATGCCTTTCGCCATAAAGGGAACCAGGTCGTAACCGTCGTTGGAATCGCCGTCGGCATCCCGGGTCACCCAGGAACGCTCACGAGCGTTCTCGCCGCCCAGGAACTTGAGAGCGGGCACATCCAGCTTGGCAAAGATGTTGTCCACTTCAAGGTAGAACCGGGCACTCCTGAAGAAATACTTCGAGGTCATCAGGTCCAGATTCAGGCGCAAGTCGGTGCGGAACAAGTCCGTAAATTCGTTCAGGTCCTTGAGCCTGCGCTTGCCGTTGGTGCCATCGGCACTGGAAGGTTCAATCTGGTAATAGTACAAGGGCCTGTGCCACAAAGCATGGTGGGTCAATATGACCGAAACCAGGGAATCCTTGCGAGGGTAATAGCGGAAATGGGAAACCACGTCCAGGCGGGAGTTCGCCTCCCACGGGAGGGAATTGCCAGAGCCTTCCAGTTCGTATTCGCCATAGACGGAGCTGATATTGGTGGACATGGAGAAATGGTGGGATGTTTTCCACTCCATCTTGGCACCGCCGCCAAAGACCCAGGCGAAATCCACGTCGGTCACGTCTTCGTACTGAGCGTAGGCCTTAGGCATGGGCAGCAGCGGATCCGGATAGTAACGGCCAAAACCAGAAGCCTGCACATCCAGGTACTTGGAACGGTAACCGAGACCCAACTTGGCAGAAGTTCCCGATTCCAGGCGGCCCGTCAAGTCGCCCTTGTCGTAGTAGGGTTTCCAGTCGCTGCGGTAGGCGGCATTTCCGAACAGGCGCCAGTAGGCGGTATCCGCTCCCGACAAGTTCCGTTCCATGTCCAGCGAGGCCGTAGGAGCGGCCTTGTGGTCCATGGCATCGGCCACTGCTCCCGCAGAAAGAATGTACTGGTAGTAATCCCGTTTCCAGTCCAGGCGGCCCGTTCCGGAAACAACACCCGTCTGGTAGTCGTCGGATTGCTCGCCGTAATTCAAGTAGTTCCTTTCCAAAATGTGCTGCTCGTAAAGGAGGGCGCCGCTGAGCTTGGAGCCCAGAATGTTCCCCTTGAAATTCTTGTCCAGCCCGCCTGAAATGGTAGTGTGGGTATAGTCATAACCGTCAATGAAAGACCGTTGAGCCTGGTCCATATTGACTCCCTCGGCAGGAGTCTTGAATCCGGTGGTATCCCGCAGGGTATCGCTCAGGTATTCCCGGACAAAACCCGCATGAGCGCTAGTTCCAAAACGGGAAGCGTATTCCGCCCCCAACACCAAGTAGTTCTGCTCGCCCGAAATTATATCGATGGAGTTCACCTCATCGTAGGCCGTAGAAGTATCTTGCCGGATTTCGTACTCGTCGGAGCTGTACAGGGTGCGGATAGCCCAGGTGTTGCCCATGGAATCGGAGCCGTTCAGCTGGGCGTAGATGTCAAAGGCCGTCAGGTCGAAGGGGTCCGAAGACTTGACTCGGCAATCGTTTACGCAGTCGCCGTCGCGCTTGCGGAATTCCGTAAAGAACTTTTCGCCCAGGTTCTTGAGCATCTCGCCATCCAGGCGGCGGAAGGCAAAGCGGAAACTATCCCAGAAAAGCCAAGGTGCATCCACCACCACTTCTTGCACCGTAAGGCCAACAGCACCTTTAAGCCCCCACTCCCCCTTGGTCTGTTCGGGCAGGTACTGGATAGAAGTGGCAAGGCCCTGGCCGATTGGGCCCGAGCCGTAATGGTCATGGACTTCAATCCCGCTCAAGATGTGGGGGTTGATTACCGAAAGGTTTCCAGGGAAGCCCACGTCCAGGTGGCGCATGTTAGGGATCCGGAGCCTGCCCAAGTGATAGGCCACGTCCCCCGCACGGGAACCGTCGTAGTAAAGAGCACTGCTAAAATCTTTCTGGCCCGAAATGCCCGGCATCTGGCTCAGGTGTTCCGTCACGTCGAAACGCATGCCCGCCGCATCTTCCAGCTTGTCCACCGAAATGGTACGGACAGGTTCCCACTTCTCAGGTTCTCCGCCACCGACGATGGTGCTTGCCCCCAAGTCCCGCAAGTTCGAAGATAGGCTCACCACCATATCCAGCACATCGGCAAAGTCCTGCAGTTCCACAAAGACGCTATCATAACCGGGTTTCTTGAACACCAGCGCCGCATTACGGGAATCAACCGTAAATTCGAAACGGCCATCGGAATTCGTGGTCCCCAGTTTCTTGCCAGACCGGTAAGTCACCTCCACATCGGTAATAGGCAGTTCCGACTCCGAATCCACCACCACACCCACAATGGGCGTAGGCGTTGCGGCAAAGGCGTATGCCGCAAGCAA
>CACXMH010000053.1 GCA_902768715.1 Fibrobacter succinogenes | reverse complement strand
CTCCGTCTCCTGGCAACGGAATCCAGAGCCGCATCTACCGCAGAAACCATAACCTCCGTCGCCCAATGGTTTTCTTTGCAGGCCGAAGCACTCAACACCACCACACCCGGGAAAATACCCGAAAAGGCCTCCCCCGCCACCAAGCCCTTTTGACAGTTGCCGCTGGTCATGCCTCCATGAAACCAGACCACCACATCCTTTTTCGCCGCATGTCCAGGAAACGACGCCTTGGCCTTTGAATCGTATTCAGGCCACCAGATTCCGACAGGTACTCGCAAAACATTGCCAGCAGCCCTTGTCGGCAGAACCGAAACCGTCAAGGAATCCCGACTAGCCCCAAGGGCCAGGGATACGGCAAGCAACAGCACCCAAAGAGGTTTCATCGTTTGTTTCTTATGGCGAGGATAAAGAATATCAGGAAACCGACAGAACAGACCCCGATGATTCCAAGGGCTATCAGGGAGTTGACCAGCTGGTATTCCGACACCGTTTCCCAGTCCAGTTCACCGTAGGTCGAGGCCAAGGACTTGACGATATAGCGGTTGTCGGACAGCCTAACGGCACTGATTTCCAGAGGAACATCCCCCACGTTGATAGCGGCAAAGCTGAACCAATCCGACATTTCGTCCAGCATTTCTTCTGACGCGTACAGGACAAATGTTGCGCTGTCGTCACCGTTTATCCTGAAAAAAGTTTTGTCCAAAAACGGAACGTTGCTGCCCCCAAAGACGCTCGGGATAGCGGCATAGGAGACCCGTCCATAAAAAAGGTGTTCTTCCTTGAAAAAGCTCTGCAACACAGGGCCTGCATACGACACGCACCAGACCACCGCCAATAAGAACAGCAAGGCAAAATTGAAATAAATAGAACGTCTTGAACGAAATCTGGGCATCGAAAACTATTGCTTGGAGCGGAACATGAAGAAAAATGTAGCTAAAAGAAGCACCAAGGTCAAGAAGTAGAAGACCAGGGGAATCTTTGCGTTCAGGGCGATTTCGTTTAGCCGTTCCATCTGGAAAAACTGAATAAGTTCCTCGCTGTTCAGCATGGCGGCATCGTTGTCGATGCGGGCCCAGGCATGGGAAAGATCCACGTTGATGTTCAGCAGCATGTCCAGCTGGTGCGCAATACTATCCGGAAGCCCAAGTCCCTCGGGCCGCACCACCGGGAACCCGGCGCGAGCAGAATCCAGAAGTTCCCGAACCACGTATTCCTGGTTGTCGGGCAGGCTGTTTACCGCATAGGACAGTTGCTGCCAGGAACTTAGCCACTGGGTCCTGACCGTCAGGTAGCGCCGGGCCGTAGAAACCTTGCCCAAGACCTCCCGCTCGAAACGGCTTACCAGGGCAGAACCAGGGCGTTCAAAACCGAACCCCTGCAGCTCGTCCATCTGGCGGGCGAAGGATACCGCCATTTCCCTGAGGGTCATGGTCTCGGACAAGATTCTCATGGTGTCCAGACCGTAACCGCTACGGGCACGTTCCATATCTTTTGAAAGCCTGGCGTCCAGCAGCTGAAAATCCGAAAGGGACTTGATGTACTGGGAATAAAGGACCATCTGGGGTTTCTGGGAAAGGGAAAACAAGACAGTGAGCCCTACCGTCAGGGCAACCACCATCCACACCCAGGGAGTTTTCAGCTTGGAGCGGAAAGTTTCCTTGATAGACTTGTTTTTCAATTCATCCACAAAAAGAAATTACCTTTTTTCTACCTTGAATGCCATGAGATTCTTCCGTTTTGCCACTTTTTTTTGTGTTTTCGCCTTCTTTTGCGGCTGTACCGTAGAAAGAGCCGAAGAACAGGTGGTGGAGCGCCACGCCAACGGGGTCAAGAAAACCTCCGTATGGGTGTACCCCGATGGCGAAATCCTGAAGCGGAACGAGTGGTACAACAACGGCATCAAGGAATTTGAAATTCCTTACAAGGACAATGTTCCCCACGGCGAAATAAAGCGCTGGACCGGACTTGGAAATGTAGTGATGGTTGGCCAATACAAAAAGGGCAAGCGCGAAGGCAAATGGACCAGCTATTACGGCGACAAGAAGGTAGAGGCAATTCGTTATTACAAGGACGACCACCCCGTAGGGGACTGGGAAGGGTTTCATTACAACGGCAACAAGGCCTTTGAAGAACATTACAACGACAAGGGCGACACCGTAGGCGTGTGGAAAAAATGGTCCAAGACCGGAAAGCTCCAAGAAGAAAATAGCTGTCATGGTGGAGACAGTGTGGGAATCATCGTGGAGTATTACGAGAATGGAAAACGAAGACATTCCACAAGCTGCCGATACGGAGTATTTAACGGTCCGCAAACCACCTACGCCGCAGACGAAAAGAATTCCTGGCTTGTTACAGAAGGCTTCACGGACGGCGTGCTGGACGGCGCTCGGGAATTCTACCTCCCTTCCGAAGACGGATTACTCCCCTACAGACGGGAGCGTTGGAAAATGGGAGCAAGGGATTCCATCTGGCGGCTGGACGACGGCCACCTGCACCTTGTAATCGAAAGCGAGTTCGTGAACGGAACGGGAATCGGATACGGCCAGTGCGAAGACAACTACGGGATGATTTGTGCCGAGACATCCTTTGTAGCGGGTGTTCCAGGCGGAACCCTGGACAGTAGCGCCGTTCTCGGGAAAGCCGTATCGGGCGCTACCCTGTGGTACTACAAGAAAGGGCACGACCTACGCTACGAAGAAATCTGGGAGAACGGCGAGATTGCCATAAGCCGGAGTTTCTACCCCGACAGCCTAGGCGGGAAGCTTGCAAGCGAGGCCTTCTGGAAAGAGGGCAAGCGGAACGGAATTTTACGCAACTGGTACAGAAGCGGCGTCCTGCGGGACAGCCTCTCCTTCGTAAACGGCGAGCGTGTAGGCGAACAGTTCAGCTTTGATAGCACGGGCAAGCTTACCATCCATAAAACAGAGGCCGGCAAGAACCGGCCTGTGATTATGCACTTGCATTAATCACCCAAAAAAGACAACAGGTTTAGAAAAAAATGAAAAACGTCACCATTTTTGATCACCCGCTAATCCAGCACAAGATTTCGATCTTGCGCAACAAGAAAACCAGCACCAACGAATTTAGGCAACTTGTAGAAGAAATCGCCATGCTGGAGGGTTTCGTGGCGTTATCCGACCTACCGCTGACGGACAAAGAAATCGAGACGCCCATCGAAAAATGTACGACCCAGGTGCTTGCAGGCCGCAAGCTTGCCCTGGTGCCCATACTCCGCGCGGGGCTCGGCATGGTGACCGGCGTTCAATCGTTGGTTCCCTCGGCAAGAGTCGGCCATATCGGACTTTTCCGCAACGAACAGACTCATGAACCAGAAGAATACTACTGCAAACTGCCCAAGACCCTGGCAGACCGAATTGTCGTCGTGCTGGACCCCATGCTTGCCACGGGAGGTTCCGCCGTCGATGCCATCGCCATGATAAAAAAACACGGCGGAAAGCAGATCAAGTTCATGTGCATTATCGCCGCACCCGAAGGGTTAAGGTGTCTCCACAAGGCGCACCCCGACGTGCAGATATACGTAGGCCACTTAGACCGCGGACTGAACGAAAACGCCTACATCTGCCCAGGGCTGGGAGATGCAGGCGACCGCATTTTCGGGACCCGATAGAATGCCCGGAATTATTCCCGCAATTACATATCTTCTAGCTGTTTACCCTTGGTTTCCTTGATAAACTTTGCCACAAAGAAGATGCTGAATATGGCAAAGAATGAATAGATACCGTAGGTGGGACCAACGCCAAAGCCATCTTCGCCCGTGAGCACGGGGAATGTCCAGGTGACCACGAAGTTTGCAAACCACTGGGCCAGCCCGCAAATGGCGATGGCGATGGTACGGATACGGTTGTTGAACATTTCGCCCAGCATCACCCACATCACAGGGCCCCAGGTCGCCGCAAAGAAAGCGATATAGAGGTTTGCCGCTATCAGGGCCACAAAAGCAGCCGAATCAGACAGGGCTGCGCCACCGCTACTCATAAAGCAAATCGTAAGGGTACTCAAGGTTACCGCCATGCCAATGCTACCGATAAGCAGAAGAGGTTTACGGCCTAGCTTATCTACAAGCAAAATGGCGGCAACGGTCATTACCAAGTTTATGGCGCTAGAAATCACGCTGGTGAGGAACGCATCGCTTTCACCAAAGCCCACACTCTGCCAGAGCATGGTGCCGTAGTAGAAGATAACGTTGATACCAACCAGTTGCTGCAAAATAGCAAGACCCAAACCTGCCCACAAAACCGGGGTAATCCGCTCCTTCTTGTTAATGACTTCCAACAGGTCGGTAAACTTGGCGGGCTTTTTATTGCTGAAGGAACCCTGAATCTTTTCGACCTCTTCGTCAACCCCTTCGGGATTGATCTTGGCAATGACTTTCTTGGCTTCGTCCAGGAGTCCTTTGTGAATCAGGTAACGGGGCGATTCCGGAAGCTTCCAGGCGGCATAGCCGTAGATTACAGACGGGATAATTTCGACCCAGAACATCACCTGCCACGCCTTGATGTGACCGAACATCGAGTTGTTGGCCGAACCCGCAATGCGAACGATGAGGTAATTCGAAAGGAGCGCTACAAAAATTCCTATCACGATAGCGAACTGCTGCAATGAGCCCAGGCGTCCACGCAAGTGGGCTGGCGCAGTTTCTGCAATGTAGATCGGTGCGATAATGCTTGCCATTCCAATGCCGAGCCCCCCGATGATGCGCCACATGATAAAGTCCGGGATGCCAAAGGGAATGCCCGACCCGATTGCGCTCAACAGGAACAAATCCGAAGCAAAAAGCATGCAACGCACGCGACCGAAGGCGTCGGCAACCCGCCCGGCAAAAAACGCACCGATGGCAGCCCCAATAAGGGCCAGGGAGACAGACCAGGCCAGTTCATAGTCCGTCGCGTTGAAGTGTGCCTTTAACGCCCCGTTTGCCCCGTTGATGACGGACGAGTCAAACCCGAACAGAAAACCACCAATGGCGGCGGAAAGGGTTATGAGCACTATGTGTTTCATTTGCGGATTTGCGTTGGACATCAGGCCTCCCTTGAATTGAACCATCCTCTCTAATATACCCGCTTTGCGCCAGAAATGTCACACGATAGTATTATTTTTACAAAAAAAGCTATTCCAAATTGGAATAATACGGGTCCCTGTGTCCCATGGATAATTTCGGGACCCGGTAGCAAAGTCTTTAGCGTGTAATGCTAATCGGTCTTGCCTCGCGGTAACTGCCGGAGGAGACCTTTACGATGTACATGCCCGCAGGTAGCCCCGCCAAGTCAAAGGAATACGTGTGCACTCCGGCATTCAACCGGCCCGTGATTTTTTGCGCCACAAGGGCGCCATAACCCGTAAACAGGCTAATCTTCACGTTGTCCCTCTGGGGGAGCGAATACTGCACCGTAATCATCCCGTGCCGGTAAGAAACCCCCATGTTCCTCGCCGGGCCGTTCAAGCCATCCATAAGGACCGCCATCCCGCTGGTGACGGCACTTGACGAACTTACATTTGCACCGCTCGACGAACTCGAAGCCGCAACCCCGGCTGAAGACGAAGCTGCAACCTCGGCGGAAGACGAAGCCGTGGAACTGCTGGACTTTTCAACAACGATCTCGGCACCATCCTTGCCGTTAGTGAGCGTCACCGAAACCTTGAACAGCACCTGCTTCCCGCTATAGGAAAGCCCCTGCGTGAAACTGTAGGTTTCGCCATTGTTCACGCGGTTGGGATAATGCCCAATAGAAAGCGTTCCCTTGGAAACATCCGCCTCCGAAAACACATAGGCATTTTCGCCCCATTCCACCACAGAACCGTCCTTGCCAAACCAATGTCCAGGTTCCTTGGCCGTGGATTTCGTGACAACCGTGCCGTCGGATTCTTGGGCAAAGAAAGTGGCCAGGGAAATAGTTGAAGCGGAAAGTCCCAACTTTGCAGCCACTTCGGCCACGTCAAAGTTTACAGTGACGGGAGTGTAGTTGTCATCTATGGGGAGCGACACCTTCACGTTGTATGTATCGACTCTGCCGATAACGACGCTACTGGAACTTGAGGGCTGCGCAGAGCTGGAGGAACCGCCCGGTGTTACCGCACTGGAAGAACTGCTCACTGCCGGCGTTCCTGAAGAACTGCTCGACGTGGGAGTGGGGCTATCGTTGATTTCGGGCCAAGCGTAATCCAACTTAAAGTCGTTGTAATACTTGGTGTACGCATCACCTGCACCGCTGATGCCACTTTCAAGTTTCAACTTGTAGTCATAGTGTTTTTTTCGTATTTCCGTATTGCCCGTATATTGGAAGTCGGTATTCACAACCACGGCAAAGACCATCTGCGTCCCGCCTGTCGAAGAAGGAGTCTTGTCAAGCCGAAGCGTCGCCGTGCCTTCACCGGTAATAGGTTCGCTGTAAACGGGGGTACCATCGGTGGCGCGATAGCAAATCAAAAAATTCATGTTGGTATTGTTGGAATTGCTGCCGTTCGGGTAAAAGCTCACACTCACCTGCTTGGCTCCGCTCTGCACCTTGAGCGGGATATAGTTCGCGCCCGACCAGCCCGGAGTAATGTCCTGGTTCGGGACAAGGTAATCGCCGTTCGCGGTCACGCTCTGGTACGGTGTCATTTTCCAGGTGTAACTGTAGTTCTTGTTGTCCCAATAATCCTGTTCCCAGTAGGTATTGCTACCAAAATTATTATTCAGCAGGGACTTGATCTCGTTTGACCATTTCTTCATGTCCAGGAGTGCAAGCCTTGCGCGGAATTCCGTAATCAGGCGACGAACGCCCGCTTCGCCGAGCCCCTTGTCGAGGGCGTACGTTTCGAGCAAGTACTTTGTTTTGCCGTAAGCATTCCCGTAAATCCAGCGGACAGATCCCGTACCCAGCCAAGTTCCCATGAAGGTGGGGAAAATGTTGCTGTACTGCGAACCTCCCAAGAGGTACCTCTGATTCTTGCCCGTAACACCGCCATTATCGGCACCTCCGCCGGGTCCACCAAACGTACCGTCGATCAACCACCCCGAATAAGTTTCAATCGGCATAAAGGGGGCAATGACCGTTGCCGCATTCAGGAATCCCATGCCACTGTAAACACCATCGCGACGACTGAACATATCCTGCTGAATCCAGGTGTTACCCGCTTCCTGGAACCAGTGGGCATCCTTTGCGCCGGGATAGCCGTTGGTCATGGAATGAATTCCCTCATGGATCATGGCATCCATTTGCGCCACGCGGTCGTGGTAAGGACAATTGGTGTTAAAACTGTAAAGGGGGTAGAGCGATGCAGCCACCGCCGTATAGCCTGCCACATATGTTTGCCAACCGCCCGTCGTATCTGTCTTTGCTCCGCCCGCGCACGTACCCGAGCCGTAGTAATAAACGGCGCTGTACTGGCCTTCTTGCGCCTGGGCATCCGGGGCCCATCCCAGGGTATCGTAAAGGTAACCGAAATCGGTATCGTACTTTTTGAGGATACTGTCGATGGTAACATCCGTAATGCGGCTGTCGCGGTCCTTGCCCCAATAGAAGGCCCACCACTTGCCGGCCTTCTTGCCGGTCACTCCCGAGCAGTTGTTGTTGAACTTGGTAGGCGGCTGGATATCTCCGAGATTTTCCCTGGTATTGTAATCCAGATCCGAACGGTAGGCAGGCCAAACGTAAGCATCGCCATTGGCGGCAAATACATCCGCTCCCATTCCGGCGACAAGTGCCGCCGCGATTATCCATCCTGTCATTTTTTTCTGCATAAATAACACTCCTGACATTGTCCTGCGCAATAAATAGAATCCCTTTGCCCCAAATCCCAGTTTTTTGTCACCTGTAGAAAAAGATTCCGTGTTAAAAGCGTGTAAAAACCCTATTTTTGCCTCCATTTGTGTAATTTTTATTACATATCAAAATCAAAAACACCCAATATTTAAAAAAATTATTGATTTTTGTGTAAAAATTATATATCTTTTGGAGTGTGAGTATCGCACTGGAACATCTATTCGACTACGACGATTTCCGCAAGTTCATGCAGGATTATTTCGAAGAGCAGAAGAAAATGCGCTCCGTGTTTTCCCACCGTTTCTTTGCGGCAAAAGCCGGATTCAGCAGTTCCTCTTACTGCCTGAATGTAATTCGCGGGCGATTCAACCTTACGCACAAGTCCATCGAGAAAATTTCGAAGGCCATGGACTTCGAGCCCCTGCAAAAAGAATACTTCGAGGCGCTGGTGCAATACAACCAGGCAGAGCAGGTGGACATCCGGGAGCAGGCGTGGAAACAGATTCTGCAAATCCGCAAGCAGATCGAGTTCACCCATGTCACCACCCGCGAGCAGGCTTACTTTAGCAAGTGGTACTACCCTATCATACGCGAACTCGCCGTTGACCTAGATTGGCACGAAGACTACCGCGTGCTGGCACGGTCGCTCACGCCGCAAATAACGACAGAAGAAGCCCGCAAGGCGGTGAAGAACCTGCTGGAATGGGGACTCTTGAAAAAAGAGGGCGACCGCTACGAACAGACTTCACAAATGCTAGACGCCGCAGAAATCCCACCCATTGCACTCCGGCAAATCCGACACGAGTACATACAGCATGCCATAGGTGCAGTGGAATCCATGCCCAAGGACGAACGCTTTGCTACGTTCACAACCCTTGCCATGAGCAAAAGTTCCTATGACTACGCCGTAGAAATTCTCGAGGATGCCCGCAAAAAAATTATAGCTCGTGCGTCCAACGACACCAACGTGGAGCGTATTTACGAAATGATGCTCGTGGCGTTCCCGATGAGCAAGATGCTCACGAAGGAGGACGAAGGATGAATCGTTTGATAGTTTGGCTTAGACAACCTTGCCGTGGGTGGATGGCCGCCTTTGCCACCACCCTTGCCCTCCTCGCTTGTTCAAACAGCAACGATGTGGCTGGCGGCGTTACCGATATCGGAAATTCTGTTGCACAGGAACCAGACTCGGTAGTATTCTGCGGAACCGTAGTCAACATGCAGGGCAAAAAAATGCCCGCCGCACGGCTTGCGCTGTATTGGGACAACGGCATTGAAATTGTCGATTCCCTGGAAACCTTTGCTGATTCCAACGCACAGTTTGAATTCAAGATGTCCGCCGACGATGAACGTATCGGCAAGCAGGCCACAACGGAGCTCTACCTGTACGCCGAATCGGGTGCACTTTCGGGACTTTCTCTCCCGCCAACTCAAAAGACAGAAGAAATCCGCATCGGCACGAACAAGGCTGTCCGGGGAAGCATTTCTGGTGCAACGTCTGGATTGGTCCGTATCGGTGGAACACGCCTCATGGCCGAAGTGCAGGCAGACGGATCCTTCCGTTTCGATTCGATTCCTCCCGGAGTCCATGAAAAATTAATTTATTCAGAAAGTGATTCCGTGACGGGTTACATCCCGTTCTCGATACAGGACGTCGGCGACACGCTGGTACTTCCGCAACTGGAGAACTACGGAGGACACCTTTGGAATCCTGACCTTGACTTGCTTGGGGAAACCTACGGATTCACATCTTCCCACGCCAACGACGTAAGCGAGACCAATACCGGATGGACCACGATAGACTTCGAAATGAACGGCGACGAGTACGTGTTTGACCACAACGGAAAAATTGCAGACAGTGTAAATTATGTAGAGGGCGTAAGTGGCAAGGGCGTGCTGCTTGAACCGGGCCAGTACATAGACCTGGACACCCTCAACCCCACCGGCGGAGACTTCACCCTTTCGCTGTGGACAAAATGGAACGGTCCAAACGGAGAGCACCAGGCCCTGTTCTGCCAGCGCGCCTACTGGAGCGATTCCACGTCGCGATTCCAGTGGCATTTTGAGTCGAACACCGGTTCATTCACCGTAATGAAAAGCATGCCCAACTATCCCGAAGCCATTTTCTTCGGCGATTCAAGCAGTGTCCCTGTGGGAGAATGGGCGTTCCTCGTACTCGTTTCGAAAGACCACATGGTGAGCATGTTCGTAAACGGCAAGCCCGTAGGCAATGCACAGGAATTTGTTCCGAATGACCTGAACCGGAGCGTTCCATTCCGCGTGGGCGGCAACGAAATCAGGACCGAGACCTGGAATGGCGTAATTGACGGCGTAAGTATTGAAACTCGCGCCCGCAGCCCCGAGTGGATAAGGGCGAAATACGAAAAAAGCAAGCCCTAGAAAGAACGCTTTTCGCTCCTTTTTCTATCTTTACGCCCGAAAATTTAATGTCCATGTGGTTAATGCTAGCCTGGATCCTTCGACTACGCCCTGACGGGCTTCGCTCAGGATGACACCTTGCATTCCACTGTTCCGAGGAAACTATGTTCCGTGAAGTAAAGAAAGAAGAGACTTTTCCGCAGATTGAAGAGCGCGTGCTCGGCTTGTGGGATAAGGACGAATCGTTCAAGAAGTCGCTGGACTCCCGTCCGGAAACTGAACCCTATACCTTCTACGATGGCCCTCCGTTTGCAACGGGCCTTCCGCACTACGGTCACTTGCTTGCCGGTACCATCAAGGACATCGTTCCGCGAAACTAAGATCCGTTCGCTCTAATAAATCAAGTAAGAATTGTCAACGAGCTCACTCTCGCAACCGCCCTCGGTTAACACCCGAGGGCTTTGTTGCTCACAGTGGACCATGAAGGGCAAGAAGGTTCCGCGTGGTTTCGGTTGGGACTGCCACGGTCTTCCGATTGAATCTCTCGTGCAGAACGAACTCGGTCTCGCTGGCGTTGCCGAAATCCAGAAGCTTGGCGTCGGCAAGTTCAACGAAACTTGCCGCGGCAAGGTGCTCAAGTACACCAGCGAATGGAAGAAGACCGTGCGCCGCATGGGCCGCTGGGTGGACTTCGACAAGGGCTACAAGACCATGGACAAGAACTTCATGGAATCTGTGTGGTTGGTGTTCAAGCAGTGCTTCGACAAGGGCCTCATCTACCAGGGCTACCGCATCCAGCCGTACAGCCCGGCTCTTGCCACTCCGCTTTCGAACTTCGAAACGAACCAGGGCTATAAGGACCGTCAGGACCCGTCCCTCACGCTGATTTTCCCGATTAATTCGAGCGAAGCCAAGTTCAAGGACACTAGCATCCTCGTGTGGACGACGACCCCGTGGACACTTTATTCCAACTTCTGCATTGTTGTTGGCCCGGATATGGACTACAACCTTGTGGAACAGGATGGCAAGAAGTACTGGATTGCCGCAAGCCGTACCGCTGCTTACTTCAAGAACCCGAACATCGTCGATACCCGCAAGGGCTCCGAACTCGTGGGCAAGGACTACGAACCGCTCTCCCGCATCTCTGACGAATACGTGACGCCGGACCAGCTGTCCCGCCACTACAAGATTGGTTTTATGGAAGGGGGAAGTATCCCCCTGGTTCGCACTTCGTTGCTCTCCACCCCTACTGCGGGGCTCAGGCGCCGCCCCGCAACGCCCCGCTTACCCCCACCCGCCCAAAATCCTCCTTAGGCTTTACAATTTGGCTCAAAATAGCCGTTTTCTTCACGAAATCGTCTATTTTTGTAAATTTGCTGAGCATTTTGCCCATATTTAAGTTATTTTTAGAGAGTAAAAGAGTTTTTGCTCTTGTTCTCTAGATGAAATGTGCAAATTTCAAATAGACGGGAACAGGACGAACGCTCACGCAGGTATGCCGTTTTTACGGTATGCTTCAGTTTGTCGTACCGACTTTTGGGTCGGTCTTCGGTCGTGTAGACCAAAGGCAACAGCCCGTATGGGGCGTGGGTCGTTTGTGTTTATCGTCTATTAGGCATGCACAGCCTCATCTAGGTAAACGCAACGATCTACGCCTTTTTTATTTCCATGTAAAATTTGGCGAAAATCTTTACAGAACGGGGCGAGCTCCAAAGAAATTAACCAAGGAGTTTATATGCCCATAGCAATATGCAGACATCTGCTCGCAATTGTCTTTGCGTTCATATCAGTGCCATACGTGCTAGCAGAAGTTCATCCCGGCCTGAAAAACGCCATTGATAAAGGCGACTATAAGACTGCGAAAAATTTGATACAAAAATTGAATGTTCGTGGTGGTTACCTGCCTGCAACATTGTCTATCGAAGATGCTGAGTTTATTTACGGACCATTGACGGGGTATAGATGGATACTCGGTCTAGATGAATACAAAAACTGCAGTAAAGATGAATCTTCGGAATGTTCGCCAGAATTTATTGATAAGTATATCGCAAAAATTTGTTCTGGTACATCAGAATTTGATATAACCGCATGTATGGACTGGATGAAATCGGCTTCTATGGAAGATATAGATCGTTACAAAGGTAATTTCTGCAACTCGAAAGAAAATATAAGCGTGTGTAGTTTATACGTAAGCAAGTTAGATATGGAAAGCCAGTTGAACTATTTGAAAGAATTGGACCAAAAGGGACTTGTCGAATTCCCTATCACTGCAGAAATTGATACGGTTGTCAAGGAAAAGTTGCCCAAGAAAGAGTGTCTCGAAAAGTGGGAAGGAATATACTCGGTTATCAAGGCTTCTATAGAAAATGACGCTCAGTATCATCATAGTAAGGGCTATTTTCGTGAGTCAATAATTTGTTCTTTTGACGGATCAGCCAAGAAAAAAAAGAAATGTCTTTCTTATTTAGATGAATTTTCAAAGAATATGAAAAAAGAATGTATTTCCGGAAAAATCGAAGTAGATGTTACTAAGAAAATGAAGGTGAAAAGAACACAAAAGCCTTTTGAAAATATAATAAGAAAATTCAGCCTCGAACTAGAAAAGACTCCATGGTTTGAAATGGATGATGTATGGATTGAAAAAGTTAAATTTGTTCAAAAATATGAAAAAATTGAAGAAAAAAAACTTGCAAAAGAAATAACGGATTATTATGCGAGCTATGGTGACATACCGCTCTCAAATGTGAAGGGAGCTTGCATATTGTTTCCTGCTATAGATAAATATGTTGAAGAAAAATTTGGGGTCAATATTTTTTCTTGTTCTCAGATTTTAAGCGATTATCCTCATTATTTGGATTTAACCTGTACAACAGGTGACTCAGCTCAAATCAAGGAACTACCTACTGGATTGAAATACAGCGAAACAGCGACTACTCCATTTCTGTGTAATGCACAAACAGGTAAATATCGTCGTCTAGACCAATTTGAATTGGCTAGTCATAAATCTTGTGAAAATCCTAAATTTAGTTGGGTGAAAAAAATTAATTCCGATTTGTTTATTTGTGATAAACATAGAGGCAAATTAATAAATCCTGAACCAGCGTTGCTTGATTCTATCGGTCAGGACCTCTGTAATGATGCAGAATCAAATTGGATGATATCCTATTTCAATGGAACAGATTCTACCACACTTGTATGTGAACGAAAAAAGAAATTACTGAGAAAACCCTATCTTGTAGAAAAAGAAGTTGGAATATGTACTAAAGAAAATGAATTGACTGAATATGCTCTTACAGTCTGTTTTGATGAAGAATGGCAAAATACAACAGAAGTAAATACTAAAAATTTGCAATTTGCTCCTGGGAAAATCATAGCTGGGGAAATAATTCCCCACTACACTTACTTTAAAGATTTTAGAGATGACCATGTGTATCGTTCTGTACAAATTGGAGACCAAGTTTGGATGGCCGAAAATCTCAATTATTACGGAAGTGAACCTGCATTAAAAAACAGCAAATGTACTGACAACAATGAAAATGTATGCAATCTTTTTGGTAGGCTCTATAACGGCTTTGCAGCATTGAATATATCAGAAGCGAATTTTCAGAATCAGAACCGCAAACAACAAGAACTCTTTTTGAAACATCCTTTGCGAGGAATATGCCCGGAAGGATGGCATTTGCCAACGGAATCGGAATGGAATAAATTGATATCTGTGGCCGGTGGAAGACAATGGAATGCAGGAGGAAATCATGCCGGACGCTCACTTAGTTCAAAATTACTTTGGAGAGATGGCGGTGGAAACGATAAATTTGGATTCTCCGTCTATCCATTTGGAAACAGATTTTGGACGTCTACAATAGATGAATACAACCAATTTGTTTACATCATGATTAATCGTACTCTATACATTTCGAAAGAACGTCTGTATAACCTGCCTGATATATTTCTGAATATACGTTGCATAAAGGATTAGAGGACCGTGTGGTTGAAAGAAGACTTTCTTTGAGGACGTAAATTGGTGCCACAAGTAGACATTTTTTTAGATGTATTCTGTGTCAATTGTGTAACAGGCGTTATTGGAATCATCAAAATCTTTCTTGCAATGGATATATGTTCCAAGTGATACATCCGCAATCGCAAAAAAATTCACTGGTATTTAGATAGAATAACAAGAATCTTGTGGAAAAGCCTAAATATAGTGGCGTAGGCGGTCATCTATTTGCGATTGCCGTAGATAAGTCCTTACAATGGGGTTGTGAGGGAACAGTACATGGCTCCTCCAAATCCTTACAAAAATCCACCGAAAGGCAAGTAAAACTTGCTGGAATAGGGGCAGTATGCCGAGCATGTCGGAAAAAACTGTCGATAAACAGACTGCCGAAGAAATCCTGCAGTTTAAGATAGGCTAGTTTGCCATAGTCTCCTCTATTTTCTAAATTTACCGCCAAAAATTTAATGCCCATGTGGTTAATGCTAGCCTGGATCCTTCGACTACGCCCTGACGGGCTTCGCTCAGGATGACACCTTGCATTCCACTGTTCCGAGGAAACTATGTTTCGTGAAGTAAAGAAAGAAGAGACCTTCCCGCAGATTGAAGAGCGCGTGCTCGGCTTGTGGGATAAGGATGAATCGTTCAAGAAGTCGCTGGACTCCCGTCCGGAAACTGAACCGTATACTTTCTACGATGGCCCTCCGTTTGCAACGGGCCTTCCGCACTACGGTCACTTGCTTGCCGGTACCATCAAGGACATTGTCCCGCGTTACTGGACCATGAAGGGCAAGAAGGTTCCCCGCGGTTTCGGTTGGGACTGCCACGGCCTTCCGATTGAATCTCTCGTGCAGAACGAACTCGGTCTCGCTGGCGTTGCCGAAATCCAGAAGCTCGGCGTCGACAAGTTCAACGAAACTTGCCGCGGC
>CACXMH010000052.1 GCA_902768715.1 Fibrobacter succinogenes | reverse complement strand
TTTGGCACCGTCGAAATTGAATTTCGCCTCGCATCCGGCTAAATTTTTTTCTTGCCACGGCACGAAATCTTCGGTTTTCGGTGTGATATCGGCATAGGAAATGCCGTTCACGGTGATTTTCAGGAAGTTCACCAGCGGACAGAATCCCGTCTTTCCCGCGGACAGCCAGAACTGCGTCCGCGGCGGCTTTTCTCCGGCGGCCGCCCCGTACTTGGAACAGATGGCCGCGAAGGCGAAAATCGAGACGAGCAAGCACTTCGGCAACAACGTCTATTTCTTCACGCCGCTCTACATCGCGAACTATTGCGAAAACTACTGCGTCTATTGCGGGTTCAACTGCTACAACCATATCAAGCGCATGCAGCTCACGATGGAGCAGATCGAGCACGAGATGAAGGTCATCGCCGACAGCGGCATGGAAGAAATCCTGATTCTCACCGGCGAAAGCCGCGCCAAAAGCAGCGTGGAATACATCGGCGAAGCCTGCAAACTGGCCCGCAAGTATTTCCGTATGGTAGGCGTAGAAGTCTATCCGGTCAACGTCGATGAATACCGCTACCTGCACGAATGCGGCGTGGACTACGTGACCGTTTTCCAGGAAACTTACGACAAGGTTCGTTTCGAACAACTTCACCTGCTAGGCCACAAGCGGGTATTCCCGTACCGTTTCGACTCCCAGGAACGGGCCCTGATGGCTGGCATGCGGGGTGTAGCGTTCTCTGCATTGCTCGGACTTTCGGACTTCCGCCGCGACGCCCTGGCATCGGCACTGCACGTGTATTACCTGCAAAAAAAGTACCCGCATGCCGAAATGAGCCTCAGCTGTCCGAGGCTTCGCCCGATTATCAACAACGACAAGATTGACCCGCTGGACGTACACGAGAAGGAACTCTGCCAGGTGCTTTGCGCCTACCGTATCTTCTTGCCGTACGTGGGCATTACGGTTTCGAGCCGCGAAAGCAAGGAATTCCGCAACGGCATCGTGAAAATCTGCGCGACGAAGGTCTCCGCCGGAGTATCTACGGGCATCGGCGACCACGAGAGCAAGTACAGTGGCAAGGATGACGGCGAAGGTGGCGACGAGCAGTTCGAAATCAACGACGGCCGCAGCTTCAACGCCATGTACTCAGACATCTCCGGCGAAGGCCTGCAGCCAGTATTGAACGATTATCTGTACGTGTAGGTCTACTGCTTCTTACCGCCGTTGCAACCAGCATCGCCAAGAGTAGAAAAACATACACCGTGGTCGGTATAAAATGCGTAATTGTAGTTCTTGCCGTTAGGAAGTAAATACACCTCTAATGAACCACCAGGCTTACTTACATCACTCCACCGAACACTAACGGTGTAACGAGTGTTCTCGTCTTTTTTTCCCTTATTTAAAGCCTGGCTGATAAACATTGGCTTCTTAGGGGCTGTACGCCACCATTGAGCATCATTGTTGTTGTGATCATTCCAAGAAACAGATGTATACGTGTCAGTATCTTTTTTGTAGTTACCCGTAATTCTTCCGGCAATAATATCAGCAACGCCTTCAAAGCCGGCTTCATTTAATGCATTATACCACGTTCCGCTTGTACCGATTATTTCGCTGATATTGTGTGTATTGTTTGCTTGGTTATGGCTGTTTTGCACATTTATCGACAAACCATTGTGCAATTCTATAACAAAAAGAGTCGCCCCCCTATTTGAAGAAAGTCCATTACTCAACGTCGTAGTTAAAGTATTCATTTGTTCATCGTTTTTCTTCTTTACCGTGGTCGTTTTCGTCAAAGCGTCTTCGTCTTCAAGCAAAGCCCTATTCAATGCATCTCTCAAGTAATAGAACTTGAGCAAATCGACCTTCTCTCTCGACTTTTCGATAATTCCAAAAAGAATTGGGGTGGCAATAACCGCAAGGAACCCCATAATGACAATAACAACCATCACCTCTACAAGAGTAAACCCTTTGCGAGATCGAGATGTTGTAAAACCAAACGACATTGTATTATCACCTCACTCCCCTAAATATAAGAAAATACAATCCCGTTCTGCACAAAAAAAGCTGAATTATATCGTCAATAGGGTTCCTAATTACACTTTTTCGAAAAAGACTTGCAGGCAGCATCCCCTTCCGTCGAGAAACAAACTCCATGTTCGGTCTTGAAGGCTTTGTTGTTCATATTTCCGCTATTGGGTAGCAGAGCTACTTCGACGGACCGGCTGCTTTCGCTTCCACCAGACCATCTGAAATTCATTGTCAGACGGTAATTTCCAGAGCAATCGCCTTGATTCAACGCCTTGCTTATAAACATTGGGCTTTTGGGGTATGTCCGCCAATTGCTACCATCTTTTTTTGCATAATAACTTGAATTTGCCTGATCCAAATTGTTATAGTCAGTTTTGTTAAGCCTTGACGCCACAATATCAGCAACACCATTAAATCCGGATTCCATCAAAGCATTATACCAAGTACCCCCATCACCTATAAGCTGACACATGTTGACGCTGTTGTTTGCGGATCCATGAGCCCCCTGTACGTTGACGGACACGCCATTCTTGACCTCAATTACAAAAAGGGTTACACCCTGATTGCCTTTCAAAGCATTTGTGAGTTTGCTTTCTCGATTTTTCTTTTCATCTCCAGAGGCTCCTGAAATGTATGCACTATTCATCAAAGCACTTCCATCATCAAGAAGCGCCCTGTTCAAAGCATCTCTCAAATAAAAAAGTTTTAGCCGATCTATATTTTCTCTAGACCGTTCTATTATGCCCATAATATTCGGAACGGCAATCCCGGCAAGCAAGCCCATAATGATGATAACAACCATCACCTCGATAAGGGTAAAACCTTGTTTTTTGCTACTTACCAATCTACACCTCTTTCGTAAGTACAAAGCCGTCCAAAAGCACTCTATATCCTAATATAAATAAACAAGACGGTTTTTACCATTTTTTAACAAAAAAATGATATAGTAAATCATTCCTATTTGCATTACATCACACAGAAAAAGCCTTTTTTCTACCTTTTGGGCCATGAAAACCCTCGATACCACCCTTTACTTTATCACCGACAGCACCTGCGTGCCCGAAGACCGTTTTTTGCCCGTAGTGGAGGCAGCCTGCAGGGGCGGAGCCACCATCATGCAACTGCGAGAAAAGGACCGGAGCACACGGGAATACATGGAACTGGCTAAAGCTACCCACGAAATCGCCTCCCAGTACGGGATTCCGCTGATTATCGATGACCGGGTGGACGTGGCATTGGCCGTAGGCGCAGAGGGTGTTCATGTAGGACAATCCGACATGCCGGTCCGGGACGCCCGGCGACTGCTGGGTTCTGAGAAAATCATCGGAGCTACCACCAAGACCGTTCCCCAGGCCTTAGAAGCTTACGAACAGGGGGCAGATTACTTGGGCTGTGGCGCGATTTACCCTACCACAACCCACGTAAAAACCGTCATCACCCCGGTAGAAACACTAAAAGACGTGGTGAAAGCGGTACCTATCCCGGTAAACGCTATCGGCGGGCTCAACAAGGACAACATCTTCGTGCTGAAAGATTCGGGAATCGCAGGCATCTGCGTCGTCTCCGCCATCATGAAAGCGGCCGATCCGGAGGCTGCCACCAAAGAATTAAAGCAAGCATTCAAAGAATTAATGTGTGATGTGTAATTAGTCATTCCACATTACACACTTCACATTCTTAAAATCCAAGTACCCACATTCTTAAAATCCAAGTACCGCTTCCGAAATTTCGTTGGCCTCGTCGGAGTAGTCGTCGGTGCGGTCGGGAATGAACTCGCCCCAGCCTTCGCTGACGCCGCATCCCACGCCAACTTCTACGGTGGACCACTTGAACACGGCAAACACCTTCGGGAACATTTCCAGCAGGCCGTCCAAAACATCTTCGGGCGGTTCGTCTTCCACCAGCATGTTGCCATCCATGGCCAAAAGCTCCGTCTCCGGCAATTCTTCGAAGCGGCACTCGTATTCGTCGGACACGATGGGGTCCACGGAATACCAATCTCCCGAATCTTCACTAGGGAGTTCCGCCTCCGGAAATTTTTCCATAAAGGCCTGCCACAAGAGGGCAAGGTCTGCCCCCTCGCCAATAAACCGGACTAAAACGCGACAATCCATTTCTCCCTCCTTGCTTTCTCGTAATATAAATAAAGGCCACCGAAAAAAATTGCTTTGAATGTAAAAAATCATATAAAGCGAGAGTTATGGGCACATTTATGCGGCCATAACCGAGCTGAATGATTTGGATTGAAAATCCAAATTTGAGCGAAACCGAGCGCAGGCAGGAACGAAAAGTGGTGAATACTGGAGGTCTTTACCACTTTGAGTGACGAAACTGCGCGATGTGTTGCAGCCAAATTTTTGAAAATGAATTTTTTGAGGGGGCCGGATAAAAAAAACCGGTTCCGAAAACGAAACCGGCTTTTCACTGAGCTACGAAGGGCTCGAACCTTCGACCCACGCCTTAAAAGGGCGTTGCTCTACCAACTGAGCTAGTAGCCCGAGCGACCCAAATATAGAAACTTTTGCCTTTTTGTAAAGGCAAATTTTGTAAATTTAGCCTATGTTCAAGAAGATAAACTTCCAGGTGGCAGCGCTAGCTCTGCTTGTCGCCGCGTTCGAGGCACAGGCCTACTTTTCGCAAGGCGATGCCGGTCAGGAAGTTTTCTCCTTCATGTCCACCTTCGACAGCCCCCGAAATGCGGCCCTTGAAAAATCCGCAGCGGCAGCCCCTTCTACCGACCCGAGCATCGCCCAACTGAACCCGGCCGCTCTCCGGATGCCCGAAGGAAAGGAACGTACCGTCGGCATGCACTGGCAGACCGGCGAATTCTCCGAAAACCAGGGTTCCCTATACTACACCCGAGACTTCAAGCGATTCCTGTACCAGATTTCGTACAACTGGCTGGACTACGGAACCATCGAGGGCTATGACGAATACGGCAACGAGACCGGCAAGGACTACAACCCCCTGAGCCAGCTGGTCACCGCCACGGTAGCATTTCCCATGAAGCATTTCCAGTTCGGCGCCACCCTCAAGTTCGCAAGCGACAGGCTGGCCGACGAAGAGGGTGACCGTACCGCCTTCGGGGCGGCCTTCGACTGGGGTATTTCCTGGCAATCCGAAAATAAATTCTGGGGACTGGCACTTGTGGCCAGGGATTTTGGCGGCCTACTCAGAGACTACGTAGATGACGGCGAAGACGAATACTACCCCATGGGGCAAGTATTCGCCCTTTCCGGATTCATGCGGATAAGAAGCCTCCCGAAGTTGACAGTCTTTGGCGAAACGAATTTTCCGCGGTATGCAGAGCCTCGCCTGAATATCGGCGCCGAGTACCAGCTGGGCAAGTACTTCGCCATACGGGGCGGTTTCACCCGGACATGGCTGGACTTGAAACGGGACGCCCTGGAGCTGATTCAAGACCGAAGCAGGCCCGACGAATCCAACGAGGCACGCTTCTTGAGCCTCGGCCTCGGCTACAGCATGGGCTTGTTCGCCCTGGACTACAGCTTTTCGTGCCTGGCCCAAGGGCTCGGGATGGAACACCGGGCTGGCCTGCGGTTTAATTTCTAGGGCTAAGCGCTATGCGGCAGTTCGACGTTTTTGTCTGGGGCTCGCCTGACATTACTGAGACAAAGCCGTCATTTACCGACCCGGCCCTGGGCTGGTTCTTTACGGACAATTTCAACGAAAGGCTGAACGAAAGTGACGCTGAATGGATCGTCTTTGCAAACCGTTCCGTAAAAATCAACCGAGAATTTTTGAACAGCCTGGCCGAAAACATCTCCGCATTCCCCATGGTTGACGCTTTCGCCCCGAGACTTCGATACGCCTCCATAGAAGACGGCGACAAGAAGTCCGCAAAATTCGTCGGTGGGTTCAGGCTCCACAAGTCCAAGGGAATCGAGCCTATCAAAGAAGATGCTCCCCTGCGGTACGTGGCCTGCCCAAGACCCGAAATTGCGGTCTTTTCCAGACGGATAGTCCAGCGGACCGGGGCCTTCGACGCAAGCCTGCCTATTCCGGCGCAGATTCTCGACTATGCCCTGAGGATGTACCACGCCGGCGGCATGTGCTTTTCCGTCCCCTACCTGGTAGCCGGGCTGCAAGGAATCCCGATGGATTTTTCCAGCGAAAACAGGGAATGGCTCCCCCACATCGCCTACGCCCTTTCCAAGTCCCTCGGAATCAAGACCGCACGCTTTGTGGCGACCCACCCGTCGGTCATCGTGAGCCTCTGGAAAAATCGCAAGAGCCTACAGGAAAAGCGGGACAAGGCCATACTCTTGAGCAAGCTTGCACCGGAAACTTTACAGGAACTGTATTAATCCGAAAAAACATCCAGCGGATGCCCCAACAAGTGGGGCATGACGATGAAGGATCCGCATCCAGCGGATGCCCCACCGAGCGGGGCATGACGACGATGGAAAAACGACGGGGATTCCCGACGCTAAAAAATTACACCTTCTTGAAAATGAGGGACGTGTTGATTCCGCCGAAGGCGAAGTTGTTGCTCATCACGTATTCCACATCCATCTCGCGACCGTCACCGACGATATAGTCCAGCGGGGCACATTCCGGATCCACGTTTTTCAGGTTCAGGTTGGGGCTGAACCAGCCCCGGTTCATCATGTGGATAGACGTCCAGGCCTCAATGCCACCGCAGGCTCCCAAGGTGTGGCCGATGTAGCTCTTGAGGCTGCTGATGGGGGCGCTACGGCCCTTCAGGGCGTTGTAGGTAGCCCAGGTCTCGGCCCGGTCGCCATGCTTGGTGGCGGTTCCGTGACCGTTCACGTAGCCGATGGCATCGGGACTGATTCCCGCATCTTCCAGGGCCAGTTCCAGAGCCCGCTGCATGGTTTCTTGCTTGGGTTGGGTCAGGTGGTCGCCGTCGGTATTGTTACCGAAGCCCACCAGTTCCGCATAGATCTTCGCACCGCGGGCACGAGCATGCTCGTATTCCTCGAGAATCAAGGTGCCGCTTCCTTCGCCAATGACCAGACCATCGCGGTCCCGGTCGTAACTTGCAGGCGTAAGCTTCGGCGTGTCGTTCTTGACGGACGTTGCAAAAAGCGTATCGAACACGGCAGATTCCGTAGGGTCCAGTTCATCGGCACCGCCTGCCACCATAGCGTCCTGCTTGCCATACTTGATGGCCTCGTAAGCGTTACCGATGGCAAGGCTTCCGGAGGTGCAGGCCGTATTGGTAGTAATCATGCGACCCGTAAGCCCGAAGGTCACGCCGATGTTCACGGCGCAGGTCTGGGGCATGGACTTGATGTAGGTGGTAGCCGTAATTTTCGAGCTGTCGTTGGTGACGATCATGGAGAAAAAATCCACCAGGGGCATCACGGAGCCCATAGAAGACCCGTAGGCCACGCCGACACGGCCGGAATGCAAGAAATCCTGGTCTTCCAAGAGACCAGAGCATTCCAGGGCCTTCTGGGCGCCTACCGTAGCCAGCAGGGCCACACGGCCCATACCGCGAATCTTACGGCGAGGCATTTCAGGAAACTGGTAGTTCACCGGAACAGCCAGACGGGTATTCATCTGCACGTACTTGTCCCATTCGTCCATGCGGACCACCTTGTTCTCCAGCTTTTTCAGGCTGTCGAAAATTTCGTCCATCTCGGAACCCAGGGCCGAAATGCAGGAACCTCCGGTAACAACAACCCTACGGGTCATGCGAGACCTCCGTTTACAGAAATCACCTGGCGGGTGATATAGGCAGCCCCTTCCGAAAGCAGGAACACTGCCGTGGCGGCTACTTCGCTGGGCTTGCCCACCCGCTTCATGGGAACAGCCTGCAGGATAATGTCCAGGGGTGCGTCCTTGATCATTTCGGTCTCGATAACACCCGGCGCAATGCTGTTCACCGTGATGTTTCGGCTGGCAAGTTCTGTAGCCAGGGCCTTGGTAGCCCCGATAATGCCGGCCTTTGACGCGCTGTAGTTCACCTGGCCGCGGTTACCGATAACGCCGGAAACCGAAGAGATAGTGATGATGCGGCCAATGCGCTTACGGCACATGGGCATCACCAGAGGTTGAACCACATTGTAAAAACCGCCCAGGTTGGTGTTCACCACCTTGTCCCAGGAATCCCCGCTCATACCCGCAAAGGTCATGTCGGCGCAAACGCCTGCATTGAGAATCAATCCGTAATAGGTTCCGTTTTCCTCAATATCTTTGGTCAACACTTCCTTGCACTGTTCACGGTCAGAAATGTCGAACTGGAGTCCACGAATTTCTCCACCGGCAGCCTGAACCCTCTGTATAAGTTCATCGACCTTGGCCTTGCCCCTGTTGTAGTTGGCAACAACGGCATAACCAGCCTGGGCCACGGCCTCGGCAATGGCAGAACCGATTCCGCCACTGGCTCCGGTCACAAGAACCTGCTTCTTATCGCTCATGAACACTCCTAAGCATTTCAATTATTTCCACGCCAATTATAGAAAAAAGAACCAAGACAAATGTCGCCTTAGAATCTATTTGGCCCTGGAACCCGCAAATGGGGACAAGATAAAATTGAAAAGAATTCCCAAGAACACGGAAAGGCCGAAGGTGGATACCGGCGAAAATCCGCTGAAAGAAAGGCTCCCGAAAGAGAGGATGGTGGTCAGGGCCGATAACGCAATGGCAAGAACCGTCACAGCGCTCCCGCGCCCCTCCCTGAAAAACAGGGAGTAATCGATGCCTATACCGAGGGTCAAAATGATTCCCACCGTAGCAAAGAAATTGAAGGGAATGCCCAAGTAGCCGAACAGCGCTACCGCAAGGCACGAAGCGCATACGGGAATCCGCATAATGGAAAACGCCCCGGAGAATCCGTAGATAAAAAACAGCACCGCAAACACCAGCACAAAGGCAACCCCCACCAGGGCAAGGGCCGTCAGGGAAAGCCGCGTCAGGTTCTCGTTAATCTGGTTTACCTTGTCCATAAAGTAGATGCCCTCACCTGCAAGGCCAGTAAGCTTGGCGGCGTCGTGAACATGGAGAGGCATCACCGCGCTATAGTAGGAATCGCCTATGCGGCCAATCCAGAGGCTATTCAGGAGTTTCTCGAAGTTGGCGGGCAGCTTGCTTTCGGGTTCAAGAACTTTCAGGCCTTGGCCCATCGAGGCTCGGAAAGTCGAATCGGACCGGAGTCCAAGCTCCCTGTGCATCTCAGCGACAGTCAGGGAATCCATGGCCCGGGAAAGGATTTCAAAATTTTCCTGTTGAACGGAACGGGGCGGAATAAACCTGCTGATGGCAAGGTAGTTCTGCAGTACGCCGTCAGCACGTTCCCGCTCCAGACGGTTGCAGAAGGCATGTTCCCGCTCCAGCACCTCCTGGACAGAACCGCCCTTCACCAAGAAGTAACTGCCCGAAGAGCCGAAATCCAGAAGTTCCATGGAAAGCTTTTCCTGGGCAAGGCGCTCAGAGGACATGGTATAGAGGGACTTGAGGTCCGTACCCCACTGCACGCGGTAAATTCCTACGGCAGCAACGGCAACGACCAACATAGCCACCGCAAAGGTCGCCCACTTTTTCGTCTTGAACACCCCAAGCCATTTTCCGTAACAACCCAAGGCCTTCGAAACCGTTCCAAGGGCAAAAACCGCACGGGCGCGGGTCCTTGCAGCAGGCAGGGCCGCAAACAAAAGGGTAATGGTCAAGAAGGAGCTTGCAAGCCCCGCCATGGAAAAAACCGCCATCTGCCGGAGCAGCGGGAAGGGAGCGAAGGTGAGAGCCAAGTACGAAAGTTCCGTGGTCATGAACCCCAGGACAAGTCCCTTGAAAATCAGGCCACGCACACCAACACCGTCCAGCCGTTCTTCCCGGATTTTCCAGCCCGTAAAGAAATGAATGGCGTAGTCGATGCTCACGCCGATAACGCTGGTCCCGAACACGAAGGTGAAAATATGGATAGAACCGAAAAGCGCCCAGGAAACCGACAGGGCCGAGACGATGGCAACACCGATAGAAAAAAGCGTCAGCGCCAAGGGAACCGCCGACCTGTAGGTGGAAAGGATCAGCAACAGAAGCAGCACGATGGACACGCCCGAAATCACGGCCACTTCCAGCTGGGCCCGAGAAGAACTTTCGTAACTGTGGAAAGGCACTCCCGTCGTTGCCACCACCAGGGCGGAATCCAACCCTTTCAGTTCCGAAATCTTCTGTTCAATAATCTGGAGGGCGCTACCGTCGCCACCGAAGGTGGATGCACCCGGAACAAGGCTTGCAGACCACATGACATAGGTCCGTAGAGAATCCCGCAGCACAAGGCGCTCATCCCGGAGTTCCACGTTCTTGCTCATAAAGGAGAGATTCCCCAGGACATCCTCGAAGGCCTGTGCCGAAAGCAAGAAGGGGTCTTCGTCCAGGTTCTCGAGGCTTGCCATGGAAAAGCCTCCGTAGATTTTTTCCAGGGCGTTCTGCTTCAAGAAGTCTCCGCCACCCTGGCGGACACGATCTATAAACGCTTCGCCCTGCAATGCATAGCGGTATTCCCTGGCGAAGGAGCGGGCCTCGTCCATGGAACTGTCCGGCACCAGGTAGCTTATCTTTTCCAGCTGGCCATTCCCGCGCAGAGCCCTGTCGAATTCGTCTGCCGCCGCCTTCGCCTTTTCAAAATCCGTATGGCCCACAAGCACCGTCATCTGGCCCATGGTCCTGCGGGAAAGCTCGGCGTCGGCATCACCCAGACCCGCCGACACCTGCGAAGGCGGCAAAACGGAGAAAAGGTTGGAATCGATTTTCCAGGGGCTAGCGTTCAAGCCCAGCGCGATGATGGCGACATGCAAGATTCCCCAGAGGAGAATCCCCCACTTGTTCATCCGTTTTTTTTCGGGCTTATCCATGAAACTCCGCAAGCTCCATCAGCGCAACAGGGCGGATTCTTCGGGAGTGAGGGAAATGCCCCCTTCCACCTTGGAAAATTCGTAGAGGATGGGGTTGCCGTCAGCGTCGGAAAGGGTCACCTTCTCCAGCCACTTGTGGCCCGAGAGCACCACCGACGAAATCTGCTTCTTGATGACGCTTTCCTTGGGAACAAGGCCGATGGTCCAAAGCCCGTCCTTCCCCATCTCGAAGAAAATCTGGAATCGTTCTTCCAGCATTTTGCGGTTGCCCGAGAAAATCCCCTGGATGGTCTGGGAAACCTGGCCAAAGACCGCGTTGTCCTTCATGTTCATCTGGGAAACCGCCCCGGAGGCATTTTTCTGGAGCATCTTGTCGCGGGTGATGGTGGTAAGGCTCTGGAAGGGCTTTTCCATGTTCCACAAGATGCCCAGGGTATCCGCGATGACGAAACTCCCCGTAGAGACAAAATCCCGGTTGATCTTCTTGACGGTCCGCACCTGCCTGAAACTCCCCCGCAGGTATTTCTGCTGCTGCATGGCCGAAAGAACCTGGGCAAGATCCTTGGAACGCTCAGCCGTCAAGGGACTTTCAAAGACATCGGCAAACGCCATGGACGACAGTGTCAAGCAGAGGAACATTGCCAAAAACAGTTTCATATGGCTCAAATATAGCTTGTTTACCCAATTTTTTTTATCTTTCCGAATAGAAACGCTACATCGTGAGAGACATGACTTTTTTTCAACGAATAGCCTACGCCTGGCGAACCTACGTAAAGTTACAGACCTTCTTCTTTTTCGGGTTGGGTAGTCTTATCCAGGCTTCCGTGGTGTTTCCGACCCTGTTTCTTTTTTCAGGTTTTTCAAGAAAGCGCTTCAGCCGCATGGCACGCTACGCCATCCACATCGGGCTCAAGATTCTCATCTGGCAGCTGGTGACCCTCAGGGGTTCCAAATTCAAGGTAGAGCATCGGGAACGCCTCAAAGGCCTCCATTCCAAAATCATTATCGCCAACCACCCGTCCCTACTGGACGTGGTCCTGCTGTTTTCCATCATCCCCAACGCAGACTGCATCGTGAAAGGGGCTCTCGGCAAGAACCGCTTTGTCTCCGGAATCGTGAACTCCATCTACATCCTGAATTCGGAATCCTTTGACCAGCAGATGGCCGAAGTCAAGCGCACAACGGACCAGGGCAACAACCTCATCATCTTCCCCGAAGGAACCCGCTCCGAGCCGGGCAAGCCCTGGAACTTCAAGAAGGGGGCGGCCAGGTTCGCCATCGGCTGCAAGCGTGACGTGGTTCCCATCTACTTTGGCGGAAACGAGATTATCGGGTTGCGCAAGCACGACAAGCTGGTAAGCTACCACCCTCGGGAACAATACCATTTCTACCTAGATGTTCTGGAACCCATTTCCGTAGAACCCTACTTGGAAGGCCACCAGGGCGCACAGGTGGCGGCCCTCACCAAAGAGATGCAGCGCCGCCTGGAAGAACGCAGGGAACTGGACCCGGAATACCCCCAGAGACTTTTGGACCAGCAGGCAGAATTAAAGGACAAGGCATGATTGAGCAGATTCGTGGAAAGTTGATTCAGAAAAGCCCCACCTTCGCGGTGGTGGACGTGGCGGGCATCGGCTACGGGGTGAACATCTCCGCACGCACGGGCGGAATGCTGCCCGAAGAAAACGCCGAGGTGCTGCTGTACACGAACCTGGTGGTCCGGGAAGATTCCATGACCCTCTTCGGATTTGCGGACCAGGCCGAAAAGGATTTGTTCCTGATGCTCCTGGACGTGAACGGCGTAGGCCCCAAGATGGCCCAGCGGATTCTGAGCGGTGTTTCCCCTGCCGACCTGTTGAACATGATCGCCAGCGACAACAAATCCGCCCTAGGAAAAATCAAGGGTTTAGGCAAGAAGACCACCGAACAGATGGTGCTCACCCTCAAGGACCGTGCGGCCACCATGCTACAGGCTCTCGGGAACGTGGAAGGCTCGGGCGTCACGGGCATGGGCGTTCTCACCGGCGCCAAGATGGAAGCGGTACTGGCTCTGCACACCCTGGGAGTCAAGGACCCCGCGGCAGAAAAGGCCGTGGCCAAGGCCTACGAAAACCTGGGCGACAGCGCCGACGCGGCAACCCTTATCCCTGAAGCCCTCAAGTATCTTTAATCAGAATCCAAAATGTCCCGCATTACAGAAGCCGAAGCCCTGGACCTGTTCAAGAACGCACCCCTGAAGGAGCTGTGCGCCCTTGCAAACGCCGAAAAGGAACGCCGCCACGGAAAGAACGTCTACTGGGTCAATAACAGACACATTAACTATACCAACGTCTGCGTTCTGCATTGCAAATTCTGTGCCTTCTCCAAAATCAAGAAGGATAGCCCCACCGCCTACGACTGGGACTACGACACCATCAGGGCAAAGGCCGCCGAGGCCATAGGCCAAGGGGCGCGGGAACTCCACATCGTAGGCGGCCTCCACCCGGATCACCCCTTCGATTACTACATCGACATGCTCTCGAAACTCCGCCGGGAATTTCCGAAGGTGAACCTGAAGGCCTTTACCGCCGTAGAAATCTGCCACTTCTCGAAAATTTCGGGCCAGAGCCCCGAGCAGATCATGGCGACGCTGAAAAAGGCAGGCCTTGACGCACTCCCCGGAGGCGGCGCCGAAATCCTGGTGCAAAGCGTCCGGGACCAAATCTGCCCAGGTAAAGAAACTGGCGAGGAATGGCTTTCGGTACACAGGGCGGCACACAAACTGGGAATCCCCACCAACGCCACCATGCTCTTTGGCCACGTCGAAAAGCCCGAAGACCGCATCGCCCACATGAAGATGCTCCGTGACCTGCAAGACGAAGCCCCCGGATTCTTCGCCTTCATCCCCCTGGTTTACCACCCGGAACACAACGCCCTCCACAAGATTGTCCCGAACATCACCAGCGAAGAGGATATCTTGCGTACGGTGGCCGTGGCGCGCCTGTTCCTGGACAATTTTCCCCATATCAAGGCCTACTGGATACAGATGGGAATCGACACCGCCATGAAGGCCCTCCACGCCGGGGCTTCCGACTTGGACGGCACCATCATGGAAGAAAAGATCACCCACGCCGCTGGCGCCACCGCCCCCGTAGGGATGAGCCCTTCTCGCATGCGGGAACTGATTTTGGGCGAAGACCTCACCCCCGTCGAACGGGACGCCATGTACGAGACCTTCGGGTAGAGTCCCGCAAATGGGCTATCGTATTGTTCAGCTTTTATAAAACATCGTGTAGGATGTTCCAAGAGCATCGGCGAGTTTCTTTGCCATCATCATCGAGATTGGCCTTGCGCCTCGCTCAAGCGAATTGTAGTTCTGCTTTGCAATGCCGATTTTGTCAGCAAGTTGTTTCTGCGTAAGACCTGCGTTGATACGCATGATTTTGAGGGCCTTCGCAGGCGACATCCTAGCCTTAGCCCTTTTATACCAGTCAGTCTCCTCAACAGCAACGAGTTCCTCATCATTGTCAATACGGACATGGTCCGGGAATAACGCATCAAGGAACGCAAGAACTGCCTTTGGAATGTTCTTGCCCTCGACCCTGAACGACACCGGCTTTTCAGTGCCACCCACTTGTGCGAAAGATGGCAATGATGAGTATTCGTACCTACAAGAGCACCGTAATTAAGCCAGTTCACCCTTACAGGTCCATTTTGCCTAATGTCGTCAACCAAGAGAGCAAGCTTCTCTTGTTGCAGTTTAGGCATCGTGGCAGCAGCCCTTGCAACCTTTCTTGACATGAATACACTGTACATATTACAATATATATTACTTTTTATTACCTGTCAACACATTCAATCACAAACTTTCAACTAAAAAAGCTTTTTTCCCTTTTCAGTTGCAAAAAGTATGCCAACCACGAAAACGGCGATTTCAAACAAATTTCGCCATTGAAACGACAATGCGGAACTGATTAATCAGTTTTTTAAGCAGTGATTAATAACTTTAAGCATTTTTGGGGGTAAGGGGGAAGCCTCCCCCTCGTCAAAGCCTTGCCCAACCATTGTCATGCCCGCCTTGAGCGGGCACCTCCGACCCTAACTAGCATCACCATTAAGCAATAGGGCAAGTCTTTGCCTACCCCCTCGCCTAGGGGCTTAGCCCCTAATACCCCAACGACACATGTATTATCATGTTAAAAAACGAGAAAAAGGACATTATTTTCAAAAGATATATCCACCCTTATGAAATAAAATGTATATTCTAAACGACATAGTTTTGCCGAAAGAAATTTGGACAAAACGATAGGATTTTGAGTATTTGCTCTATTCCGGCCTTGGAAATCCGCTAAATTTTTAAGACGCCAAGGAATAAGGCAGACGCTCACGCACCCTGTGCGTGGGTCGTTTGTGCTTATGGCGTTTAGGTTTTTAGCGGAACCTCCAAGGCGTGGGTACATTCGACACCACGTCTTTTTTTTGCGTGCGAATTACTCCTCGGAACGGATGCCGGAAGCCTACCAAAACCAAGGAGTAAAAAATGAAAAAGATAATCACAGCCTGTATCACCATAATGGTTCTTTCGCTAATGGCTTGTTCGGACGATTCAAGTAGTCCAACAAGTGCTAATCCAAACAATAGCACAAATAACACGTCATCTTCTCCTCAAAACCCAACACCGACAACAAATAATCCTACTCAGCCAACCACATCAAACACCACAAACTACAACAACAGCAGGAAATACGCCGTTGTTTTGGGAGGAATCTGCCAAGCATTTCCTGTTGCAGCAGATGGAACTGCAACTACAGGATGTCAGCAATATACCTATGAAACCTTTATAGCATTGTACTCATATTGTGACATGAGCCAAATGCATGTACAAGAATATGATTATTATTCATCTGAACAAATTCATAGTTTACTAATCTCGAATTATGGCTTCACCTCATTTGACGCAGACAACATAAAAACGGAAATAGACAAATGCGGAACAATTTTTTGGGGATATAATGCTGCAAGCGGCCTGAATTTCATATATGTTGAAGAATTTGGAGACGGTGCTGGTTTGCTAAAAACCGGAGTAAGCAAACCTTCAACGACAAATAAAATGAACTCTTTTGATTCAAAGCCCTTCTTTAAGGCCACCTTGAATATTTAGGGGCCGTAAATGAAAAAAACTTTGACTATCGTATTTATTTTAGCAATCAATTCCTTTGCTTTTTACTTTGATGCCGGTTTAGGAGTTGGCGGAGCGACATCAGAAGTTAGAAACGTTAATATAGATGAAGCATGTAAAGGTTGTGATGATTATGCAGTAACTTTAGACATCCATATCGGTGGACAGATAAATAGTAGATTTTGGATTGCAGGAGGACTTGAGGCATTAGGGCATCGTTATGAAGATTCCTACAATTACATACAACTCAACACTTACCTGATAGGACCAAAATTTGTTTTTTATCCCGTAGAACATTTTCATCTTTCTGGTTCTATTGGTTTAGCGTGGACTTCAAACATGACAGATGTTCGAAGTCTCTATCTTTATGATGGAACAGGCGTTGCATTATCATTGACCGCTGCTTTTGATACAGGAATTTATAACGGAGCCCTAATTGGAGGCAGGCTGTTTACATCATCAGTGACTTTAGAAGAAAACAACAAAAATTTATCTTCCACAGGTTTTTGTGTATTTGTAGCATTCGTTCACAAATAATTTTCTTTTTACAAAAGGCGACGTCCACACATGAAAAAAATCCTTTTATTCTTCATCCTCCTGCTCTTTTCGGGTTGCGGTAATCAATGGTACAAACGATACACAGGCGTAAAATTACCTAGCACAAAGGATTGTCACGTAAAAATAGCTTATGACAATAATTACCTAGAAAAATTAACGGAAAATGGATATGAAATTTTAGGTTCTGTAAATAAAGAATACACAAATCGACACGAAAGGTACGTAATAAACGCTTGTAAGAGAATTGGTGCAGATTTTGCTGTCTATGATAATGTTAATCAACGAATGTACTTTATCAAATAAATGATTGATAATTACGGGATTTTTATGATTCAAAGGATTCTTCTTGTCGCTCTACTCTTTTTGTGTGCCAGTTGCACTGCCTCATACAAGTATAGAGTAGACAATCCGTCAAGCAAAGCCTTAAGAAGTAATAAAAGAATTGCCATTACAACTAGTGAAGATGGCTCATATGGAGAAAAAATCTATCATGGAACAGGTAAGACGTTGTCTTATGAAATCCGAGAAGAATTAAGGAATTATTCAAACCGAATAACCATATTTAGAGACAAAGAAAATTTAGATGATTTTGATGATGATGAATTAGAATCATTTGATTACATTGTAGTCCCTGAAATTCTACATTGGGAAGACCGCTCTACAGAATGGAGCGGAATTCCTGATAGGATTAGTTTTTCAATAGAAATATATGATTCACAAGGTCGATTGCTAAAATCTGCAAAATTACAAGGTAAAAGTAGAAGTATGTCAATGACTTCAACAGATCCAGAAAAACTAATCAAAAAACCTTTAAGCGACTTTTTACGTTCTTGCTTTTAAAAACAATCTTCAGTTGCGAGGGAACACCGTGACCGAGCAACCTCCTGCGTAGCGAACCCATTTTTCGAGGCGAGAGGGCATAGTTGCTAGGCAAAAAATCCGGAGGGTAGCGACGAACAAAGTGAAGTTGCGACCGACGGTCTTTTTTGCAGGCGACTATGCCCTTGAGGCTCGGATTATTTAAAAATCTTCATGTCACTTTTGTCAAGACGTATTTGCTATATTCAAGCCATTGGCCGTTATTCGGCTTTTTTGTCGGAATTTCCGACCTTTCCCATATCCCCCGACAGGGGCCCGCAAGGGGCATGCGTTCCATAGGATAAAACTATGGGAGAAAACAAGGGCGAAATCGTACTTTACCAGCCGGAAGGCGAAGTACGGCTGGAGGTTCGTGTTGAAAACGAGACCGTGTGGCTTACGCAGGCACAGATGGCTGTGTTGTTTGAAAGAGAACGTTCTGTCATCGCTAAACATATCGGAAATGTTTTTAAGGAACAGGAACTAGATGAAAAAAGTAATGTGCAAATTTTGCACAATACTCTCTCAAAGTTCAAACCAACCACAATTTACTCATTAGATGTCATCATTTCTGTCGGATATAGGGTAAAATCTCTAAGAGGTACTCAATTCCGCCGCTGGGCCAACCAAGTCCTGAAAGACTACATACTCAAGGGCTACGCCGTAAACCAACGTAAAATTGCGACTGATTTGCAAATTGCAGACCGCCTGCACGAACAACGGCAACTCATTGAGGGCCAAGGCGTCAAACTCGCAAATGTTGATACGCGACTTTCCGCAGTCGAACAGCATATCGACTTTTTTGTGAAAGCTTCACAAACTCCCACAGGTGGCATTCTTGCGACCGGGACACGGTTCGACGGGTTCGTTCTTGTTGCGGACCTGGTGAAGTCGGCAAAGCGTTCCGTCATATTCATTGATCCTTTCGCCACAATAGAGGTGTTGAAGTTTGCCGCAATGCGGGAAAAGGAAGTGAAAGCGGCTATTTACTCTGCCCGTATCACGCCCGAATTTGAGGCAGCCAAGAACCTTCACAACAAGCAATACCCGGGCTTGGACCTCAAAACCATGCGTACAATTCACGACCGGTTCTTGCTCATCGATGACACCGTGTATCATTTCGGTGCAAGTTTCAAAGACATGGGAAACGAGATGACGGCTTACAGCGTGCTGAATTTCGTGACACCCGAGGAGGTCATTGAGAAGGTACGCGAAAGCACGAAGGGGCGGGCCCCTTAGGTGAGGGGGTGCTGGAAGACTTGGCGAGAACGTTGGATTGTGATTGCTTCACCCCTATTCGGGGTTCGCAATGACACTACCGGCTTTTGTCTAATCGCCAAGGCTGCAAGCAGGGGGAGGCCTCCCCCACCATTTTACCAACACCTAGTCCTGTTTTTAGGCTGTCCCGTCGTTTTTCCTGGCCAAAAGTTCATAGCTTTTGGCCCATTTTTCTATCTTTTCGCCCACTATGAACAATTCTGTGAACGATTTATGGGTCGGCGTGGACGTGGGTTCTACCACGGTGAAAATCGCAGTCGTCGATCCTGCTACTTCCAAGCTTTTGCACTACACTTACCAGCGCCACAACGCCATGCAGGCCCAGAAAGTCTTCGAGGTGCTGCGGGAGGCCCACGGGCTGTTCCCGGGAAAGAATTTCAGGGTCGCCTTTTGCGGTAGCGGCGGTCAGCCCTTCGCAGACGCCACCCGCGCGTTTTTCGTTCAAGAAGTCGTAGCCAACGCCCTTGCGGTGCGCGCCACCTACCCCGATACCCGAGTGGCTATCGAATTGGGTGGCCAGGACGCCAAGGTGGTGTTCTTCGAGAAGGACCGCACCACGGGCAAGCTTATCGCCTCTGACATGCGCATGAACGGCGTGTGTGCCGGCGGTACGGGTGCCTTTATCGACCAAGTGGCCGAACTTCTGCGTATCAAGACCGAGGCTTTCGAGGGTTACGCGAAGCGTGGCCAGAAGGTCTACGAGATTTCGGGCCGTTGCGGCGTGTTCGCCAAGACCGACATCCAGCCCATGCTGAACAACGGCGTTGCCAAAGAAGACATCGCCCTTTCCAGTTTCCACGCCATCGCGAAGCAGACCATCGGCGGTCTTGCCCAGGGCATGGAAATCAAGCCCCCTGTGATTTTCGAGGGTGGCCCCCTGACCTTTAACCCGACTCTCGTACGCGCCTTCAAGGAACGCCTGGGCATTAGCGACGAGCAGGCCATTGTGCCGGAACATTCCGAGGTGCTGGTGGCCATGGGTGCGGCCCTTTCGTTGGGCTCCATGTTCGCCGAACAGGAATGCCAGTACCGCATGGAAGGCTCCCTGGATGCCCTGATTCACTTTAACGAGACCCGCCAGGCCGAAAACAAGGCCAAGGCTGCCGCCGATCTGTTCTTCAAGAACGACATGGAATACAAGATGTTCCTGGAAGAGCACAAGATGGCGGGCAACAACTACCCTCAGCCAGCTTCGGGCTCTACTCTGAACGTGTACCTGGGTATCGACGCGGGTTCTACCACCACGAAGTTCGTCTTGATGGACGAACAGGAAAACATCGTGGACGGCTTTTACGCGAGCAACAACGGCGAACCCCTGCAGGTGCTGAAAAACGCCCTGAACGAACTCAGCGACCGCTACGAGGAATACGGCTGCACCCTGAACATTTTGGGTGTAGGCACTACGGGCTACGGCGAACAGCTGTTCGCGAAGGCCGTGCACGCCGACTACCATACGGTAGAGACGGTGGCCCACGCCAACGCCGCCCAGAAGATCTGCCCCGACGTAAGCTTCATCTTGGACATCGGCGGACAGGACATGAAGGCCATCTCCGTGCAGGACGGCGTGGTGACGGGCATCATTTTGAACGAGGCCTGCTCTTCGGGTTGCGGTTCGTTTATCGAAACCTACGCCCGGAGCCTGGGCATCCCCATGGAAAAGATTGCGGAACTGGCCTTCAACGCCAAGAGCCCTTCCCAGTTGGGTAGCCGCTGCACCGTGTTCATGAACAGTTCCATCATCACGGAACAGCGCGACGGCAAGCAGCCCGAAGACATTATCGCGGGTATCTGCCGTTCCATCATCAACAACGTCTTTACGAAGGTGATCCGTATCCGTAACCTGAACACCCTGGGCCAGAAGGTGGTGGTGCAGGGCGGTACCTTCAAGAACAACGCCGTTCTCCGGGCCTTCGAGCAGTACACCGGCCTTAAGCCCATCCGTCCTGAACGTCCGGGCGAAATGGGCGCCATCGGTATCGCGCTCCTCACCAAGAAGTTCATGGAAGAGAAGCGGAAGACCGAGCCGGAACTCAAGAGCCGCTTTATCGGCCTTGACGCCATGAAGACCTTCAGCTGGCACAACCAGCCGGGCCAGCTCTGCCAGTACTGCACCAACCACTGCTCCCGCACCATCGTGACCTTCAGCGACGGCCAGAGCTTTGTGACCGGCAACCGCTGTGAACGCGGCGAAGTCACCGCCGACCCCAACGACCCGAAGACCAAGGCCCTCATCGCCGAAATCAACAAGAAGATGCTGTCCGTGCCCGACATGATCAAGCGCACGAACCAGCTGTTGGTAAAAGACTACGCTCCGGCAAAGCTTGTGGAGAACAACGGCAAGACCATCGGTATCCCCCGCGTGCTGGAATTCTGGGCTAGCCTCCCCTTCTGGAAAGCGTTCTTCACCAGCCTCGGCTACACCGTGGTGGTGAGCCGCCAGAGCGACTACAAGATGTTCGAGGAAGGCCTCCACAGCGTGCCCAGCGACACCGTGTGCTTCCCGGCAAAGCTGGTGCACGGCCACGTGCTCAGCCTTATCGAGAAGAAGGTGGACCGCATATTCTTCCCGATGATGGTGGCAGTTCCCAGTGACCACACCAAGTTCACCGCCACCTCCGTGTGCCCCGTGGTGCAGGCCTACCCCAACGTGTGCAAGAACACCGACGAGCCCGAGAAAAACTACGGCATCCCCATGGACCAGCCCATTTTCCACTGGTTCAACGCCAAGCTCCGCCGTAACCAGACCGTGGACTGGTTCCACGAGCACTGGAAACTGGACAAGAAACTTTTGAACAAGGCCGTAGATGAAGGCGAAAAGGCCCTGCACAGTTACCGCGCCACCCTCCTGGAAGAGGGCCAGAAGGTGCTGGACGATGTTCGGGCCAAGAACAGTTTTGCCGTGGTGATTGCTGGCCGCCCCTACCATGCGGACATGCTCATCAACCACAACATCGCAAGCCATTTTACCGCCATGGGTATCCCGGTGCTTACCACCGAATCGCTCCCCGGCGTTTACGACCAGGATGTGCCCAGCCACACCCGTATCGAAATCAAGAACACCTTCCACTTGCGCATGATCGGCGCCACCATGATTGCGGCCAAGGACCCCAACGTGGAACTGGCCCAAATCGTAAGTTTCGGTTGCGGACACGACTCCATCTTGACCGACGAGATGATGCGCATGATGCACCAGGATTCCAACAAGGAAATGCTGATGCTCAAGCTGGACGAAGGTGACGCCCGCGGCCCCGTGGGAATCCGCATCAAGAGCTTTATCGAGACGGTGAAGGCCCGTCGTGCGGCAAACCTGCCCGACAAGCCCGAAAGCCACGAACCGCTATTCCACACGCCCTTTATGCCCGAAGACAAGCAGCGCCGCCGTATTCTGACGCCGAACCTGTCTCCCGCCTTTACGGTGTTGGCCAGCGTCTACATGAAGCGGGAAGGCTATACCGCCGAATACCTGCCGGTGGCCGACAAGGAAGCCATTGAACTGGGCAAGAAGTTTGTCCATAACGACATCTGCTTCCCCTGCCAGGTGAACATCGGCGAGGCCCTCAAGTGGCTTGTGAACCACCCCGAGGTTCCCCAGAACCAGGTTTCCATGTGCCTTGCCAAGAACTGCGAGAACTGCCGTGCCGTGCAGTATGCAGTGCTGGCCCGCAAGGCCCTGGACGAGGCCGGCTTCAAGGACGTGACCATCATTACCACCGGCGTGGACTACAAGGGAATGCACCCCGGATTCCAGCTGGGCCTGGACTTTAGACTCCACATGCTGTGGGGCCTTGTGACCATGGACGCCATCGAAATCATGTACCGCGCCGTGCGCCCCTACGAAGTTCACGAAGGCGACACCCAGAAGATTTACGACGAATGGATGCCCAAGGTAATCGGCGTGGCAGGCAACCTGACCACCACGCAGTTGGTGCGCCCCTCCAAGCTCCTGGAAGTGTTCGACCAGTGTATCGAGGCCTTCAACTCCATCGAGATTACCGAAGACCGCAAGAAGGGAATCCGCAAGCCCCGCGTGGCCGTGCTTGGCGAAATCCTGATGAATTACCACCCCAGCGCCAACGGCTTCATCGAGAACTACCTGATGAACAACGGCATGGAAGTGTACCTGCCCGGCATGACAGACTTCTTCCGCGTAGACGAGGTAGTCCGTGCCGAAAAGGTGAAGCGCGGGTTCTCGGCGAATCCGGTGATGGACAGGCTCGAAGGCGGCGTGACCAGCAAGGTCTATACCCACGCCGTAGAGACCGCCCGCAAGGCCATGCACAAGTTCAAGCTGTACGAACACCATGCGGACTGCGTGGAACTGAAGGACTACGTGTCCGACATCATCGACCCCACCTACAACACGGGCGAGGGCTGGCTGATTCCGGGCGAAATCCTGTACAATTCCCAGCATGGCATCAACAGCCACATCATCTTGCAGCCCTTCGCCTGCCTGGCAAACCACATTTCTGGCCGTGGCCTTACCAAGGCCGTGAAGGAACGTTGCCCCCATATCCAGATTCTCAGTCTGGACTATGACCCGGACACCAGTTTTGCAAACATCGAGAACCGCCTGCAGATGCTGATTATCAACGCCCGCGAGCTGGAAAAGGCCAACAGCGGCGAAGCTCACGATTAGAGGTTTATTAGTCATGGACGAGATGCCGAAACTTCTGAAAAATCCCCCTGACCTGAACAAGATTGCAAGGCCCAACTGGATTGAAATCAACCTGGACGCCCTCTGCAACAACATCAAGTTCATCCGCAGCCAGATTCCAAAGAACACGAAGATTCTACTGCCCGTAAAGGCGGATTCTTACGGACACGGCAGCCTCGCCTGCTCCTTTGCCGCCAAGTTCGGCGGAGCCGACTACCTGGGCGTGGCCCACATCAGCGAGGGCATGCTGCTCCGTCAATACGGCATGGACCTTCCCATTCTGGTACTTGGCCCCTGCACGCCCTCTGACTTTGCCTACTTCGTGGAATTCCAGCTGACCGCGGCCATCACGGACATCCGTACCGCCATGGCCTTCGACCAGTTCCTGAAAGAGACGGGCACCACCTGCAAGGCACACCTGGCAGTTGATACGGGCATGAACCGCTACGGCTTTGACGCCGAGGACTTCAACAACATCCGTGCGGCGCTCAGCCTCAAGAATTTGCATTTCGAAGGGATGTTCACCCACCTGGCCACCGCCGACATGCCGGGGAATCCCAAGACCGACATCCAGATCCAGCGATTTACCAGGCTTGTAGATGTGTTGGAAGCGGAAGGGCTGCGCCCCGCCATCTGCCACTGCAGCAGTTCCGCCGGCACCCTCACCCGCCCCGAGAGCCATTTTGACATGGTGCGCCCGGGCCTTGCCCTCTACGGCTACAACTGCATGGGAGCAGCCCCTTCGCCGTGGCCGATCAAGCCCGTAATGCGTATCAAGTCCACCATCCGCCACATTCACGACGTGAAACCCGGCGAGACTGTCAGTTACGGCGGCTATTGGATGGCACAGCAGCCCACTCGAATCGCCACCGTGGCCATTGGTTACGGCGACGGTTACCTCCGCGGTGGCTACAACAAGGGATTCCTGTTTATCCGTGGGCAGCTCTGCCCCATTCTCGGCCGCGTGTGCATGGACGCCACCATGGTAGATGTTAGCCACATTCCCGATGTTCAGGTTGGCGAGACGGTAGATGTGGTGAACGGCGAACTGGACCACCGCATTTCCATGGAAAGCGTGGCCGACGACCACCACACCATTCCCTACGAATTTACCAGCCGCGTGGCCCGCCGCCTGTACCGCAAGTACTACTGGAAAAACCGTCTGGTGCGCTGGGATTACCTGCGTCAGGAATTCGGCGTCAAGGAATACAAGGAATACCCGCTGCGGTAAAAAAGGTGTAATTTCTATATTTACCCGCGAAAATTTAAGCAGGTACGGATTTTGCGGCAGATAAGCGAACCGCGGCAATTCCCGTGCCAAAGAGGAAAAGATGAAAGTTTCTTTGAATTGGCTCAGACGTCACGTTGATCTTCCGGAATCTGCGGAAGAAGTTGCAAAGGCGCTCACCTCCATCGGCCTCGAAGTCGAAGGCATGGAAGAACCGGGCAAGGTCTATGAAAAGCTCGTGGTGGCGAAGGTTCTTACCTGCGAAGCCCACCCGGACAGCGACCACCTGCACATCACCACCGTGAACGACGGCAAGGAAACGCTCCAGGTCGTGTGCGGTGCCCCGAACGTAGCCGCAGGCCAGACCGTGGTTCTCGCCCCGATTGGCGCGGAACTCCCGCTCCCCGATGGCGGCACGCTCAAGATGAAGAAGTCCAAGATCCGCGGCGTGGAAAGTTTCGGCATGATTTGCGCCGAAGACGAAATCGGCCTCAGCGACGACCATGCAGGTATCATGGTTCTCGACGACAGCATTCCGGCTGGCACCCCGTTCGTGAGCCTCGGCCTCTACGACGTCTGCTTCGAACTGAACGTGACCCCGAACCGTCCGGACGCCCTCAGCCACCGCGGTGTCGCCCGCGAACTCGCCGCGAAGTTCAACCGCCCGCTCAAGCCGCTCGCCTACGAACTCAAGGAAGATTCCGAACCGGCAAGTTCCGCCATCAGCCTCGAAGTGGTTCCCGGCTGCGGCTGCTCCCGCTACGTGGGCCGCGTCATCAAGGACGTGAAGGTCGAAAAGTCTCCCGCCTGGCTCGCAAAACTCCTGCACGCCGTGGGCATGAACAGCATCAACAACGTCGTCGATATCACGAACTTCATCTTGATGGACGTGGGTCAGCCGCTCCACAGCTTTGACATGGATCAGTTGCACGGCAACAAGATCAAGGTCCGCCGCGCCGTCAAGGGCGAAAAGATTGAAACGATTGACCACACCGCTCACGAACTGCTGGAAAGCGACCTCGTGATTTGCGACGGCGACCGTCCGGCCTGCGTTGCCGGCGTGATGGGCGGCGTCGAATCCGAAATCGTCGATGCCACCAAGAACGTGTTCCTCGAGAGCGCCTGGTTCAACCCGACGGTGGTCCGCAAGCAGGCCAAGCGCCTCTGCATCTCGACGGATTCCAGCTACCGCTTTGAACGCGAAATCGACTTTGCAACCCAGGATGAATACAGCAAGTACGCCTGCGCCCTCATCCAGGAAGTGGCGGGTGGCCGCATCCTCAAGGGCACCGTCGAATACACCGGCGAAGACCACAAGAAAGAAAACAACGTGGTCACGCTCCGCATCGCACAGGCCGAACGCGTTATCGGCATGAAGCTCGAGATGGCCCAGGTCGAAAAGTTCCTCACGGGCATCGCCCTCGAAGTCGTCTCCAAGACGGCAGACTCCATCACGTTCAAGATTCCGAGCTTCCGCCCCGACCTGGAACGGGAAGTGGACCTCATCGAAGAAGTCGCCCGCCTCATCGGGTTCGACAACATTCCGTACACGCTGCCGTCCTTCAAGATGCAGCCCAACGAGCTCCCGCCCATTGAAGTTTTGAACCGCAAAATCCGCAAGACCCTCTCCGCCATGGGCCTGCACGAATGCCTGAGCCTGCGCTTCACGAGCAAGGCCCGCACCGAGGCCCTCTTTGGCCCCGAAAGCGGTGACCGCCGCAGCAAGCCCGCACTGCTTTTGAACCCGCTCTCCGAAGAACTGGGTGCAGTCCCGACTTCGCTCCTCCCCAACCTCCTCAAGAGTGTTGCCGAGAACGAAAAGAACCGTCCGGGTTCCGTGCGCCTGTTCGAAGTGGCCAAGGGCCAGTTCAAGCGCGACCGCAAGGACGTGCGCGATCCGGGCTTCGACGAATCGAACCTTGTCGCCCTCACGATTGCAGGCAACTTCGACGTGAACCCGCTCAACGACAAGCCCGCCCAGATTGACTTTGCCTCCTTCAAGGGATTCGTGCAAAGCTTCCTCAAGCGCGTTGGCCTCGTTGTGGAATTCCGCGTGCCGGCCAAACCCGAAATCTTCCTGCACCCGGGCAAGCAGACCGAAATCCTCGCCGACGGCGTGGTGCTCGGCACCATGGGTGAACTCCACCCCTCCGTGATGGCCGCCAATGACATCAGCTACACCACCTACGTGATGGAACTGGACATGGACAAGATGGAACACGCCACCCACAAGAAGATCGTGTTCGAAGCCTTCAGCCGCCAGGTGCCTTCTACCCGCGACATCTCGCTGGAAGTGGCGAAGTCCATGACCCACGAAGACATCGTCGCCCGCATCAAGGGACTCAACCCCAAGAACCTCGCGAAGATTACCCTCAAGAGCATCTACGAAGGCGACAAGATCGAAGCCGGCAAAAAGAACATGGTCTACAGCCTCACCTACCAGGCCATGGACCGCACGCTTACCGACGACGAAGTCAACAAGGCCCACAACAAGCTACGTGACAAGCTCGTCGCAAATGGCGATATAATACTGCGCTAACCTGCAAATGAAGTTTTCCGGTTTGATATTTCTGCCGCTTGTACTGGTCCTCTACGCTTTACAAGCGTGCAGTGAACCGGAAGATTTCACAGCCGAAGAACTGCGGGACCTGACCCCCATCATGCAATTCAAGGGGAATCCCATTCCTGAGAAATGCTATTCTGAAAGCCATGTAACTTACAGAAACGGCGACGCTCCCTATTGGCGAATGTATTGCCACTTTTACTTCAAGCATTACGAAGATTTCTACGATGCCGTTGAAGCCATGGGTTGGAAATACGAAAAAAATGAAGGTGATGACGGAGACTGCGGACCAAAACACGAATACAAGCGAACTGTCGGCTACCGCCAATTACACCTGTACGTAAAAACCTGCAGTTCTTCTATATTCGTATCAGACGATCGTTTTTTGTTCCACGTTGAATATTACGAAGATAAACTTACTGAATGGCTCAATGCAATTCGTTCAGATGACGAATGACAACAGGATAAGGTCAGGTTTCACAATGAAAAACAACTTCATAACGATTCTTTTATCTATTTCTACCGCCCTCTGTGGGCTTGTGGCCTGTTCAACCGACCCCGAACCGGAAGATTTTTCCGCCGAAGAACTTCGGGACATGACCCCTATCATGCAATTCAAAGGTAATCCCATTCCCGAGGATTGCTATTCCGAAGAACATGTCACCACTGACGTCACCGAACGCATGAAGCCCAGTGAATACTCGTACTCGGGTCCCTATTGGCGGATGTACTGCTATTTCTACTATAAGAATTACACTGAATTTTACCAGGCCATTGAAGACATGGGCTGGAAATACGATTCAAAGGAAGGCAACCAGGGAGACTGCGGCCCTAAACATGAATACACAAAGACCGTCAGCCACCGCAAATTGCATTTATACGTAAAAACCTGCGATGGAAGCGACTGGGGTGTGGCAAACGACCGGTTCCTATTCCACGTGGATTACAAATAGCTTATTGAGGTCGGCAAACTAAGTTTGCCTCCCGCATACATTTTGCGTATGCGAAAACAGCATCAATAATTTTTGAGGCAGCGGACAGAATACATGTTCCCGCTGTAATCAAATTCCATGGAGAAATCGCCCGGAGGGGCCAAATGCCAGCCATAGGCGTCACCCTCTTCGCTGGTGGCGCTCCAGAAATGAGCGGACACTCCCAGTTCCACAAATTCGTCGGTAGCCTTGCCCGCAGGCACTACATCAAAACCGTAACGGTCTGATCCGTCCCACTTGTCCCGAGACTTGAGGCTCACCCAAGCGGCCTCCTTACCGTCGCTGTCTTCGATGACGGTGCGAAAGCGTTTCCATTCGTCGTTTTCTGGCAGGTGCCAACCCGTAGGGCATGCCTTCTTTGCCATCTCGAAATTATAGAGGCGGCCGTACTTTGCGCAATTCTCCGGATTGTTGTCGTAGCAGGCACTCCCTTTCACATTGAACGCAAGGTTTTCGGCCATCCAGACGCGGGTCCCGATGACAACCGTCCTGTAGGTGTGTCCGTCGCGAGCATCGCGGAATGTTCCCGTCTGCGGCAGAGCGAAACAGGCGCAAGCAAACGCAAGAAAAAGAAAAAGGATATTCCTTAAAACAGAAACCATACAGCGAAAATATAAAACATCTCCTAAACCTCGGTCTAGTATCCAAAGACAGTTCTTATTCTTTGATTACAACCGAAAGCTACATGGGCTTGCGGCCATTTTTTGTCCATCACGCGTTCTTTTTCTATATTTGAGCCCGCAATTAATCAGCCTTGGAGAATAAATCGAAAAGGCATAAAAAAGAGACAAAACTATGGGAAAATCACTCTATCAGAAGATTTTTGAAAGCCACACGGTAGCAAAGCTCCCGAGCGGCCAGTGCCAGCTCTTTATCGGGCTCCACCTCTGCCACGAAGTCACGAGCCCGCAGGCTTTTGCGCAGCTCCGCGAAGAAGGCCAGAAGGTGCTGTTCCCCGAACGCACGTTCGCCACGGTCGACCACATTATCCCGACCACCTTCCCGGAACGTAACCGCCCGCTCCAGGACGGCATTTCCGAAGAGATGTTCTCCCACATTGAAAACAACACCAAGAACAACGGCATCAAGTTCTTTGGCCCCGCTACCGCCGAACAGGGCGTGATCCACATCGTGGGCCCCGAAGAAGGCGTAACGCAGCCGGGTATGACCGTCGCTTGCGGTGACTCTCACACGGCAACGCACGGTGCCTTCGGGGCTATCGCATTCGGTATCGGTACCAGCCAGGTGGCAGACGTTTTGGCCACCCAGACGCTCGCCATGAGCCCGCTCAAGACTCGCCGCATCAAGTTCACCGGCAAGCTGAAGCCGGGTGTGACCGCCAAGGATGTCGCCCTCGCCTACATCGCCAAGCTCGGCGTGAACGGTGGCGTTGGCTACGCTTATGAATTTGCAGGTCCGGTCATCGAAGAAATGGGCATGGAAGGCCGTATGACGGTCTGCAACATGGCTATCGAAGGCGGCGCCCGCGTCGGTTACTGCAACCCCGACGAAAAG
>CACXMH010000051.1 GCA_902768715.1 Fibrobacter succinogenes | reverse complement strand
CGCTTCCTTGTCGGTCATGCAGACGATAGCGCCCTTGCCCGCAGCGAGGCCCGACGCCTTCACCACGATCGGAGCCGGGTGTTCGGCGAGGAACTTCTTTGCCGAAGCGAGATCGGTGAAGGTCTCGAAGGCTGCCGTCGGCACGTTGTACTTCTTCATGATATCCTTGCTGAAGGCCTTGGAGCCTTCGAGGGCGGCAGCAGCCGCAGTCGGGCCGAAAGCACGCAGCCCGCGACGGCGGAATTCATCCACCACGCCAGCGACCAGCGGAATTTCGGGGCCGATGACCGCGAGGTCGATATGCTCTGCTACGGCGAGGTCAGCAATCGCCTTGGGGTCGGCCACATCCACCGGCACGCACTTGCCGAGGTTTGCCATGCCCGGGTGCCATGCCCGGGTTGCCCGGAGCGCACACGAGAGTGTCGCACAGCGGCGACTTCTTGACTGCAAGAGCGATGGCATGTTCGCGACCACCGCTACCAACGACGAGAATATTCATAAGCGAATCCTTTACTGTTTCAGGGAATAATGTAGAAAAATCGCATTATCCAAAATTTGGGATTTCAGCACTTTTCCATGAAAATCCACGAGACTCCGTTTTCGCAGCTCAACAATGCTATATTTAAACGCAATTATGTCAATCATATATAAAACAATTCATGATTTTTCGGAGCAAGATTTAAAGGATTTGTTCCTTTCGGTAGAATGGTCTTCGGGTCATTTTCCAGACAAACTCGTCATTGCGATGAAGAATTTCAAGACGGTCGTTTCAGCGTGGGACGGCGACAAGCTCGTCGGCATGATTTGTGCGATGGATGACGGCATCATGAATGCGTATGTTCATTATTTGCTTGTGCGACCGGAATACCAAGGGAAAGGCATCGGCAAGGAACTCGTCGAAAAAGTCAAGAACGTATACAAGGATTACTTGCGTATTGTCATCGTGGCATACGACAAGGAAATGGACTTTTACGAATACTGCGGATTCAAAAAGGCAACAGACGCAAGCCCGATGTTCATCACGAGCTTGTGGACATAATTTTCGAGACACGTATGGAAGAGACTTTCAAGACTAAAGGCGTTTGCGCAACGACGATTCAGTTCACGCGCGACGGCGACAAAATCAGAAACATCCGCTTTACGGGCGGATGCAACGGCAACCTGAAGGCGATTGCCAAACTCTGCGAAGGGATGAGTGCCGAAGATATTGCAGCAAAGCTCCTAGGCAACACCTGCGGCGGGAAGCCGACATCGTGCGCCGATCAGCTCGCCCGCGCCGTGCTCGGGAAAGAAGCGTAATATCTTAAACATTACCGTTTCTTGAATACGACGATTTCGGCATCGGCGCCATTCTTGCCGTATTCGCTCACGAGAATGTAGCGTTCGTCGCAGGCGATTCCGAAGCAGCGGCCTTCGGCGTTTTGCTTTTCAACTTGGTTTCCCCAGTAGCTAGCGTTGTCGTCTAAAAGCTTGACGCTGTTGCCGTTAATTTTGTATTCCTGATTGATGAACGAGCCCTGCAGAACAAATAGGTTGTCGATTTTCGGCATGTCCTTGATATTAAGCGCGTTGACTTCTTCAATGAACTTCTGCTTCATGGGCGATGTGGCATGTGGCAGTTGATCTGCCGGGAGGCGCCAGCGCTTGAGCGTAGGGAAATACTTGCGAAGTTCCGCCTTGTATTCTTCGCGGGTAAGGCTCTTGCCCGTATTCTTGTTGAATTCATCGACGAACTGCGAGCAGAATTCGACCATCTGTTCCATGTTGAAGTCGCCGGTGAACGCACCGTCTTTGTAACAGTAGATGCAATAATCTTCGTTCTTGCTGCCGTCGGCGTTTGTGCCCAAGATTTCTGGCGTGAGCGGCATTCCGCAGCTCTGACAGAATTTCATTTCCATAAAGTTCTCCTTTTTTGTTTTGTATGCACAAATGTACACTATTTTAAAATTCTTGTCAAGTCCTTTTATACGGTCACGGCGTCATAGCAAAAATAAAGTGCAACGCATTTGGGCTATGATATTGTTTCTTTTTTTTATATTATAGTTTGTAAAAAATATTTTCAACAAATACGGTGCTAAAATACTATGACCAGTCATCTAATTCATTCATTACGTTCGCTCCGTTTGGGGCTTGCTCTGGTTTTTACCCTGCTTATGGCAGCAACCTCGTTGGCGGAAGATGTGATCAACATCGAAGCTATGGGGCAAACCATCAATAAAGAAACAACATGGGAGAACTGCTCTGTCAATATTATTGGCAACGGTACTGTTACGTTCAGTAGGCGAATCTATATTAGAGGTTCCGTTACATTGAACCTTGGCGCACAAACAACACTTGATGCACAAAATGGCATTGGCGTTCATGATGGACACAGCCTTACAATAACAGGCGAGGGAAACCTTAATACGAGATCTGGCAGCAGCAACGAAAATTCTCCACTTGGTGGAAGTAAAGGCAACGGCATTGCCAATGCAGGTTCGATTACAATATTAGGGGGTAATATAACAGCGATTAACACTGGTTCACTAAGCTATTATTTCGGGGCGGCAATAGGTGGTGCGGAACTGGGCTCCGGTGGTAACATCACTATCCGTGGTGGTACGGTCAATGCTATATCTGATTCTGGAAGTAAAGGTTGCAAAGGAGCCGGTATTGGAGGTGGTTTTAATGGCAATGCTGGTACGATAACCATTACTGGTGGCGTTGTTAAAGCGACATCGGGAACATATGGCGCTGCGGCGATTGGCGGCGGTACCATTAACGAAAGTGGAAAGGGCAAAGGTGGATCGATCACCATCAGTGGAGGCCAAGTCACAGCAGTAAGTCTAAGGGGGAACGGAATAGGTCCAGGCCGTGATGGTTCAACAAGAGAGGGAACCGCAGGAACCATTTCATTGTCGTGGACTGAAAGTACAGATTTCATCAATGCAAATAGTTACAGGGGTGATATCAGCATTGAGGGAGATTCGCGTTTCTATTACGAAGGAAGTACAGACTTAGTCTTAGCGGATGAACTTGCAAAAAGGCAAAATCAGAAAATTATTCCAGTTGAGCTGGACAACAACTCGATTGCACTAGCGAACCTTCAAATGCAAGACTATAGCATTCTCCCGAATGGAGCGATAAAGTATATCAATTATGACGTTTACGATTACAACGGTAACAAATTGATAAAAGGAACTCACTATACTGAGACCGTCGGGTATAGCGTGGATGCGTCTGGAGTTATAGAAAAAGACAAATATATGTTGACGATTAAGGGTAAGAGCCCCTATTTCGGTTCACAGTCATTCATAATGTGGGTTAACACGGCTGTACTGACGCAAGACGGCAGCGAGAAATATGTAACTATACCCGAAAAACGTAAAATGACGCTGAAGATTACAGAATCGGAAATCGAAGATGGCTTGACATCCTTCAAGGTCTATGAGGCTGGTGGCAAGGATCATGTTCTTGGTAAAGAATGGGATGGTGTCCTCGTTATCAACATTCCTGACAATTCGAACTATCTTATTCAATTGTCTGGTAAAGCCCTGGCTGCGGATAGGACGTCGGAAAACGATTTGATTGATTGTTCATTAATATATGAAGGGTATTTGACTGTTTATGACAACGATGAGGCGAGCGGAACAATACTTTTAGAGAATTCGGAGCTAATTTATGATTACCTACCTAGCCCAGTGGCTGTAATTCCCACCATTACTAGCACGGGAAAAAACTTAGCAATTAGTTTTCAAGAGCCGTATGGCTATTCAGATTTAGACCTTTCGGTGACACTTGTGCCAGCCGACCGCAAATACAACGTAAATCTACCTGACAGATTTACCGGCGGTCAAGTAACGGCGAATTTGAGACAGGCAAAAGCAAACGACAACATAACTCTAACTGTTACGCCCGACGAAGGTTATATGCTCAACGAGCTAAGGGTTGTAAAAGCTGACGGTGAAACTGTCAACGTTACTGATTGTAACTGGTACACCAACTGGAGCGAAACTATCAGTAAGACTGTGACGTTTAAGATGCCTACCCAAAATGTAACCGTCGCTGCTGTATTCACCAACAAGCTGAATTCAGATGAAGGAGGTCTCTATGTCAATATGCCGCATTCCGGCACAAAGAATATGGTCATTCCCGACAATATTACTTCATTTAAACTCTACGACGACGGCGGCAAGGATGGTGATTTTCAACCATTGAGCGATGGCACCCTGGCAATAACGGCACCTTCGGGTAAAGTGATGCAATTTTCGGGAAAAAGCTTTATGGTGGATAATAGCTCTAGTGAGTCTTACTATGCAATCTATAATGACCCTCCTAAAAGTTACGGAGAAAAATTAGCATATAGCAATCAGCAGAAAGAGGAGACTCTTTATCCTGTTGTCAGTGAAGGCAATACAGCTTATGTCCGCCTTAAGGCAGCCGATATTTCGAGAACAGATTTTTTTCATAAGTACGGTCTCGACCTGAAAGTTAAAGTCTTTACCCCTGCTGTTTACAGTGTAAGCAGCGACAAAAATATGGAGCACGGTAATGTAATGTTTGACAAAACTCAGGTTGAAACTAACGGAACTATCAACGTGACCGTAAGTTCTGACGAAGGCTATGTGTTGAAAGATATCGATGCTTTTGATGCGGACGGAAAAATTGTCATGACAAAACCTGACACCGTTCAATGGGGCGATGTTGTCTATTACGCAGCCTCAACGGGATACTCATTCAAGATGCGTTCGTCAGATGCAACGGTGACGGCAACATTTATGCCCAAGACGGACTTTTTTGTCAATATGCCTAAGACTGGCCAGCGAGATATTATCATTCAGGATGACATGACTTCATTCCGAGTTTACGACAATAGTGGAAAGGATGGATTTTACTTTACCAATGACGATGGCAAACTGTTATTGACGGCACCCGAGGACTGTATGATGAAAGTATCGGGATATGTCAAACTCATGTACACGTCTGCAGAAGAAGATTATCTTGATATCTACGACGGCAACAGCACCAATGCAAAACGCCTCGGACGTTTCAAGAACACAGTCGGCAACAATAATACTCCGACGACCTCTGTTACAGCCTCCAGTAGTACCAATCAAATGTTGCTCCACTTTATATCCAATGACTACGGCTATGTCAAAGATGGCGGTGGAGTCTATCTGACCGTGTCGGTGATAAAGCGTTTTACAAGCTCAGACATCACGGTCGCTGCCATTGAAGACCAAACATATACGGGTTCTCGAATTTGCCCTGCAATTAGCGTTACAGACGGAGAAAAAGTACTTGAACCCGGTGTAGATTTCACGACTCAATGTTCGAACAACGTATCTGTTGGAACGGCAAGCATGACTATCACTGGAAAAGGCCATTATACCGGTGAAATCAGCGAACAATTTAAAATCGCTAAAGCACCTTTGATTGTTATCGCAAAGGATAAGTTGATTATCTATGGTGACAAACCAGCAAATGCAGGTGTTGAATACAGCGGCTTTGTGAGCGTCGATAACGAAAATAGCTTAAGTGGCTCGATTGTCTATAGCTACGATTACGCTCAATACGATAAAGTCGGTGAATACGCCATTATGCCGAGCGGTTTGGAATCCGACAACTACGATTTTAAATTTGTCGCTGGCAAGTTGACTGTTGAACCGAAGGAAATCTCTATTGCCTGGGATGATAAAGAAACTTCGTTCACTTACAATGGAAAGGCTCAAGCTCCGAATGCGACGGCTGGAGGTCTCTTGAACAATGATGAATGCAACATTATTATAGACTCCGCTATGAATGTCGGAAATTACTCTGCCGAGGCAATAGATTTAACCAATGTAAATTACAAGTTGCCAGAAAATCGAGATGGGCCGGACTTTGAAATTACAAAGGTTCCGCTCACGGTTACGGCCAAGAATGCAACAATTGCCTACGGTGATGAACCGTCTAACGCAGGTGTCGAATACAGCGGCTTTATGGGCGACGATAACGAAAATGACTTAAATGATTCGATTGACTTTAACTACGATTACGCGCAATTCGATAAAGTTGGCAAATACGTCATTATTCCAGGCGGTTTGTCTTCTGACAACTACGACATCACTTTCGTCAAAGGCGAGTTGACGGTTGAACCGAAGGAGATTTCGATAGCTTGGAGTGACGCTTCGCTCACTTACAATGGCTCTGAACAGATTCCAATGGCTACGGCTAGTGGCGTCGTGAACAGCGACAAGTGTGGCCTTACGGTGGCTGGGGCTGCTACGGATGCAGGCAAGTACACCGCTACGGTAACGGATTTAAGCAACGAGAATTACAAGTTGCCGGAATCCGGTATCGAACAGGCCTTCGAAATCAAAAAGGCTCCGCTCAAGATTACAGCCTTGAACGATACGATTGTCTATGGCGACGAACCTGCTAGCGCAGGTATTGCTTATGACGGATTTGTTGGAAACGAAACCAGCAATGTCTTGACAGGCGAACTTGCTTTTGAAATCAATTACAAGCAGTACGGTGATGTCGGTGAATTCGCCATTACGCCGAGCGGCCTAACTGCCGATAACTATGAAATTGAATTTGTCGCAGGCAGGTTGACTGTCGAACCGAAGGTCGTTTTTATTGCTTGGGATGATGAAACTTCGTTTACCTATGACGGCAAAGCCCATGCTCCGAATGCAACAGTAGCAGGAGGTCTCGTGAACAATGACGGATGCAACCTCGTTATAGACTCTGCTACGAATGCCGGCAAGTACACCGCAAAGGTAACGGACTTGAGCAACAAGAATTACAAGTTGCCGGCAACGGGTCTCGAACAGGCTTTTGAAATTTCAAAGGCAAATCCGACAATTGTCAAGGCTCCGGTTGCTGTAGAAAACCTGGTGTATAACGGCAAGGCCCAGACGCTTGTGACGGCCGGTGAAGTTAAAAACGGAACACTCGTTTATAAGTTGGCCAGTGATGAAAAGTATTCAGAAGCTTTGCCGACGGCAACTAACGGCGGTAATTATACTGTGTACTTTATGGTACTTGGCAATGCGAATTACAATGATTTGGATGCACAGACGCTCACGGCATCTATCAAGGTCCCTGCTTCTAGCAGTTCTTCGAGCATTCCGGCATCTTCGTCTAGCGCAATTGCGTCTTCTTCGAGTGTTGCGAAATCCAGTAGCAGTTCTAGCGATTCGACGACTCCGGTTAATATGACTACACTTGCTAGTGCTTTCAGGGTTGTCTACGCTCGGAACGAGCTTGTTGTTACGAATACTGTAGCTTCGGAACTTAAAGTCGCCGTATTCGATGTACAGGGCAGTCTCAAGATGCATTACCGCGGTTCTGCAGCAGGAAATCACCTCGTCTCGCTCAAAAAATTCGTCCCGGGCATTTACCTAGTCCGTGTAGAATCGAGTGACAAGGTGCAGATGCTCCAAGTGCATGTAAAATAAAAAGCGCCTCCTGTAACGTCCCCAAATCATAAACGGATTGTTGGACATTTCTTATAGGTTTTGAAAAAATGTTGTAAATGCTTCTCGATGAATTTGAGTGCTTCTTTTTCGCATTTCGGCTGGCGATCAACTTTAGAAATCCAGAGTGCAACGGGTGCAGTAATCTCTGTCGCTAGCATTTCCGGGTCGTCCTTGACGATTATGCCCGCGTCCATCAATGTTTCGAGAATCTTCTGGTACATTTGCAAAAGTCCGTCCACCTGATGTCTCGTGGTGATTTCGGCGAGGCGTTCGCTGCGGAATTGTTCTTGCACCAAGAAAATGCGCATTTCCTTGATAATCGGGTCGCTCATTGTAAAGCGGATGCGCTTTAACATCTCGCGAATGAAACCGTCGATACATTCTGGGATTATGCCGACTTTCTTCGCGGAGCCGAACGATTCCTCGTAACGCGCTTCGGCAATGTCGATAAGCGCATTCAGAATGTCTTCTTTGCCCTTGAAGTGCTTGTAAAGCGACGGCGCCTTGATGCCGACATTCTGGGCGATTTGCTCCACGCTGGTGCCGTCGTATCCGTTTTGGGTAAATAGCGTTAGGGCGGTTTCAAGAATTTTTTCTTTTGTGGACATAGCTCCTCTACAGTTAGCTAACATTCATTAGCTGAAATGACTAATATTTATTAGCCAGTCAAGAGGTCGCTACCCCAAATCCACGTCGGGAGCGATGTGCACGCTGTATTCGGGGAAGGCTTCGCCGACTTCTTTGGTGAGGGTCGCAATGCCTTCTTCGGGGGCAACGGCGAAACTCATGACCACGTCAAAGCGCATGGTACGTTCCTGCAAATCCACGTAAAAGCCGTGCATCTGGAGCGCCCATTCGTGAGCCTTCACGATATGCAATACTTTGTTCCGAATGTCGGCGGCTTCGTCGTTTTTGGTGTTGTGCGAATACACACCCACGCCAGCAAGCAGGATTCCCGTTTCCTTGTACACGCGGTTCTGCAGTTTGCGCGTGAGCACGTCCAGTTCCTCGACGGTCATGGTGTCGGGCAGTTCCAGGTGCACCGAGCCGATGGACTTGTTCGGGCCGTAATCGTTCAGAATTAGGTCGTATGCACCGCGCACGGGTTCTTCGGAGGTGAGGATGGCCTTGATTTGCTTGACGGTTTCCTTGTCGGCACGCTTGCCCAGGATGTCGTCCAGCGTGTCCTTGAGCATCTCGATGCCGGACTTGATGATGAACAGCGAAATCAGCACGCCCACGTAGGCTTCGAGCGAAACGCCCGTCGTCACGAACACGATTGCAGAAGCAAGCACCGACGCAGACAAGATGGCATCGAAAAGGGCATCGGCACCGGAGGCCACAAGCGCACCGGAATTCACGCGCTCGCCCTGGCGTTTAACATACTTGCCGAGCACGAGCTTTACCACCACGGCGGCGGCGATAATCACCAGCGAGACCGTAGAATAGTCGGCGGCCTCAGGGTGAATGATTTTCTTGACGGATTCTACGGCAGAGGTGCCGCCCGCATACAGCACGATGGCAGCCACAATCATGGCGCTCAGGTACTCGATGCGTCCGTAGCCCAGCGGATGCTTTTTGTCGGCGGGCTTGTTCGAAAGCTTCGCCCCCACGATGGTAATTACCGAGGAGAGCGCGTCGGAGAGGTTGTTCACCGCGTCGAGGGTGACGGCGATGGAACCCGTGATAAAGCCGATGGCGGCCTTGAACGCCGAGAGCACCACGTTTGTAGCGATGCCTACGATGCTCGTGCGCACAATGACCTTGCTGCGATTTTCAATTTCGTTATCGATCATAAGAAAACCTGTATATTAAGGAGATCCCCGCCTCCGCGGGGATGACATGTTCGCCTTATTTCAAGAACAGCGAGAGCTTGCCGAAGTCGAGAATCGTGATGAACACGAAGAAACTGATAAAGAATGCGGCAGCGACATTCTGGATGATGCTCTGGGTCTTGGTAGAAAGGGGTTTGCCGCGCAGTTTCTCGATTCCGAGGAACATCAGGAGGCCACCGTCGGTAATGGCCAGGGGGAGCAGGTTCATGACGCCCAGGTTGATGCTGATGAGGGCCAAAAGCATCAAAAAGTCCTGGAAGCCGCTCATCCAAACGTTACCCATCACGGCCACGATGGAAACCGGACCAGAGAAGGCATCCACCTTCACCTGCCCCTGGAACATGCGCTTGAAATAGCGGAAGATGCTGGTGGTCATTTTCCAGCTGGTGGCGCAAGTTTTCGTGAAGGCCTCGACCGGTCCGCGACGCACAATCTTTGTTTCGCGGAAGAGTACGTAGCCCATCTGGATGCCGACCATATAGCGTTCATGTTCTTCGTTATAGACGGGAGTGAGGGACTTGGTAAGAGTATCGCCGTTTCGAATGACCGTAATGTTTACAGGCTCACCCTTGCTTCCGTCAATAATGCGGACCACTTCTTCGTAGCGGGAAATGTGTTCGCCGTTAATTTCAAAGATGGTGTCGTTCTGGAGAATTCCGGCCTTTTCGGCAGCAGACCCTGCCACAGGCGGAAGCCGCACCATGACGCGGTTTCGGGGATAAATTCCGATATCGCCAATGCCCATCTTGATGGGCTTGCCCGTAGAATCCTGGGCAGGAATCACCAGTTCCTGCGGCACCACGGTAATGTTCAAAGGAGCGCCACCCCGATGGACTTCCAGCACAACCTCTGCACCGAGGCTCACGCCAATCTGCTCGCGAAAATCGTCCCAACCCTGGGTGGGCTTTTCGTTCATGGCGGTAATGGTATCGCCAGGCTGAATGCCTGCAATTTCTGCCGAAGAATCGTTCGCCACAAAGCCCACGATGAGGTTCTTGTTGTCGGCCTCTTCGACACCCACCATGTAGAGCACCATCAAGAGCAAAAAGGCAAAAACGATGTTGATGAAGGGTCCTGCAAAGGCGATGGCCGCGCGGGCGCCCACCGACTTGGCCACAAAATCCCGCTCGTCGGGAACTTGGCCTTCTTTAAGTTTGTCCGGGTTCTCCCCCGCCATGGCCACGTAACCGCCAAAGGGGATTGCCGAAATACAATATTCCGTCTCGCCATGACGGAACTTGATAAGCTTCTTGCCAAAGCCGATGCTGAAAGTGTTTACCTTGACATTGTTCCACTTGGCCACCAAAAAATGGCCCAACTCGTGAATGGTCACGAGAAAACTCAGCCCGATAAGGCCCAGCACGAACATCAGAACATTGTCAAGGATCGATTCCATCGAGGCAAAATGTACAAATCAATTATTTGATAAGCGCAGCTGTCAATTTGCGGGCCTCAGCGTCGGCTTCGAGAACCTGGTCCAGGGTCAGGTGGCCAGAGACCGTGGGAGCGCCCGCCATGATGGTTTCCACATGTTTCGGGATGTCGGTAAACTTCAGGTTCCCCTTGAGGAAGGCGTCAACCAGCACCTCGTTGGCCGCGTTCATCATAGCCGGAACGATACCGCCACGGCGACCCGCTTCAAAAGCCAGGGCAAGGCAGCGGAACTTGTTGAAGTCCGGCTCAAAGAAGGTGAGTTTCGCAAGAGTGGGCAGGTCCAGACGCTTGGTCTCCAGCGGCAGGCGGTCGGGCCACGTAAGGGCCACCTGGATCGGGATACGCATATCGGGCGCCCCCAGCTGGGCCATGAGGGAACCATCTCTAAACTGAACCAGTGAATGCACCATGGACTGCGGATGCACCACTACCTTGATCTGCTCATAGGGAATATGGAACAGGAAGTGTGCCTCCAGAACTTCCAGGCCCTTGTTCATCATAGAGGCAGAATCAATGGTAATCTTTTTGCCCATGCTCCACACCGGGTGATTCAGGGCATCGGCCACGGTGATGCTTTCGAACTTCTCAATGGGCCATTCGCGGAAAGGTCCGCCCGAAGCGGTAATTTCCAAAAATTCCACCTCTTTTTCGGGGCGGCCCGAGAGACACTGGAAAATAGCGCTGTGCTCGGAATCGATAGGCGTAATGAAAGACTTGGGGTTTTCGGCAAGCTTGTCCCAAATGACCGGGCCCGCCATAACCATGGTCTCCTTGTTGGCAAGGGCCACGTGTTTTCCGTGTTCAATAGCGGTAATAGTAGGCAGGCAACCCACAGCACCCATCAGGGCATTGATGATGATATCGGCCTTCGGGTCGGCAGCCAGTTCGCACAGGCCTTCCATGCCGGCCAACACAGGCATGCCCAGCTCCTTTTCCAGCTCCTTTGCCGCATTCGGGTCAAACATGCACACACGTTCCACCTTGAACTTGCGGACAATTTCTGCCACCTTCGCCACGCTGCTGTTGGCAGCCACGGCGTAAAGGTTGAAAATATCGGAATGCTGCAAAATCACATCGACGCTAGAAGTACCAATAGAACCGGTAGCGCCCAGAAGAACAACGTTTTTCATCGAATCAATTCCCTTTTACTAATCAGCGGTATAGAGTTCACACCTTTCACTAATTTCCTTAAAGTAGCCGTCACGGTCAAGATTCGTATGTGTCGAATCATCCCTATCCATATGAGTCACATTCATACACCACTTATACTCAACCGTTGTGTCGTCGACCCACGTGTATATTTCAACAATACGGCCTCCATCATATGCAAATTTCCAGACCTTGTCTTCTTTCTTAAAATTACAACCCGCTTCGGGCTTGGCTCCGCAGACATTGCCAGGATTGGAATTACCATTGCCTCCATTTCCGCCGTCGCCACCATTACCAGGTTGCGTAGGAGTCTGCGTACCCGAATTGTCATCTGCGGAACTGCTGTCGTCACATGCGGTAAAGCCAAGAGCCATCAAGAATGCGAAAGCCCCAATAAGAAATTTGGTCTTCATAAAGTCCACCTACGTTATGCGATATTCTTGAAAAAATCCATGAGCAGGTAAAGGGCGGGAGCCGCAAGGTAGAAGGAATCACAGCGGTCCAACACGCCGCCATGACCCACAAACAGGTTCCCAGAATCCTTGGTGCCGCTCCAACGCTTGAGGGCGCTCATCAGCAGGTCGCCCGCCTGGCCCGCTACGGTAACCAGCAAGCCAAGCCCAATAGCCTTTGTCCAGTCTATTTGCACATCAAAACAGCCAAGAGCGGTACTGCACTTGGCCCAGTAGGCCACCCAGGCGATGGTGGCAACAGAACCAGCAATGCTTCCTTCCCAGGTCTTCTTGGGGCTAATGCTGGGAGCAAACGGGTGCCTACCGAAGGGTCCCTTGCCTGCAGCGAACTTCCCAAAAAAATAGGCCACCGTGTCGCACATCCAGACCGATGTCATGACCAAGATAAATGGGTAGCAATGTTCAAAGCCCTGACCGTTACCCATCATGAGCACGTTCATGCCGCCCCAGAGGCCCACGTACAGCGGAGCACCCAGCTGCATCACCAGCCAGGGGAACAGATGGTCAATTTCCACTTTGGCGTAGGCCACGCCGATGTAGATGGCAAAAATCACCAAAAAGGTCATACCCACCACATAGGGCACGGCAGGAAGCCCGAAGTAGCCGCCTTTAGAGAGCGTCCACGCAAGGGTCAAAGCCAAGGACGATGCAAAAGAAAGATAGCGGGTATCCGGTCCCTTGTACATCTTGGAAGCCATGCCCGCCCATTCCCAGGCGCCCACGCCAGCCAAGAAGCACATAAGCCCGATACGGCTGTAGTCGCTGAACCACAGCAAAAAGAACACTATCGGAATGGCGATAAACGCCGTTATCAAACGCTGAGCCAGATTACTCATGCAACACCTTCCCAAACCTTCTTTCGCGGGTTTTGAAAAACTCCACGGCTTTCAGGAACTCCTCTTTGGTAAAGTCGGGCCAAAGCGTGTCCGTCACATAGAACTCGCTGTAGGCCGCCTGCCAGAGTAGGTAGTTCGAAAGCCTAAATTCACCGCCGGTACGGATGACCAAATCCGGATCGGGAGCGCCCTTTAAGTACAAATTCTTTGCAAATACAGTCTCGTCGATATCCTCAACCTTGAGCGTGCCCGACTGCACTTGCGTGGCAATGGCCTTCGCCGCATCCACGATTTCGAGCCTGCCACCATACGAGATGGCCAAGTTCAACTGCATGCCCGTATTGTTTGCCGTCTTGTCGATGGCAGACTGGAGGCTTGCACGCGGCTTTTCGGGTAGGCGATCCATGTTACCGATGACCGTGAGCTTCACGTTCTTTTCCATGAGGTCGGGGATTTCTTTCACCACCATCTCGATGAGGAGGTTCATCAGGTAATCCACTTCCTTGCTGGGGCGTCCCCAGTTCTCGGAACTGAACACGTAAAGCGTCATGTGTTCCAGCTTGAAGTTCACGCCCACTTCAACAGCATCGATGGTGGCCTGGGTCCCCTTGCGGTGTCCCAGAAAACGCTCCAAACCGCGGCTGCGGGCCCAACGCCCGTTGCCGTCCATGATGATGGCGACATGTCTCAGCTGGTTAGCCACAACCGCTCCGGACTACACCTTCAGGAGGTCCGCTTCCTTTTCGGCAAGGAGAGCGTCAATCTTTGCGATATACTTGTCGGTGGCCTTCTGGATTTCGTCCTGCTGCTTCTTGACTTCGTCTTCGGGCAGGTCCTTGTTCTTCTTGATGGCATCGTTGGCGTCGCGACGGATGTTGCGGATAGCCACACGGCCTTCTTCGGCGTGCTTGCGGGCCACCTTGGCCAGTTCCTGACGGCGTTCCGACGTAAGGATGGGGAGCGTCACGCGGATGCAGTTGCCGTCCTTCATGGGGGTCACGCCGATGTTGGCGGCGAGGATTGCCTTGTCGATGGTATCGACCAGCTGCTTTTCCCAGGGGGTCACCAGCAGCATGCGGGGTTCGGGCACAGAAATCTTTGCCACCTGAGAAATCGGGGTGGGCGTGCCATAGTAGTCGATGCGCACATCGTTCAGAATCGCGGGGCTAGCCTGGCCTGCGCGGATCTTGGAAAATTCACGTTCGGTGGCCTCGATGGCCTTGTCCATTTTTTCGGTATAGTCTGCCATAATAGGTTTTAGGTTACAGGTTATAGGTTTTAGGATCTCAAGTTAGACCCCTTCTTTCTAGCAAAAAATATAAATAAACAACCGGGGATGACGAAGAGGGTTAGCAGTGGACCAGGGTGCCGAGGTCACCATTGATGGCGGCACGGGTCAAATTGCCCTTTTCCATCTTGAACACGAAGATGGGCATATTGTTTTCCATGCAGAGAGCAACAGCTGCGGTGTCCATGACCTTGAGGCCGCGGGAAATGACTTCCTTGTAGCTGATGTCGTCGAAGCGAGTGGCCGTCGGATCCTTGACCGGGTCCGCGGTGTAGATGCCGTCCACCTTGGTGGCCTTCATGATGACATCGCATTCGCTTTCGATAGCGCGAAGAGCGGCGCAGCTGTCGGTGGTGAAGAACGGATTGCCCGTGCCTGCAGAGAAGATGACCACGGAGCCCGCAGACAAAAGCTTGAGTGCCTTGCGGCGGTCGAAGAATTCGCAGACCGGTTCCATGCGGATAGCGGACATCACCACGGAGTCGATTCCCTGCTTGTCGAGGGCATCTTGCATGGCAAGGCCGTTCATCACGGTGCCCAGCATGCCCATGGCATCGCCCTGGGCGCGGTTCATGCCACCTGCAGAAGCGGAAATACCGCGGACAAGGTTACCGCCGCCAATCACGAGCGCGACCTGCACGCCCTGCTTGACGATGGAGGCAATTTCGCCTGCCATGTCAGAAAGAATCTGGTTATCGATACCGTGGCCCTTTTCGCCTGCGAGGGCTTCGCCACTGAGCTTGAGAAGAATGCGTTTGAATTTCATAATAGGGGTTAGGATCTAGGGGTTAGGTTGTAGGTATTAGTGTTGCTGATTACAGGAAGTGTCAACTATTGGACGCGGTGCATGCTGAAGGTTGCCGTATAAAGGGAATCATTTTCGCTTTTGCGGAGAGCGGTCCAGTTCATCACGTCGTTTTCAATAGATTCTATTTCCCACCATTCACGATGTTCCGTACTGTCTCCCACGTTTTTCCAGCGGGTACAAAGCAGGTTGCCATCCACAAAGTAGTCTCCCTTGGAATTGACATCTTCTTCCCACTCGCCATCTTCGGTCAGACCCATATAAGAATAGGTACCATCGTCCCTGTATTCCCAGCGGTGCTGCTTGTGGTCGTCGTAGGCGGATTGCTCACTGGTGACATGGCCTTCCCAAACACCAAGTATTTCCTGGCTATAATCCTTTTCCACCCGAACAAACCGTTCGTGCCGCGGGGCAATTTCTGCATAAGCTTCGCCGTCATTGAACAAGGTGGTCTTGGCGTCAAAACGCATGTCCTTGTCGGTAATAGCGGTCACCATCATTTCGGTAGTGACAGACTTGCCGTTGTCGTATTTCGCCTTCAGGATTATCCGGTTGCCGTCTATGGCGATATCCATGTTCTTCTTGTGTTCCCACCATGCACCCACATCGTTCAGAGCCATGCTGTTGTAAACCTTCATGACAGAATCTTCAAGGGCAAAGGTTCTCACGGACTTCTGGTTGGTGAGCACGGGAGCGCCATCGGTTTCGGCATGGATCCACTTGCCAACAAGTTTTTCGGAAAGGTTGCCTATCGGCTGGTTTTCGGCCGTCTTGCCAGCACTTTCGTTGCCGGAACACGCCAAAAATGCAAGCGCGCAACAGGTGAGCGCCGTAACACAAAATCCACGCAATATGTTCATCGTTTCTCCATTCGAGAATAACTTGCACTAAATATAGCCCAATTTCTGCTTAAGCTTTTGTCCGGCGACCTCCCCTGAGCAAAAACGGGTGTTGCGCCGGCGTTCTTGTCAAAATTACTACGCGTTTCTTACATTCCCTCGGTAGAGATTGCTGGTGTTCCACTCAGAAAAAGAGATAAGACACATGCAAGGCAAATATAGGCTTTGCCCGGTAGTCAAACCGTCAAATAAATGTATCTTGTAGAGAGCAAACATCTAAACCATAAACAAAAAACAAATATGAGTCTTAAAATCGTTGTGCTTGCTAAGCAAGTACCTGATACACGAAACGTAGGCCCGGACGCCATGACGCCGCAGGGTACTATCAATCGTGCCGCATTGCCCGCGGTCTTCAACCCCGAAGACCTGAACGCCCTGGAGCAAGCCCTTCGTTTGAAGGACCAGTTCCC
>CACXMH010000050.1 GCA_902768715.1 Fibrobacter succinogenes | reverse complement strand
TGTCATGGAGGCGCTCTGGAGCAGGGCTTCCGGCACGGAGTTCAGCGACAAGATGCTCAGTGACCAGGATCTTTCGAATTTGCTTTTTGCGGCTATCGGTGTGAACCGCCCTGCCGACGGCAAGCTCACTTCGCCGACTGCCCGCAACTTCCAGGAAATCCGCGTGTTCGTGTTCACGAGCAAGGGCGTCTCGGAATATCTGAACAAGGAAAACGCGCTGAAGCAGGTAGCGAAGGGTGACCACAGGGCGCTCGTTGCCGACCGTCAGGATTGGGCGAAGGCGGCCCCGGTCAGCATCCTCATCGTTGCAGACGAGACCAAGTTCGGCAGCAGCGACGCCCGCGCGAAGGTGACGATGGGAACCGATGCGGGCATCGTGAGCGAGAATATTAATTTGTTCTGTGCCGGCATGGGCCTAGTGACCCGCCCGCGCATGACCATGGACGTTCCCGCCATCAAGAAACTTCTCAAGCTTTCGGACTCGCAGGTGCCCTTGCTGAACAATCCCGTCGGCTACGCGAAGTAGTTGAAGCGCTTTGTAAAATTTCCTTAAGCCCCTTGCCAGCATCCTAATATTATCTACATTTCTGTTGCGGTTCCTAATAGTGTAGGCTCCGAAAGGCATTTGATGATTATCAAATGTTTTTCTTTTTTTCAAAGGAGTCACTATGTCAAAATCAGAGGATCTTATAAAGAATTTGATTGTCCTTCCACATGAATACGAGTGGCTGGACTTTAAGGAAAACTGGTTTTCAAAGGACGAAATTGGCGAGTACATATCGGCAATTTCGAACGGGGCTGCTTTATGTGGCCGAGAATTTGGCTATATCGTGTGGGGCGTGAACGACGCGTCGCATGAAATCATCGGCACGACCGTAAGCTTTGACAAAGATGTTGAGCATGAACCCTATAAGCATTATCTTGCCCGGAATTTAAAACCGAGCGTCGCTTTTGAAGTTGAGGAAGTTCTTATCGACGATAAACGTCTTGTCCTGTTGTCTGTCCCTGCGGCGAAATCTGTCCCGACGAAATTCTTGTCTCAGGCGTTTATTCGGATTGGTTCCAGCAAAGAGAAATTGTCGAAGTTCCCTGAATGGGAGATTCGTCTTTTAAACACGTTGTCTAACGGCATTCCGACGATTGTCAGTATGGCGGCTCCTGATTACGCCCAGGAACTGACTTTTGAAAAATTGTTCATGTATTATGGCGCGAAAGGGGTTGCTTTGCGAAAGGAAACATTCAAGAAGTCGCTCAAGCTTTTAACTGCCGACGGACGCTACAATATCATGGCGTTGCTGCTTTCGGATGCGAATGATATCCCGATTCGCGTGTCCGTTTTTAGTGGCAAAAGCAAGGCTGACACGCTTTTCTCGGTTAAGGAATATGGGAACACTTGCATTTTGTATGCGATGGATAAGATCCTGGAATACGGCGATGCCATCAACATCATCCAGGCAGATGAACGCGGTCGCATTTCTGAACGGAAGGATATACCCCTCTTTGATTACGAGGCATTCCATGAAGCGGTATTGAATGCGTTTATTCACAACAAGTGGTTGGGCATGAACGCCCCTATGATTAGTGTCTTTACTGACCGCATAGAGATTCTCTCGCATGGCGGTCTTGGACTTGAGCAGGATTTGGAAGGCTTTTACAAGGGTGTGAGCATTCCTGTCAACGAAATTCTCGCCTCGATGTTCTTGCAGTTGCGGCTGAGTGAACGGTCGGGGCGCGGCGTTCCGAAGATTGTTGGGGCGTATGGCCGCGAATCCATAAAAATTGAGAAGAATTTCATTGTGGTAACGATTCCGTTCAATAGGATTAACGTGACCCCGTTTGAATTGAATGAAGGCGCTGGTTCTGATGTCCCTGATGGTTCACAGAAAAGTTCGGTGAAAAGTTCGGTGAAAAGTTCGGTGAAAAGTTCGGTGAAAATCATCGAAATGATGAAAGAAAACCCTGAAATTACTATCCCAATGATAGCGGAATCGCTACGACTGACAAGGAGGGCTGTGGAAAAGAGTATTGCAAAGCTTCAGGCCGAAGGCATTGTAAAACGCATTGGCCCTGATAAGGGTGGCTATTGGAAAATCCTATAACAGCCGCCCGTCGCGAAAAGTTGTATCTTTTCGGTGTAGAAGGTAACATCATGAAAAGACTTATCGCATTTATCGCCTGCGCCATGGTTCTCGTGGCAGGCGGCGCATCGGACGCGTTCGCTGCCAAAACGGTGGTCTCGGCCGAGGACATCAAGATTGTCAAGGTGAACGACGCCAACTTCGAGAGCGAGGTTCTGCATTCCAAGAAGCCGGTCATTTTGGATATCACTTCCACGAGTTGCCCACCGTGCCTCATCATGATTCCGACCCTCATCGGCATCGCAAAAAACTACAGCGACATCAAGATTGCGACGGTGGGCATTGACGAGCCGGGCATCGACAAGATCAAGGCGAGCCTCCCGATTCGGGCGTTCCCCACGTTCTTCATGGTGCGCGACGGCAAGATTATAAACCAGCTGGTGGGTGCCGTCAAAGAAGAGGAGCTGCTGGCTGCCTTGCAGTATACGCCTTCTAAGAAACCCGCCGCCAAGCCGAATAAAATCAAGAACGCTAAACGCAACATGGTGTGCAAGACTCTAGGGCAGTTTAACGGTCTCAAGAACCTGGTGACCATCTCCTTCGTGTTCGGCGACTACGAAATCGAGAACGTAGATATTGTGACGGACGTGTTCGTGCCACCGGAACTGAGCGACAAGCGCGAGATGCTGATGGAACATGTGCGTGCCAGCGGAAAGGGCGAGGTAGAGCCTACCATGACCGGGTTCCGCATCCATATCGACAACAACTGCCGATTCATGAAGGCCATGGACATGAAGCGCACGTCCACCTACGGCGAGATGCGCGCGGGCCTCGAACTGCAGGGCTTTACCTGCCAGTAGTTATTGGTAGGTAAAGCATTGATAAGATGATAGTAGATCCCCGCCTGCGCGGGGATGACAAAAGGGTGCACCGTGTATGACAAAGGGGTGCGCTGGGGATGACTGTGGTCCCTGTTATTTCTTTTCGTAGCGCACGTAGGCAAATTTTTTGCTATCGGGAGCCCACGAGTTCACGTTGATGGTTCCCTGGCCGCCGAACAGCTTTAGAATCGTGCGGGGCTCGCTCCAGCCGGTCTTATCGCTGCCCGTCATCAGGCGGATTTCAACGTTCTTGTTGGGCACGTGTTCGCCGGGGCGCACGTCCCGTTCGTGGTAGGCCAGCATCACGACTTTCGTGCGGTCGGGCGAAATGTGCGGGAACCAGGTGTTCCAATGGGCGTCTTGTGTCATCTGCGTCTGTTCGGAGCCGTCGGACCTCATGCGCCACGCCTGCATACGACCGCTGCGAACAGAATTGAACCAGATGTATTCACCGTCGCAGTCGTATTCCGGTCCGTCGTTCAGGCCGAAAGCCGTCGTGAGCTGCGTCTCGTTCCCGCCGGCAGTGGGAATGGCGTAAATGTCGTATTCTCCATCCCGTTCGGCGCAGTAGGCGAGCATTTTTCCGTCGGCGGTAACGCCGTGGAGGTAGCTGGGAGCAAGGGGCGTCACCAGCTCCGGCATGCGTCCGTCAAAGAAAATCTTGTAGATGCGGGAAAGGCCGTCTTCTTTGGTGTGGTGGCTCACGAAAAGTCCTAAACCATCGGGAGAGAGCACGTGGTCGTTGTTGCAGTTGTCCACAAAGTAGCTCGGAACTTCGGTAATGGCTCCACTTTCGATTTCGATTTTATAGATGCGGCCTTCGCTGTTGTAGGTGAGGAATTTTCCGTCGGGGCTCCAGTTGGGCGCTTCGATGACCTTGTCGAATTTCTTGAGCAGTTTTGATTCGCCGGTCTCGATGTCGAAAATTTCCAGGAAGGACTTGTCTCCGCTGCGGTCCCAGACTTCGCCAGGGCTGAGTTCGAAGGGGTAGCTCACTCCCCATGCGGCGCGGAGGTTGTCCATCTGCGTCATCATCTGCATGGTCTTGCTGAGGGGCATTTCGGGGCATTCCTTGAGGCCTTTCTCGAGGGCCGCCTTGCAGCCCAGCACCTCGTATTCGTAGCAGTTCTCGATGCGGGGCGGCCTCACGGACTCTACCAGATTTCCGGCTACATCGAACAGCTGGATTTCTTCCATGTCGTTCAAGTTCTGCACCCGGATAAAGCCCGCGGTTCCGTAGATGACACCCTCGTTTTTGAGAGGCGCTACCATGGAGGTCTTGAGATGTGCTACCTGGCCATTCGCATATACCAGATCAATCCAGTCCGTAGCATCCACACCCGTGTAGAACTTGACGCACTTGGTTTTCGTCTGCACGATGTGATTCGCGACGCATTCCCCACCCGATGTCATCCCCGCGGAGGCGGGGATCTCCTTGCAAATTTCTGGGTCAGTCAAAAAGATATCCGCGAACGTGAGGCTGTAAATGCCCAAGTCAAGCAACGCGCCGCCCGCAAGCTCCGGTTTTTGCAAACGTTCGATATGCGAAAGCGGCATAGAAAAATCCGCTTCCACGCTTTCCACCTTGCCAATCTTCCCGTCCAGAATCCAGTCCTTGACCATCTGCACGGCGGGCAAGAACCTTGTCCACATGGCCTCGCTCATGAACACGCCTTTTTCTTCGGCAAGAGCCACCACTTCCGATGCCATCAGGGCGTTGGCGGTAAATGCCTTTTCTACCAGCAAGTTCTTGTTGTGTTCCAAGCAAAGCAAGATGTTGTTGTAATGCTCGGAATGGGGAGTGGCTACATAGATCAGATCTATCGCAGGGTCCCGGGCCAGTTCCTCGTAACTGCCGTAGGCTTGCCCGAAACCGTATCCGTCGGCAAATTTTTTTGCCTTGTCAAGTGAGCGCGAAGCAACCGCATAGCATTCTACGCCCATGCCCCGCTTTTCGAGAGTCTTGACGGCAGCCGCCATTTTGGTGGCGATATGACCACAACCGAGAATTGCAAATTTGAGAACTGGATTTTTCATTTTCCCTCTTTTTTAGAGAAAAAATTACACTTTTTTCTAGGCGTTTCGGTATAGTGGGAATCGTATAAGTGGACTCACAGGTAAACGCTTCGACCAATCCGGTCGCATTGCTTGGTTATGCAGTAATTTTTAATTTTTCGTCTATGAAATCTACTGAAGTTGTATCGGGAGTTATTTATGATTGGAAGCTACATTCTGAGAACAGGCTTCCTGCCGATGTGGAAATTGTGAAATTTTAAAAGAAAAACCACAAGAAATAAAGTATATTACGGATAGGTATGCTCTATATCCATCAATACCCCGATTGGACGCACTTCCGGTTCGATTCCCGGAAGGTCCTGAACGCTCTTGGCGAAACCCGCTTGCAAGAGGGCAAGCTTATTGGTGCTATGGAGACCTGCGGGTTCCAGGATTTGGAACAGGAGCTGTTGATTCAGGATATTCGCTCCAATTCTGCCATTGACGGGATTCATCTGGACAAGGCTTTTGTGGAGCAGCAAGTGGCTCTTGTGCAGGGGGAATCAGCCCAGTCGGCAGACCCTGCGGTACGCATATATCTCGCCGCCATTACCAAGGCGTTCAATCCGTTGACTCAGGAACGCCTGTTTGCATGGCATGCTTCTATGGGGCAGAACAAGGTGGCCAGTTTTCGCGCTGCACCCAGTGCGGTCCAATACTGCCAGGGTGAGCTCCAGCTGGATTTCGAAGGGCCGAATCCGGAACGTCTGGAGCAAGAGGTGGAGCGCTACATCCAGTGGATGGAAAGTTCCAACATGGATGGCGTCATCAAGGCGGCGGTGGCCCATTTCTGGTTTGCGACCCTCAGGCCTTTCGCCGATGCCAACGGCCGCTTGGCGAGGCTCCTCACCATCGTGGCCCTTGCCCGCAGCGAACAGACCACCCGTTGCCAGTTTTCCCTGAACCAGGCTTTTCTGGAGCGCCGCGAAGAATATTTCAAGATTCTCAATGCCACCCAGCGAGGGAACGGCGACTTGACGGAATGGATTCTCTGGTTTATCGAAACTTTGCAGCAGGCCATGGCGAGCACCCGTGAGCGCATTCTCAAGGAACAGCGCAAGACGGCCTTTTACAACCGCCATGCCGGCGAGGCTTTTGACGAAAAGGACCAGAAATTGTTTACCGCCCTGTTTGCTGGAACGCTTCCTGCAAGTTTTACCGCCAAGGAACTGGCAGCAATTATCGACCAGAGCCACGACACGGCCCTCCGCACTATCCAGAAACTTATCGCCAAGGGCATCTTGAAATCCGACGAGAAGGGCGGCCGCAGCCAGCGGTATTCTGTTAGGGGATAGGGGCTAGGATCTAGGGGTTAGGGGATAGAACAAAAAAAGACCCGCGAAAGCGGGCCTTGACAATCCAAAAGAAAAGCTTAATTAGCCTTCTTCCAGGGCTTCCTTGAATTCGTCCACCGTGGCGATGTATTCGTCGATCATGTCAGGCTTGGAATCCAGGTGGGAAAGAATCTTTTCCAGGTGTTCCTTGTTGAACACAGCCTTCAGCTGGCGGCTGGCGTGACCCTTGTAGCCCCATTCCTTGAGGATTTCGTCGGTGACCACGAAGGAATCGTCCATAGACACGAAACGCATGGGGCCATAGACTGCCCAGTTGTGTTCCATCTGCATGCATTCCGGTTCCTGCATTTCGGGGTTGGCCATGTAACGCTGGATATGGCGGGTGCGAACATCCTTGATCTTGTCGATGCGCATATAACCCATGATCAGGTACTTGTTGCGCATTTCGGAATCGCTGAGGCCTTCGTAGCGGGTGCCGAACAGAATGTAGCGGCTCTTGGCACGGACGATGGCGTTGACGTTTTTCACGTTGCAGCAGCTCATGAGACCGTAGGTGCTGGTCTCGTAGTTGGGTTCATAGAAGAATCCCTTGCCGTTTTCGTTCAGCTGGTCGCGGACGGGCATTTCGGACTGGTGACTGGTCTCCACATAGAGCAGGCTGCCGGCGGCGTTGCCACGGTAGTCTTGCCAACCTTCAAGATTGATTTGTGTCTTAGGCATTATTCAACCCCTAAAAAAGTGATACATAATAAAAAAACCAGCGGACCTAAAAAGGTTCGTTATTTACGTTGCCAAAATACAAAATTCAATGTCAGAGGGTGAGGGATTCTGCCGAAATATCCTTCATTCCGAACAGATTAGCCCCTTTTTCGAAGAATTTGGCGGTATCCGTGGTCAAAAAGCGGGTCTTGCCGGACCGCGAAAGCCGGGCATCCATCTCGGGGTGGCGGTTCAGGTAGTCAACGGTCTTGTCCGCCACAATCTGGCCTTGGATGACCAGGCGCACTCCTGCGGGGAGCGCCTCCCGGATTTCTTTTTCCAGCAGGGGGTAATGGGTACAGGCCAAAAGGACGGTGTCTATTTCGGGGTCTTTCTGGAGCAGCGCTTCTACATCTTTCTTGACGAAAAAGCGGGAGCCCTCCGTACCCATCTCGCCGTTTTCTACCAGGGGGACCCACATGGGGCAGGCGTGCTGGGTGACCTTCAGTTCCGGAAAGAAATGGCTGATTTCTATCTGGTAGCTGTTGGACGAAACCGTGCCCGCGGTAGCGAAGATGCCGATGTGCCCTGTGCGGCTGAACTTGCCGATTTCTTCGGTAGTGGGCCTGATGATGCCAAGCACCCGCCTGTCCGGGAACTCTACGGGCAACACCTGCTGCTGGATGCTCCGGAGCGCCCGGGCCGATGCCGTGTTGCAGGCGAGAATCACCAGGGGGCAGCCCCTGTTGAAAAGCTCCCGCACGCACTGGAGGGTGTAGCGAAAGATGGTCTCGAAACTCCTGCTCCCGTAAGGCGCCCGGGCGTTGTCGCCCAGGTACAAGAAGTCGTATTCGGGCAGGGCCTTGCGCAAGTCCTGCAAGATGGTGAGCCCGCCAAATCCGGAATCGAAGACGCCTATCACAGGGCGGCCTCCATGCGGGAACGGACCAGGGGCATCAGTTCCTTTCTCGGGTCGTTGTCACCCTGCCGCTTTTCGATTTCGCCTGCGTCGATGGGTTCTAGAATCTGTACGCTCACCTTGCAGCGTCCGGTATTCTTGCGGCGTTCCCACACGGCAGAAGTGCCGCGGATAACCACAGGGAGCACTATAGCGTGTGACTCTAGCGCAAGCCTGAAACCGCCGCTCTTAAAGGGAGAGAGAGCTTCGCTTTTTCCGCGAGTACCTTCGGGGAACAGACAGAGCCGTGGTGCTCGACCAGATGCCATGGCTTCGCGAATCAGCGCTCCGCCACCACCCTTTTTACGGTTGATAAAAATGCAGCCGATCTTGTGCATCCAGAAATTGAGGAATGGGATGAACCGAAGCGATGCCTTGGCGATGAACCCCACAATCCGTTCGATGGAAAGAAACATCACGGGAATGTCGGCGTAGGAATTGTGGTTACCCATGACAAACACGGGGCGGCTCCAGTCCACCTTGGAAAGTATCGCCTGGTCTTTTATTTCCAGATCAACCCGCAGCACGTTCATGCAGAATCGGGAGAACTTCTGGATTTTTCCCTCGAACCAGGTGTTGAAATTTTTTCCGTAGGCAACCAAGATAAAGGGCAGTGCGAGAATATGCGCAAGCATATAGCCAAGCACTACAATTACCACATATATTCTAAACAAGATAACAGGCATAGTCCATCGGGGTTGCTTGGGGTAGCGGGGCAGGAACCTGGATGGTTTCAGTTTCAGCAGTTTCCCTTTCCAATACCTCTGCTTGCAATATAGCAAAACCAGGTAAGATTCGGCACGGGTCACACCAACGTAATACAGCCGCCTTTCTTCGTCCATCTGTGCCTTGCGCTGTTTTCGGTTGCCTTCGCACTTGCCCGGCGTGAACCCTTCGGCAAGGCCTGCGTAAAAGACTACGGCGTACTGGAGACCCTTGGAGGCGTGCACCGTTTCGATATGGATGCCGTCTTCCAGCACCTCGTCGCCTGCCATGGGGTCGCCGGCGATGGGCAGCTCGCATTCCCGCAGGGCTTCTTCGAAATATTGCCGAAGCCGGTTGTACCGCACCAGAATGGCGAAGTTTTTCCATTGGAGTCCGTAGTTTTCGCGCAGGGAATGAATGGCGGTCTTTATCCTTTCGATTTCTTCGATGGGGTTGTCCGACACCCAGACTTCGGGCTTGCGGTTTTCGGTGAAAATCCTGTTGCCGCCGGAGCCCTTTGGGTTCCCTGCCCGGAGAACCTTCCGTAACGTTACGGGCTTGTTCACAAAAATGTCGTTGGCCAGATGCAGCACGTTCGGTACGGAGCGGTAGTTCCATTCCAGACGGATGAGGGTACTGTCCTTGAAGTCCGCCTGGAAACGCCGGATGTTGCCGATGTCCGCTCCGCGGAATCCGTAGATGGCCTGATCGTCGTCGCCTACCACGAACAGGTCCTTACGGTTTCCGAGAATGTTCTTGACCAGCCTGTATTGAGAGGGATTGATGTCCTGGTATTCATCTACCAGGATTTCTGCCCACAGGGACTGAAAGTATTCTCTTGCCTTTTCGCAGGTTTCAAGCAACCTGATGGCAAGGTAAATCAAGTCTTCGAAAACCACGTTTCCAGACAAAATAACGTTTTTCTGCAGTGGTGAAATTTTTTTCTTGATGGTACTCGGCAGGTCTTCTGAAAAAAGTTCTTCCCGGTTCAGCTTGGCGGCAGGAATCTTTCGCCTTGCCAGTTCCCGCAAGAATTCCCGCTGGTCCGTTTCCTTGGGAGTGGGAATCTTGTTGAACCCAAGAATCTCGTAGGCAAATCGCTCTCCTATTTTCTGCTTGAGCATGAACAGCGCAAGGGAATGGAAGGTGCAGAGCCGTACCCCTGCCTTCGGGAAAAGTGCCTCTACCCGCTCCCGCATTTCGGCGGCGGCCTTGGCGGTGAAGGTAAGGGCCAGAATCTTTTCGGGCTGTACCCCGCTCATGATGCGGTACTGGATCCGCTTGGTCAGTACAGAAGTTTTTCCCGAGCCCGCTCCTGCAAGAATCAGGAGAGCTCCGTTTTGTTTATGGTCGTGCAAGACGGCCATACGCTGGTCGCCGTTCAGACCCTTCAAGATGCTTTCGGCATCCATAGGTTACCGTGTGGAATGCGGCGCCCCGAAATTTGCGCCTGCGGGATATGGAAAAGGGACTAGGTAGATTCCTTGTCCGAAACATTCGGTCGGCCGCCCAGCAAAAAGGCGAAGCCTCCGAACAGACTCAACAACAAACTTACAAAATAGGCCAGCAGCTGGATTACTACCGATTCGAGACCGGGCACTCCGGCGCGGGCGAACAGGGACTGGGCGAGCAGTTCCCTGGGGCCGAACCCGCCGATGGAAATAGGCAGGGCGCTTACGATAGCTACCAGCGGGATGTAGTAGAAGTACCAGGAAATAGATAAATCTACTCCGACGGCGATACCGCAGAAGAAGTGTACCAGAATGCGGAGGGCCTGGGTGACCGCCGAAAGTCCGCTGATGCGGGCCCACAATTTCGCCGAGCGGAATTGCTGGAATCGCTCGAACATGTGGATTAGCCGGCTATTGATTTTGGCGGGAAAAATTTTTTCCAGGATTTTGCACAGGAGCCTGCCCAGCCTACGGCTGAACAGGGAGGCGAACAGGGCGCAGAATCCCAAAAAGATCCAGAGTGACGGCCACATGAATGCCCGCTGGGCCTCGTCGTGCATAAAGAACAAAAGTCCTACTGCCAGGGCGAACAGCGTAATGAAGAAAAGCCCGAAAAGCCTGTCGAAGAAGGTGGCGGTGAGGCCGGCACCTACGGTGTCTTGACCGCCCTGCATACGGATATCGTAAATTTTCTTGGCGTCGCCGCCTACGTTTCCGGGCATAAAGTTGTTGAAGAAGAGACCCACGTAGTAAAGCTTCAGCAAGTGGCCGTACTTGAGATTCACGTTCTGCTTTTCTAGCAGGAGTTTCCACTGTAGGCACGCCGTGAAGTTGGACGCCGCAAGGCAAAGGATGGCCGCAAGCAAGGGCCAGAGGCTCTTGGCGTCGAAAAGCCGGTAAAGGTCATCTACGCTCCACTCTGGGTCCATCACGATGTTCCTGCAGACAAAATATGCAGGGACGATGGTCACCACCAACTTCAGCAAAAAAATCAGGGAAGACTTCAGACGGCTATTCATCGGGTCCCCCTTCGGCCACCCGGTGGCGGATGACAGTATCTTGCAGCAGGTTGAAAGTCAGGTCGGCGGCGGTATCCCAGCGGAATTCGTCGGCGTAGATGCGGGCTTCTTGCGAAAGCCTGGAGCGCAGCTCGTCGTCACCGTAGAGCCGCTCCATTTCCATGGTGCAGGTGTGGGCGTCCCCCATGGGGAACAAAAGACCGGTTTCGCCGTTCTTGACGCTATCGCGAAGTCCCGGCACATCGCTTGCAATAGTGGTAGTGCCAAGCTTTGCCGCTTCTACGACGGTAAGGCCCCAGCCCTCCTTGAAGCTGGTCTGCAACAGGGCCACGGCGTGACGAAGCAGCTGCTGTTTCTTGGAAGGACTGACATATCCCAGAAGCACCACGCGATTTTCAAGATTGCGCTGTTTTAGCCAGGCGGGAATCTTTTTCAGGAGCGGTCCGTCTCCGGCCACCAAAAGCTTGATGTCCGGGTGCTTCCACGCAAATTTTTCAAAGGCCTCCAGCGCCGTCCAGATTCCTTTGTAGCGATGAACGCGGGAAAGCCACAAGAAGTAGGGCAGACCCTCGGCTTCTGGTGGCGGCACTTCTGTTGATGGATCGGGAGCGCCTTTGCTGTCGGAGCCGTTGTAAATGACAGAAATGCGCTTGCCGTCAATTCCGATTTCCTTGAGCTCGTGCCTGGTACTCGGACTTACCACGATAAAAGGCTGCTTGCGGTAGAACCAGGGGATGGTCCGTTCAAAGGCCCATACCACGGCCGCTACCGGGAAAAACGCCTCGTGGAAAATAGAGCTGCGCCACAGATGGTGCATCTGCACCACCACCGGTTTTTTAATCCAGAACGGCGTATATAGCGGAAGCTTGTTCAGGTCTTCTACCACCACGTCAAAATTGAATTCCCGGTCCAGCTTACGGATGTTCATGGCGACGGTAAGCTGGAACAGCATGTCGCCACCTTTGCGGACGACTTCGATTCCATCGACGGTTTCACGACTTTTGCAACCTGCAAATGCCGTCGTAAAAAGTACGACCTTGTGGCCCGCATCTACCAGTTGTGAAAAGATACGGTGCAGGTGTTTTTCGGCGCCCCCTGCGGCAGGGTGCAGCCGGTCGCGGTAATTGACCACAAGGATATTCATGGACTAGGGCTTTTTGCCCAGGACTCCTATGCACAGCTGGGTATAGTGCATGATCGGGTTTGTTTCCAGGGAATCCAGAATTTTATCTTTCGCTTTCTGGTATGCTGTTCCCTGCAGCGGATACTTGGGCAGCTCCACGCCTACCTTGAAACCGATTTCCCGGAGGATTCGGTAATAGAGGTTCGGGCGCATCCAGTCGCCGTACTCATAGACGCATTCAAAACCGGCATCGGTCATGAGCTTTTTCAGCTGGGGCATGGTGAACTGCTTTTCCCAACCGGCGAACCACTTGTCCATGGCAATCAAGATGTGCTTGATGATGGTGTAGGGGTGTACCGTTTGCGGTACGTCGCAGAGGCAGTGCCCGCCGTGCTTCAAGATGCGGAAGTTTTCCTTGATGAGCGGGAGCGAATCCTTGAAATGTTCCGCTAGCCCTTGATGGAAAACCAGATCGAAGGTGTTGTCGGGGAAAGGCGCCTTGAAGGCGTCGCCACGGATAAGTTTCAAGTTGTCGTACAGATTGTCTTTTGCCCGCAGGCCATCTACAATCTTCAAGCTGTTCTCGGCAAAATCCAACACGTACACGTCGGCGCCCAGGCGGGCGAGCTCGGCGCTGTCACGGCCGGTGCCGGCGCCAACTTCCAGCACCTTGAGTCCTTCGAGTTTAAAATTCTTCTTGATGGTATTCAACACCGACGGAGACGAAGGATACACCTTGTCCATGTCGTTTTTCTGTTTCCAAAAACGGTTCCATACGGACTGGTCTGGTTCTTTTACTGTCATAACCGGCAAAATATACGAAATTGTATCTTGTGGAGTATCAACGAATTACGGAATCTCATGGCGTTTCCCGTCATTTTTACTTAATTTTGTAATAAAAAGATGACAATGTTTGAAATTTATGACAAAATTTTGTATCTTTGACCAAGGTTTAAGGACGATAAGGGGCGTTTTTTTGCCAAGTTGTAAAATTTTGTTCTTTTGGCATACAAGTTGCTCAAAAAAAGCGATATTTAGAGAGACAAGGTTAAAGAAATGCATATTGATTCAACAGATACAACCCTAAAAAGATACCTCGAAGACATTAGACGCACAGCCCCCCTCTCCCGCGAAGAAGAACAGATTCTTTTCCAGAAGGCGAAGGAAGGCGACAAGATTGCTAGAAAGAGACTGATTTCTGCCAATATGCGTTTCGTTTTGAAAGTGGCCATCCAGTACCGTGGCTGCCCGATTCCGCTGCCGGACCTGGTGAGCGAGGGGGCAATGGGCCTGGTGCGCGCCATCGAGTCCTTTGAACATACCCGTGGCCTCAAGTTCATCAGTTATGGCGTGTGGTGGATCAAGGCTTACATTACCCGCGCCATCAACGAGCAGGGTAACCTGATCCGCTTGCCGGCGAACCAGCACCTGCGTGTGCGCAAGGCCCTGCACGAACAGAGCCGCGGTAAAGAAATTAACGAAGAGATTCGCGAGCTTATCCAGATCGGTCAGCGCGGCGTGTCCTTCGACAGCCCCCTGAAGGCGGACTCCAAGGCCACATACGCCGAAGTGCTCCCCGACAATGGAGCCTCCAACCCTGAGGCCGATTCCGAAATCCAGAGTGTAGAAAGCCTTGCCCGCGACCTTATGGAACAGCTCCCGGAGCGCGAAGCGAAGGTCATTACCGGCATTTTCGGTATCAACCAGGAAGCTCCCCAGACGCTGCGCGAAGTGGGCGAATCTATGAACATTTCCCACGAGCGCGTCCGTCAGCTGCGTGACCAGGCACTTCGCCGTATCCGCAAGTACAACAGCAAGGAATTCCTGCAAGAAAAGAAAGACGCTTTCTTGGCAGCGATTAATAAGTAAATCGCTGCCATACGACGCAAGGGGCTCCGCCCCCTGGACCCCTTTTCCAGAGTTTGGTCACGGTTAACAAATAATAGCCGCTCCATGACGCAGGGGGCTTTGCCCCCTGGACTCCCTTTCCAGAGGTCGGTCACGATTCATTACCTCCATAGGGGCTCGCCCAGACGGGCGGGCCTTTTTCTTTTTGTATATTCTTTCAGTATGGAAAACGATTCTTTGAACATGGGCGCTGGCGGCGTAGATGCCGTTGCGACGGACAGTTCCGTTGTAGTTTTGGATTCTGCCGCTGCGCCGGAAATGCCCACGCCGGAACAGCTGGGAATTTCTATAAAGGCGGGGCCCGAAGGTGGCCTGCCCGCCATTACCGTAGGAGATACTTTTGAGTTTCCGGTGACGGTCTCCTGGAGCGTGCAGGGGAGCGCCCTTTTAGTAGTGCCTACGGGTTCTGCCAACGCGAAGGGCTTAACCCAGCTGGGGGTGTCCCAGGAGTCGGCTCGGTCCGTAAAGGACGGCAAGGAAATTGCCTCCATCACCTTTACATACAAGATTGTGGCGCAGGATACGGGCAACTTGCATATTCCCGCCCTTAAGTTCGAGATCCCGACGCAAATGGGCCAGCCCCTTGACCTGCGGAGTGAAAGCGTGGACGTGCGCGTAGATGAACCTTTCAATCCGCTGCCGTTTGCGGTAGGTGCGATTGTTGCCCTTTGCGTTCTGCTGTCCGGACTCTGGCGTGTCAAGCGTCGCGCCGCCGCACGAGAGGCCGTTGCCGCAAGGAATGCGGCCGACGAGGCCTTGCGCAATCAGATGCTGGTCTTGAAACAGCGAGTCAATTCCGCCGATAGTCGCGAGTGGCTCTTGGAGTTGGAAAGTATCTGCAAGGGGTATGTGGCCCGTAAATTCGGGATGGCGACCGCCGACCCGGTCAATTTGGATGCCCTGGTAAAAGAAGGCAAGCTAGAAGGTTGGGAAACCCTTGTCGAGGAATTCGCCCATGCCCGCTACGGCGGCGGCAAGCGGGACAGTTTCGAGAACAAGGAAACCTGGAAGGCGGCCATGCGCCTTATGGGCGTGGAAGAAGAGTCCTTCTGATGACGCATAGAAAAACATATGTCGATGTTCTAAAGGGGCTGTGCATTTGCCTGATTATTATAGGCCATTGTTCTATCCCGAGCATTGGGCTAAGATTGATATATCTGTTTCATGTTCCCATGTTTTTCTTTTTGTCGGGATATTTTTTTAAGGACCGGCCTCTTTTTGAAGAAGGTAAAAGGGCGGGGCGTGCCCTGCTGTGGCCGTATTTGTTGGGCGTTCTTTCCGTTGGACTAAAATACGGCGTAGATTACTTTAGGGGTGCTGATATCTTCTATCTGAAGAAATTAGTTATTGCGGCCTTAGTGGTGGGCCCTAAAGTTGATATAATGGGATATTTAGACTTGCAGATTGGCGTTATCTGGTTTTTGGCGTCCTTGTTTTTTTGTCGTATCTTGTTTCAGGCAACTTATTTGATTTATTCAAGAATTGTCTCCAAAGGGAAAAATGTTTACAGCGATTTGCTGTTTTGTGTAGTCGTTGTGGTATTTTCTTTTGGGGCGACCCTATTTCTTAAAGATGGCAAATCAATTTTAGGACTTGGGCAGGCTGTGGTGGCACTGTTCTTTTACGCTTCGGGAGTTATCTTTCAGAAAGCGAAAACGATTCCTTTTTTAATACAATATGGGTATATGGCCTATTTGGGTGGGTTTGCTTTTGTATCGGTTTTCTTTCGTGAATCATTGAACCTGTATTCCTTTGATTTCCCCGCTTGGTGGAGTATTTGGGCTTCACTTTTGGCGATTATTTTTTTAGTAAAATGTTCGCAAAAAATATCGACGTACAATAATGTATTTATCAAGTTCTTTTCGGCATTGGGAAGGTATTCCATATTGTTGATGCTTGTCCATTATTTTGAATTTATGACCTTTGACTGGGGTAAATTGGGGTTGGCTGGTGGATATTTATCCTTGATTCGTATAACAATAGACATATTAGTTTCTGCCTTTTTATTGAAATTACCGATTACGAGAAAGCTTCTTCACTTGGAGACGGACGCTCCATATGAAAAGAAGTAAATTTACGTAGATGGTTTATTCGTGTCTTAAAGAATGAAGTTTTGTAGAAAATAATTAGGTTTACAAAGAGGAAAATTAATATGAAAAAGATAGCTCTTATAGCTTCGCTTGCTTTGGCGCTTGTTATGGCCGGCTGCGACAGTTCTACTTCAAGTGAAACAGAAACCCAGGAATTGCCCGATTCTAGTTCTAGTCAGAACACGCCTGGTTCGAGTGCAAGCAAGGCAGATTCTAACAAGACGAACAGCAGCGCAAGCGTTGCTGATGTCATAAAGGATCTGGATCCGAAAAATTTGACTCCGGAACAGCGAGAATTACTCAAGTCGTTCCAGACGAAATTGAGCATTCTTCCAGGAGGGGAAGAATTGGCCAAAGAATGCGAGGATGGTGCTACCTTGTCCAGTACGATTATGGAGCAAGAAGTGACGTACACATGCTTGTCGAATATCTGGATGCCTACCAGGAACAGCTGGAAATGATTTCGAATTTTACAGGCCTCACGCCAGAAGAATTGAAACAGCTTGTAGAAGTTTTTGCTAATGCCGATGGGGCAAATTCAAACATTGATTGAGTAATTGATGAAATAGCTGGCAATGATTATCGACAAGGAAAAGATATTGCGCCGTGCTGCGGGGCTTGACCTGTTCAGGGTTCTTGCGGCCCTGATGGTGTTGCTTTTCCATTGCCATATCCATCACGGAAGTGATTTTGGGGTGCTCACGGGCTTTGTCTCTATGGGCGCCATTTTTATGTCGGCCTTCTTTATGCTTTCGGGCTATGTGCTGTTCTTGACCTACAGGGAACAGCCCCTGATCCAGATAGCAAACCTGAAAAAATTCTACCTGAAACGGCTAGTTGGAATCTTGCCGCTGTACTATGTGGTGGCCCTTTTGTATGTGGTGTTTTTGGGGCGCGAAAGCGTTGTCCAGAATCTGCTGTTGTTGCCTGTGGAAATGCTCGGGCTACAGAGCGTTTTTTCTTCGCTGTTTGAAGTGAGCCACAATGACGGTACCTGGTTTATCTCGTGCCTGCTGCTTTCCTACCTGGCATTCCCGCTGATGCAGGAGGCCGTAAAGCAGATGAGTGCCCGCGCTAAATACGTGGCGCTCGGAATTTGCATGCTGGCTTTATTCTGGGCGCCGCTGGTGGTACATGCTTTTTCTACGGCCTCTATCTATACGAATCCGTTTTTTCGCGGGCTTGAGTTTTTTATAGGCGTACTGCTGTGTTCCTTGCCTGTGCAGTCAAAATTCTGGGGGACCTGGAAAGCGTTTTTTGTAGAGCTGATTGCCCTTGTCGGGCTGGTGAGTGTGGGCGTGCATTTCCATTTTTCTGTGGGGAACTACATGCTTTACGACTGGGTTGCCGTTCCTGTTTTTGCGTGCATGGTATTGACGCTTGCGAGGCTTAAATCTCCGAAGTTGCAGGACTCTGCTGTTTTGCGGTATATGAGCGCGGTGACTTACGCGTTCTTTTTGGTGCAGACCTTCAATACCCAAATAGAGAATAGGATTTTTTCTGCAGGCGATATTCAGAATAATGTTCTAAGGATTGTGATATCGGTTGTGCTTTGCAGCTTGATGGCTGTGGTTTTGCACCATGTCGTAGAGAGGCCTTGCGCACGTATCGGGAAGAAAATCTTCTTTAGCGAGAAAACATAATTATGCATTACTTTCGGAACATCTTTCTTGGGCTTCTCGCCTTTGCCACTATGGCACAAACTGCGGATTATTCCCTGGCCACTAGAAGTTCTTTCTTGAAGGATTGCACCAGGGAAGCCAGCGAAAAAGAATGCCTCTGCGTGCTGGACCAGTTGCAGGGAAAATATAGCGAGAAGGTCTATCTGGCCCACAATGCCGATATGCAGGAAGGGAATGGGGACATGGAATTCATTTCCTTTATGATGAGTGCCGCTACAGGTTGCGTCTTGGCAAGCGAAGATGTAGGCGATGCCTTGGCCGATGGTTCCGGGGAACTTTCCGATGACGACATGAAGCTGCTTTTTAATGCCATAAAGAAGGACTTGCCCAAGAAGGATTTTATCAAGGGGTGCGCTCCCGAAGCGAAAGCGATTTTCGGTGAAAAGATGGCCAATAACGTGTGCGGCTGCGCCTACGACCGTGTGGTAGGGGATTTCGATCGATTTGCGAAGATGGTCAAGGAAGAGGGAGCGCCGGGTGCCTCCAATACGTGGGGCGCAGATTACATTATCGAGTGCACGCCTGAGGGGTATTCTCCCGATGTGGAGAAGAACCTTCTGAAGCTTTTGAACGAAAATGGCGTGCCCAAGTCGGTGGGGCAGTGCTTTTTGAAGACTCTCGAGAAAGAATATACCCTCAGGGCTCTTGTGGCCGCTTCCGTAAAAAACAGCGAGGCCTTCCAGATGATTATCATGGGACTTGCCATGAAATGTATGGGTGCAGCTTACTAATGGGATTATGAAGATAATCCGTGTTACAAAGGAAAGTGAACGGGCGGGTGCGTACTATGTGCGCATGGCTGCGATGATGCACAAGTACCAGATTCCCCTGGATGCCGAAATCGATGCCCATGACGGCGAAAGCTGTCACTACGTTTTGGCGCTGGATGATATCTATCCGGTGGCTACCTGCCGCTGGTTTGAAGTGGGCGACGCTGCTGAAGGCGTTGCCGAAATCGGACGCGTGGTGGTGCTGCCGGAATACCGGGGCAAACATTTGGGACAGGCCGTTGTCGCCGAAGCCGAAAAGTGGATGCGGGAGGCGGGCTTCAAGAAGGTCGAGATTTCGAGCCGCGTAAATGTCGCTGACTTCTACGAAAAAATGGGCTACCGCTTCAACGAGAGCGGCAAGGCCCATCATGACACATTCGAATGCGTGTATATGGAAAAGGAATTGTAGATAGGGGAGAAAATATGCCGAGTTCAGAGAAGTTTCGTGACCACGTTTTGGAGCAGTTCAATGGAAAGCTGCTTGAAGGTGGTTTCCGCGTGACGACCCGCAAGATGATGGGTGAATACATTCTGTATGCTGACGGGAAAATCTTCGGCGGGATTTACGATGATCGCCTTTTGGTGAAGCCCGTGCCGGCGGCCGTGGCGATGCTCCCTGGCGCAAAAAAGCAGTTGCCCTACGACGGTGCAAAGCCCATGCTCCGCGTGACTGACGAGCAGATAGAAGATGGCGATTTGCTGGTTCGCCTTCTCGATGCGATGTTGCCGGAAGTGCCTGCTCCGAAGAAGAAAAAGTAGGGTGATTTGCCTTTTTTCGTGGAATTTTGTATCTTAATTCGCGAAAACAGAAGAGGTTAACTAAATGGATATTCAGGAACTTTCGGAAAAGGTTAGGCAGCAGAGTGCATTTTGCATGAACTTGCTGCGTGAAGTGGAAGGAACAGTGATTGGCCAGAAGGCTCTGGTGGAAAGCATTTTGACGGGTATTTTGGCCGACGGTCACGTGCTGCTGGAAGGCCTTCCGGGCCTTGCCAAGACGACTGCGGTGAAGGCTTTTGCCGATGCCGTGTCGCTCGACTTCAAGCGCATCCAGTTTACGCCCGATTTGCTCCCGGCCGACTTGCTGGGTACCACGATTTACAACGCGAAGGAAGCGAAGTTCGAGACCCGCAAGGGCCCGCTGTTTACGAACCTGGTGCTGGCCGACGAAATCAACCGTGCTCCGTCGAAGGTGCAGAGCGCCCTCCT
>CACXMH010000049.1 GCA_902768715.1 Fibrobacter succinogenes | reverse complement strand
GATTCTTCTGGAAACCCGCCTTGACGCTCTCGTCTATCGCATGGGTTTTGCCCGCACCATTTTCGCCGCCCGTCAGTATGTGGCCCACGGTCACTTCTCCGTGAACGGCGTCCGTAGCTTCTCCCCCGCCCGCCTGGTCAAGGCCGGCGACGTGATCGCCGTGCGCGAACGTTCCAAGGAACACGTGCAGATCAAGGAAGCTATCGCCAACGCTCCTGCCGCTCCGGAATACCTTTCCGTTGATGCCGGCAAGATGGAAGGCACCCTGGTGAAGCTCCCCCTCCGCGACCAGATTCCCGTCCAGCTCGAAGAACAGCTGGTGGTGGAATACTACTCCAGGTAGTGAGAGTTGCAAGTTTAAAACGTCCGGCGCAAGTCGGGCGTTTTTTTTACGCCGATTTTTCTAAATTAGCGGCATGACTCAGAGAAATTCCTTTGCACGCTTGTTGCTTTTTATCGTGCTCGGCCTGATTATCGGCGGAGTACTTGGTGAATGCCTGGGACTCCTGTTCGGGGAACTGGGCGAACTGATGAACGCCGGCGGATACGACAACATCGTCCGCAACTTCTTCGTGGCCTCTTTCGACCTGAATCTCGGATTCCTGGGCGACAAGGCGGACCCGGTGGTCATCGACCTCTACATGGTAAAATTTGCGCTTGGCCTCGGCCTCAAGATTAACGTCGTGAGCATCGTAGGCATGGTTCTCGCCATCTATATTATGAAATGGTCCGGAGGAAACAGGTAATGGACACCATCCAAGATTTACAGGAACAGCTGAAAAGCGGGAAGACGACAGCCGAAGGGCTGGTGCAGTCCGCTCTCAGCAAGATTGACGCTACCAAGGACTTGAACGCCTATATTTCTGTTCTTAACGAACGGGCGCTGGCCCGGGCCAAGGAAAGCGACAAGCGCCGCGCCGAAGGCAAAACCCTGGGTGCGCTGGACGGGATTCCCGTAGCCGTGAAGGACAACATGTGCATCGAAGGCACCCGCACTACGGCTGCCTCCAAGATTCTCGAAAACTTTGTAGCCCCCTACACCGCCACCGCCATCGAAAAGCTGGAAGCGGCAGGTGCCGTCATCGTGGGCAAGACCAACATGGACGAATTCGCCATGGGCTCCAGCAACGAGACCTCTTACTTCGGTCCTGTGAAGAACCCGCTGGACAGTTCTCGCGTACCGGGAGGATCCTCCGGAGGCTCGGCCGTAGCCGTGGCCTCGGGCACGGTCCCCTGTGCTCTGGGCTCCGATACCGGTGGATCTATCCGTCAGCCTGCCGCCTGCACAGGGGTGGTGGGCTTAAAGCCCACCTACGGCCGCGTGTCCCGCTATGGACTTTTGGCTTACGCCAGCAGCCTGGACCAGATCGGCCCCTTCGGTGCCACTGTCGCCGACTGCGCAACACTGCTTTCGGCCATCTGCGGAATCGACCCTCACGACAACACCACCAGCGCAAGGCCTACCGAAGATTTCGGCGCAAAGCTTGACGCAGGCATCAAGGGCAAGGTCATCGGTGTTCCGAAGGAATACTTCGGCGAAGGCCTGGACAAGGACTGCAAAGCCGCCATCGAAGGCATGCTCAAGAAGATGGAAGCCGAAGGCGCCACCCTCAAGGAAGTGAGCCTTCCCCATATCAGCTACGCCGTGTCCAGCTACTACATCATCGCCACCGCCGAGGCCAGTTCTAACCTCTCCCGTTACGACGGCGTGCGCTACGGCTACCGCAGCAAAGAAGCCCGCAAGCTGTTCGACCTTTACGCCAAGTCCCGCAGCGAAGGTTTCGGCAAAGAAGTCCAGCGCCGCATTCTGCTGGGCAGCTACGTGCTCAGCGCAGGCTTCTACGACGCCTACTACGTGCAGGCCCAGAAGGTCCGCCGGCTCATTACCGACGACTTCAACAAGGCATTCGAAAGCTGCGACGTGATTGCAAGCCCCGCCATGCCTGGGCTTCCGCTCAAGTGCGGCATGAACGAGTTCGACCCCATGGCCGTGTACCTCAGCGACATCTACACCGTAAGCCTGAACCTTGCAGGGCTTCCGGGCGTAACAGTCCCCTGCGGAATGGCAGGCGGATTGCCTGTAGGTCTCCAGTGGATCGGCAAGCCCTTCATGGAAGCGGACCTGCTCTCCGTTGCCGCCGCAACGGAGCGTTTGAACAAGTAGTCCGTTCCACTGACAAACCTCGCTCCGAGCAAGCGACGAAAAAATGGACAAGACATCGTTTATTAACAAAGGATTTGTTCTCCGGAGCAAGTCCTTTTTTTTCGTCTTGGCAAAAAATCGCTTTGTCGAAAAACCGAGTCGTCTATCTTGAAACAAAGTCCACTCTTTTTTAAATATTAAGAATGCTTTTCCAGCGCCTCTCAAAAATTGCCACAACGGTTCTCGCTTTTAGCGGAGCCCTATTCGCACAGCAGACCGACTCGGTAAAAATCGCGGCAATTCCCGACACCCTCCGTGAAAAATTGAGAGACGAAAATGCTGTTTTCAGTATCGAAGAGGTAAAGATTCTGCGCACCGCCGTATTGGGCGATTCCGTTATTACGGAACGGGAAAAAGACACCCTTGCCGTGCCTAAGGACAGCCTTTACGGCACCCACGTAAACCCACTAATCGTATCTGCAGAAGTTCTAAGCCAAAACGCACTCGTATGGTCATTTGATTATTTCGTTCTTGACAAGAACTACTCCCACACCGGACCTAGTTACTGGAAAAGAAACTTCCACGAAGGCTGGAAATGGGATCACAACCACTGGGCCATCAACTTTTACGGACACCCCTACCAAGGTTCCATGTACTATGCCGCCGCAAGAGGCGGTGGCTATGGGTTCTACTCAAGCCTACTGTTTGCCGCTCTCGGCAGTTCCACCTGGGAAATGTTCTGCGAAACGGAAAAACCCGCTCCCAACGACCTTATTTCTACATCCATTGCGGGCTCCGTATTTGGCGAAGCCCTTTACAGGCTTTCGCGTGCAGCCTACAACAGGCCCGGCGCCCCCTGGTACAGGCAGCTAGCCGCATTCGTGCTTGAGCCTGCCGGCTATGTTCAACGGAAGGCTTTCGGCAACCGGGACTTTTACACAGGCTGGGTTCCCATTGAACTTGCCATCGCCACAGGCATGGGGTCCCGATTCGGCTCCGTCTATCGCATGGGAGGCAAGAATTCCGATGAGGTTGACGCCAAATGGAACGACCGTCACGGCATCCTTGACATATCCCTAGAATACGGGAAACCATACTCAAGAGTAAAGCGCCCCTTTGATTATTTTCAGGCCGAATTCATGAGCGAAGGCGGCTTCGAAGGAGCCGTGTTACAGCTGGATGTCATGGGAAAACTCATCAACCGGGGCATCCACGGGCGGGGCCACTGGCTGGACTTTTCCATCAACCTTGACTACGATACCTTTTACGGAGATTTCGCGACCGTCAGTACCCTGTCTTTGGGCGGCGCAATGGATATCGCGCTTTGGCTCACCCCCAACGTTCGTTTCCGCGTCATCAACCAACTCTACTGGATTATGCTCGGTTCTGCCGACATGGGTTACGACGACATCATCAAGGAATTCAATCCCGACTACCACCCGGACAAGGACAATTACCAGTACAATTCCGGCGTAAAATACAGCCTCACCCTGGAAACCCTTTACAAGAAAAAATGGAGATTCTTCAGCAAGACAGCCCTCGTCGCCATGAGAACCATCGAAGGAACCACGCCCGATTATGGCGTAAACGGCTGGGACTTTCTGCTTAGCAACAAGACTGCCCTTGAATACAGGTTGCTAAGCCGGATGGATGTCGGCTACCGTCTAGACACCTATCTCAAGATGGCCGCCTATTCCTCTGAAATCGCCGAACCCATGTCCCGCAGGATCCACGCCTACACCCTGTACTTGAATTTCCACCTGCTGGGCGATTAAAAACAACAACGGCTACAGCGCAAACAGCGCGACGGCCATGAACAGGAATACCGCACCGGAGAACCAGTTCAGGTTGCGGTTCGCCTTGGGGCTGTTCAGCATGAACTTCTTGACCGCACCCGCCAGAAGCGCAACAGTTCCGAACACGATGAAGGTCGCTACCACGAATTCCGACCCGAGAATCACCATCTGGACCGACGGGCTCAAGGGGCTGTCCATTTTTACCGCAGGCGGGATAAACGACAGCGCGAAAAGTATCGCCTTCGGGTTCGTGAGGTTCATGATAATGCCCCGCAAGTAGAGCCTGCGGGCCGACAACGATTGCGATTTATCTAATTCCGAACTCCGAACTCCGAATTCCGAACTAATAACCACTCCCGCCCGCACCTGAAAGCTCTTGTAGGCCAGATACACCAGGTAGGCAGCGCCCATGCACTGGATCACGAAAAACGCCATAGGACTGGCGGCAATCAGGGCGGACACGCCCACCACCAAAAGTCCCGTCTGCACCATTATCCCCGTACACAGCCCGCAAATAATGCAAAAGCCTGCCTTGGCTCCGTGAGTAGCGCTCTGGGCCAGCACAAACAAATTATCCGGCCCGGGAGCGAGGGCGACAACGATGGCGGCAATGAAAAATTCAAGCATAAAAAACAGCGATAAGTGGACTTGGGCTACAAGCTTTCCAGGAACTTTTCGGCGTCCATCTCGGCAAGGTCTTTCTGCAACTTTTCCAGAGCCTCGTCCGTAATGGCCACGGCCCTGCGGGCATCCCCGTGACTAGCGCCACCAGCAGCGGCACCGCCGGCATCGGCAGCGCTATTTTCGCCTGCACCGGACTGACCGACACGCTCCTCCGCCAGGGCATTGGACGCATCCACCATACGGCGCAGCGAATCCGCCACCTCCTTCACCGAGGCGTCGTTACTCACCACCACGTCCAGCACCTTGGAAAGCCGCTTGCGAAGTCCTGCAAACTCGTCCCTGTCCAGCTCGGCAGTTTCTCCCCCGTAGTACATCAGCGGGGTCTTGCACCTGACGCAAGAAAACACCATCATGCTGGAGGGCTCGCCCTTCACCATGACCTGGAAAGAAGACCCGCAATGGGGGCAGTTGATATGCAGTTCGCTCATGATCTATAATGTAGAAATTTTAGATAACCCAAGCCAACGCCACTACATTATTTTATTTTTCTCTTGTCTGACGATTCAACATAAGGGAGATGTCCGCCTTCGCGGACATGACAAATCAAACCTTTTCGACTCTAACCCCTAGTTCCTAGATCCTAGCCACTATCAACTACTATGCTCTGCCATTGGCTCTATCACATTACCAGCATTGACCTTTTCGACGGCCGTCTGTTCCGTGCAGGCGTGGCCGCCATGCTCTCCATCGTTTTAGTCATGTGTCTCATGCCGGTCTATATCCGCAAGCTCCAGCGCCTTGACGCCACCTCCGATTTTGACAAGGACGGAGCCAAGAGCCCTCCCATCATGGGCGGCCTCCTTCTGGTAATCGTCGTCGAGGTCGTCTCGCTCCTGGTCTGCAAGATGAACGGCTACAGCATTTCCACCCTGGTCATTTTGGCGGCATTTTCCGCCGTGGGCGCCATCGACGACATCGCCAAAGTCAAGGCCAAGCGACTCATCAAGCTGGGCAAGCTCAAGGCCGCCGACTACATGGACAAGGCCGACGGCATCTCCAGCAGCCTCCGCCTGTTCCTCTACTTCCTCTTTAGCCTCGTTGTGGCCATCTTCTGCTACAAGTTCATTCCCGAACTCAAGGGCGACCTGACCATTCCCTTCCTCCCCATCGACGTATTCCAGCTGCACCTGCCCAACTGGATTTTCGTCGCCTTCATGACATTTGTCATCGCGGCCAGCGCCAACGGAACCAACTTCACCGACGGCCTGGACAGCCTCGTGTCCGTGCCGATCCTCACCAGCATGGTGTTCGTGGGTCTCGTGGCCTACGTGAGCGGAAACTTCATCTTCAGCCAGTACCTGAGCGTGCCCTACCTGCCGGGCTGCGACGAACTGTTCCCCATCGCCACCGCCATTGCAGGCGCCCTGCTTGCCTACCTGTGGTTCAACAGCCCTCCCGCCGAAATCTACATGGGTGACGCGGGCTCCGTAGGCTTTGGCGCCGCCATCGGCATCATGTTCATCTTGGTGCAAGCGGGACTATTCCTGCCCATCGTGTGCATCATCATCATCGCCGAAGCCTGCTCCGTGCTGCTCCAAATACTCTGGTTCAAGTTCACCCGCAAGACCACCGGCACCGGCAAGCGCCTGTTCCTCTGTGCGCCGCTGCACCACCACTACCAAAAGAAATGGGACGGCAAGTTCCCGAGTAAGCCCCTGATGAACTCCAAGATCGTGTGGCGCATGCACCTGGTGAGCATCTTCGCCCTCATCTTCAGCATGGTCGTGTTTTTTGGAATTAGGTAGGGGGAAGCATCCCCCTCGTCAAAGCCTTGCCCCTTCTGTCACTCTGAAACAAACAATGTGTCATTCTGAGCGAAACGAAGTGGAGTCGAAGAATCCAGGGCAAGTCTTTGCCTACCCCCTCTCCTAGGGGCTTTGCCCCTAAAACCCCGGAACCAGAATTTAAAATTCAAAAATTTCAAGAGTCTCAAATGAACGACATAGTCAGCAAGTTGAACGCAGCGGGTCAGCAAGAGTTGGCCGCCCGCCTCGAATCCTTGAGCGGCGAGGCCCGCGAACTTCTGGAGCGAGATGTTTTATCCCAAGACTGGGAAGAACTGAAAGCCCTTTACGCCGAGAAGTCCGCCGCCACCCTGGCAGACAACGTTTCCGCCGACCTCAAGCCCATGCCCTTCAAGATTGCCGCCGACGACCTGCGCTACGACTTCTGGAAAGAAACCGGAGAAATCCTGCTCCAGAAAGGACAGGTAGCCGCCTTCCTGGTGGCGGGCGGACAGGGTTCCCGCCTGGGGTTCGATGGACCCAAGGGCATGTTCGACATCGGCCTCCCCAGCCACAAGAGTTTGTTCCAGCTGCAGGCGGAACGCCTTCAAAATTTGGCCGCACAGGTGGGCCACACCATTCCCTGGTGCATCATGACCAGCCCCCTGAACCACGAGGCCACCGTCAACTTCTTTACCGAGCACAAGTTCTTCGGCATGGACCGGGACAACATCCGCTTCTTTGAGCAAGGCACCATCTGCGCCCTTGACCCGAACGGGAAAGCGGTCGTGGATGAGAACAACCGCCTGGCCCTGGTGCCCGACGGAAACGGTGGCTGCTTCCGTGCACTGGCACAGAGCGGCACTCTGGCCTGGCTCGCCGAAAAAGGCGTGCAATACGTGTTCCTCTACAGCGTAGATAATGCGCTGTGCCGCATCTGCGATCCGGCATTCATCGGGGCTCTCGCCAGCGAAGGCCGGAGCATGTCCGCCTCCAAGGTGGTCCCCAAGGCAGGTCCCAATGAAAAGGTGGGCATATTCGCCCTGCAGAACGGCAAGCCCGGCGTGGTGGAATACAGCGACCTTCCCGAGAACTACCGTGACATGACCAACGCCGACGGCAGCCTCACCTTCGACGGCGGGAACATCGCCATACACCTGTTCAAGCTTGCAGGGCTCCGCAAGCTGCAGACCAGCAGGCTCCCGTGGCATACCGCCCGCAAGACCGTTTGCGGCATCGAAAAATGTTGGAAGTTCGAGCAGTTCCTGTTCGACGCCTTCCCGCAGTTGGGGTCCATGCTGCCCTTCGGCGTTATCCGCGAAGAGGAATTTAGCCCCGTCAAGAACGCCGACGGAAACGATTCGCCAAAGACCGCCCGCAACATGATCGGACGCCTCCACAAAGAATGGCTGAAAAAGGCCCACGTCGAAGTCAAGGAAGACAAGCTCTACGAAATCTCGCCTACCATCAGCTACGCCGGCGAAGGACTTTCCCGCCGACTGTTTGTCCGTGAATTCGGTCGTAACATTCTAGAGTTTGATGCCTAGATCCTAGATTCTAGTCCCTAACCCCTAAAAAATGTTCCGTCTCAAGGTCACTACATACAAGATAATCCTGTTCGTTCTGCTGCGGTTGCCGGACGCCTTCTTTACGATGCTGTTCAAGATTACGTTCCCTATCTACAAGGCGCTCCATACCAAGCGGGCCTACGGCCGCGTGGAACGGCTTCTGCAAGAAACGGGTTTCTACGGAAAGAACGCCACACGCAAGCGCAAGGTCACGCCCAAAGACGTGTTCGAAAGCATCTACTGGAATGGCATCGACAGCTACCGACTGCTGGCCCGGATTCCCTCTGCCACAGCACGGGTCCGATTCGAGAACGAATTTATCATGCAAGATGCCGCCAAGGAGGGAACCGTGGTGGGCATGAGCATCCACCAGGGCGCCTTCGAGAACATGCACCGGATTCTCTGCCGCTACGGCAAGCCGGTACACCTCATTACCGACTCTGCGGGGGATGCCGCCATGCGCAAGTGCCTAGAAGACCTGCGCAGCGACCCGAACCTTACCGAATACCACCCCGACAAGCTCCAGAGCCTTGTCCGCAACCTGTTCAAGACCCGGGGAATCCTTGCCATGGTGGTGGACCAGGGCCGCAACACCAAGGGCAATACCGTCTCCCTTTTCGGGAAAAAGAACACCCTTTATTTGCGGCTCCCTGTCAAGGTAAACCAGATGGGGGCAAGCATCGTCACCTTCCGCACCTACAGCAAAACGGTTGTCAAGCAGGGCAAAAAAGTCCGGGAGCATGTCATCCGGTTCGAGCACTACTACCCGCCCAAGATGGCCGCCACCCCCGAAGGCGAGGCGGAGCTGGTCAGCTCCATAGCCGCCGACGTGGAACGCTGGATCGAGGACCACCCCGAGCAGTGGACCTGGAACTACCACAAGAACTTCAAGGTATAAAATGGCTTTCAACGAAGAAGAACTTTTCCAGCTGGAGTGGGTCAAGAACCACCACATGGAAGACAAGGACAAGGCCCTGGAGGCAGATGGTTCGACAGGCTCACCAACCGAAAATCGTCGCCATTTCAAGGGGAAAAAGGTCCGGAATCCTGCCTCCTGGGGCACACCGCTACCCGAAGACGAGATAGACCTCCACGGTATGACCGCCGACGAGGCGGCGGAGGCGGTGGAACGCCGCATGTCCCAAATGTCCATCGCAGGACTCAGCGTGCTCCGGGTCATCCACGGGGGCGGGAACCCCGCCTACGGCAACGTCAAGAAGATTATCGACCGCAAGGTCCGCTCCGAATGGCGAAACCGGGTGGTGTTCTACCGCACCGAAATCGAAAATGCCGGTTCCAGCATCCTGAAAATCGGGAAACCCGCCCCAAAAACGAAAAAATAACCGCATTAGCCCTTTAACACGGTATAAACTCAGCCTGGTAGAGCGCTTGTTCGGGAGCAAGAGGTCGTGAGTTCGACTACCGCGGAGCGGAACGAAGTGAATACAGCCGATTCAGAGATTAAGCCAAAGGCTTAACCCGTAGGGCAAAAACCGTAACAAAGTTAGGTTTTTGTCTCATCTCGCTAAAAAATTTGCATTTGACCTTTAATTTTTCGTCTTTTTTAACTATCTTTGAGCCACCAAACCGGAATATAGCTCAGCCTGGTAGAGCGCTTGCTTCGGGAGCAAGAGGTCGTGAGTTCGAATCTCGCTATTCCGATACGAAAAAGGCACCCCCTGCGGGTGCCTTTTTCGTATCGGAATGTTGCGCGAGATAAGAACTCACGAAGTGAGTTCGACTACCACGGAGCGGAACGAAGTGAAACGCAACGCGGGAGGCCTTGACCGTGCAAAGCACGGCAAGCCCGGAGGGTGAAACGGGAATGAAATGACCGTTTCAGCAATCTCGCTATTCTACCGTAGGCTTAACCCGAAGGGCAAGAACTGAAGCATGGCGAAGTTCTTGTCCAATCTCGCTATTCCGATAAGGAAAAGCGAGATTTCCTTATTTCGCTATTCCGAGCAGCAAGCGGATCCCCGCCGGAGCCTGCCCTGAGCCTGTCGAATGGGCGGGGATGACATCCTAGCCGAAGGCTTAACCCGTAGGGCAAAGCCTGAATGTAATGAAGGCTTTGTCTAATCTCGCTTTTCCAACAATAAAGTGCGAGATTTCCATAATCTCGCTATTCCGAACAGAATTTTTCTCGGGGGTCTTAGGGGGTGGAACCCCTTAGGAGAGGGGGTAGCGGAAGCCGTGGCTGAAGCGAGGGGGAGACCTCCCCCTTATTTACCAAAAACACCTTCCAGGACCTTCGAAAACATTCCCGTTTTATGCATTTCTAGTAACTAGTAACTATTAACCAGTCCATAGGGCACAACTACATTTCTATCTTTGTGCCATGAATTTCAAGGACCGCATTATCCGCGCCACGGGCAAAAAAACGCCCTTCCGCCTGATTGTCGTCGACTTGACCGCGACGATGAACGAAATCGGCAAGAAGCACAACGCACAGGGATTCGCCCTCAAGCTTTTGGCCGAGAACTCCATCGCAAGCATCTTCTTGAGTGCCTCGCTGAAGTTCCCGGGCACCGTCTCGCTGACTACGCGTTTCGGTGGCGAAATCACGCTGGTACAGTCGGACTCCACGCCCCAGGGCCTGGTACGCGCCATGATTCCGCAGCCGGAACTTATAGCGGTAGGCGGCAACGAGCCCGCCCTGATTCCCCAGAGCGTTCGTGTCGTAAAGCTCAACGAGCTGGGAAAGCGGGTCCACGAAAGCATTATCGAGGCACCGTCGGTATCCATGGGCCAGAACCTGGCCACCTACCTGTTGCAGTCCGAACAGATCCGCTCCGCCGTAGGCATCGAGGCAGCCTTCAATAAAGAAGACCCCAGCAAGCTGGACTATGCCGCCGGTTTCTACATCGAGGCGTTCCCGGACCTGGAAGACAAGGACATCAACCTGATAGAGGTCATCGTGCAGAACCTGCCCAAGTTCTGCGACATGAACACCCCCGAAGGATTCGACCTGGACGAACTTCTGGACCAGTTGCGGGGCCCCTACGAAATCGACATCGTAAAGGAAATCGACCCCAAGGCCTACTGCCCCTGCAGCCACGAACGCACCGTGGCGACCCTTGCCACCCTCCCGCTCCAGGACCTGCTGGACCTGGAAAAAGAAGGCAAGGACCTGGAAGTCATCTGCGACTTCTGCCGCACCCCGTACCAGATTACGATTGAAGATTTGAGAGAGATTATAAACGAGAGAGGTAATAGGTAACAGGTGTTAGGTATTAGGATTTATAATCGTGGCTTCGCCACCCTATGCCTACGTGCGTCAGCACGTGATACCGCCACCTAAAACCTACAACCTAAAACCTACAACCTAATTAGAAACCATGTTCACCAAGCAATGTGTCGTTACCCTGGACCTGGAAGGAGTCCTCGCCCCCGAAATCTGGATTGCCGTCGCCGAAAAGACGGGCGTCGCTGACCTGCGCCTGACCACCCGCGACATTCCCAACTACGACGAGCTCATGAAGGGCCGCATCAAGATTCTCGACCGCGAAGGCATCAAGCTTTCGGACATCCAGAGCGTCATTGCGAACCTGGGCCTGCTGGACGGCGCCCGCGCATTCATGGACCAGCTCCGGGACGAAACCCAAGTGATCATCCTTTCGGACACTTTCCAGGAATTCGCCTACCCCATCATGAAGAACCTGGGATTCCCCACCATCTTCTGCCATAACCTGGAAGTACAAAACGACCGCATCGTGGGCTACCACTTGCGCCTTACCGACCAGAAGACCAAGGTGGTAAAGCACCTGCAAGACCTGAACTTCAAGGTGTTCGCCTCGGGAGATTCCTTCAACGACACGGGCATGCTCCTGCAGGCCGACAAGGGCTGCTTCTTCTGCGCGCCTGACTCCATCGTGGCCCAGTTCCCACAGCTGGAGGCCACCAAGACCTACGCCGAGCTGCTGGAAAAGTTCCACCAGTTCCAGGCGACGCTCTAAAAGGCATGGAAACGACTCCCGCAAAGCCTAGGGAACTCTACGCCGAAGTCCTTAGAATCATCGCGGCGTTTTCCGTGGTGTTCCAGCATACGGTCACTTCCGCCTGGTACAACATTCCCGTGCGTACCGACGAGTGGATTACCCTGAACTTTTACAACAGCATCGCCCGCTTCGGCGTGGGCGTGTTCATCATGATTAGCGGGGCGTTCATGCTTTCGCCCCGATACGCCCACCCGCCGGAGAAAATCCTCGGCAAGAACCTCACCCGCATCTTGCTTTTGCTGGTATTCTGGGTCGTCATCTACGGAACGGTCAACACCCTCGTCGCCGGCGGATCTTTCAAGGACATCTTCGCCACGCCCTTCCTGCTTTTCACCAAGCCGCCCACCCACCTGTGGTTTCTCTACACCATCGCGGGGCTCTACGTGCTAACGCCCGCCATGCGGGTCTTTACCGAACACGCAAGCCACCGGATGGTCCTCTACGTCATCGGCATCTTCTTCTGCTTCGGGCTGGTGCTCCCTATGGTGAACCACCTGCTGGAACGCCTGGCCGACTTTACGCTCTACAAGAACATCCGCATCCAGGGATGCACCACCTTCGCAGGCTTCTACCTCACCGGATTCTACATTTCCCACTACGGCCTGAAACCCCTGGCCCGAAAAATCCTGTACCTCTCGGCCATTGCCTCCTGGGCATTCGCCTTCATCTCCTCCACCTACTTTTCTATCGACCGCTCCAAGCCCAACGAATATTTTTTGGGCAATTTCCAGCCAACTACCTTCCTAATCGCCGCCGCCATTTTCTGCTTTTTCTGTGAACGGTACCGGGGCGTGCTAACCACAAACCGCCGCCTCACCTTCGTTTCGGCCTGCATGCTGGGCGTGTACCTGATCCACCCGCTTTTCATCAAGCTTTTCTACGGACTCGAGCTGTCGCTCCTCACGCCACACCCCATCGTCGTAGTTCCTGTCGTGGCGGCGGCCGTTTTTGCCATTTCCCTGCTGGTGACAGCGCTTTTCAGGCCAATTTCCTTTTTCAAAAGGTTCTTCTAACACCATGCTAGAAAACCTCGAAAAGCGCATCAAGCGGCAAGTCCACGGGAAACTCCACCGTTTCACCGCTGTCGTGCCCCTTGGCTTCGAGGCGACCCTGGTCCAAGAGCTGCGACAAATCGGGGTCGCCTCCAAAGACGACACCTTCGAAACCGCCGACGGTAAAGTCACCTTCGAGGCCAAACTGACCGAAGCCTGGAAAGCCGTGGCCCACAGCCGCATCGCCAACCGCGTGCTTATGGACATTGCCTCCTTCAAGGCCGAAAACTTCCGCGAGCTAGAAAAGAAGGCCGCTAAAATCCCCTGGGAACTTTACCTCCCGTGTCATCCTGGAGCCGAAGGCGATAGGATCCATTCAGACGAATGCGCGACTCCCATTTCCATACATGTCACCTGCAAGCACTCCAGGCTCTACCACAGCGATGCAGTGGCAGAACGGATCCAAAGCGCCCTCACTCAATCGCTCATACCTCAAAGCGAAGCGACCTCAAAGGGCGAAGCCCGACCTCGTACCCCATCGTCGCAAAACCTTTTTGTCACTCTCATCGACGACCGATGCACAGTCTCCCTGGACCTGGCCGGAGAAGAGCTCTACAAGCGGGGCCACCAGCGTTTTGTCAACGACGCCCCCCTCAAAGAGACCATCGCCGCTGCTATGCTTTTTGAAGCTTTTGAGATCCTTCGACTTCGTGCTACGCACTCCGCTCAGGATGACACAAAAAGTTTTCCTAGGATTACGCTTATCGACCCTATGGCAGGCAGTGGCACCTTCAGCCTGGAAGCCGCCTACATGGCAAGCGGACTCATTCCCGGAAAATGCCGTGACTTTGCCCTCAAGCATCAGCCCGCTTTCAAAGAGGCTTCGTGGAACTACCTGACCCGCGTCATCCAGAGCGTCGAAGCCGCGAAGGATCCAGTCCAAAATCACGATTCATCAATAATCAAAATTCTCACCAGCGACATTTCGGAGCGGGCCGTTGAAATCATTAGGCATAACGTAGAGTGCAGCCCCCTCGCAAAAATCGAACCCGCTCCCATCGTCCCGCAGCAGAAGGACTTTTTCAGCTATACGCCCGAAGAAATTTCAAACATCGGATGCGACATCTCTACCGGCGGCAGCAACGCCAGAGTAATCATCGTGCTGAACCCGCCCTACGGAAAACGTCTGGACGCAGACGCGCCAAAACTTTACACCCGCATAGGCAAGAAACTTTCGGAACTTGCACAGGGAATTGGGCGCCCTTTGGTCATTGCCATCCTTGCGCCCAAGGGCACCTGCAGCGACAACCTTCTAAAGAACTGTGCCGCCTTTGGCTTGCCAAGCACAAAGATCATCAAGACCAGCCATGGTGGCATCTCGCTGAATTGTTACATCGGCGCTATTGCTAATCGCAACAACTAAATCATCCTTTATAAGTTGCGTCATAACAAAAATTCGCCTAGAAACAAGCCAAACAAAATCGCTTTAGAACTTGTCTAAAGCGAAACTAAAAATCAGCAATTAAACGCTTACGAGTAATTTGGCTTAGTGCTACACCTTCAACTCACCCGCATCAATGTTCGCCCAGTCCTTTACAGCTTCGATAGCCGGGCGGACTTCTTCGGTCACGAACTTCACGACCTGACCAGGAGCGCGGCCCACAAACTTGCGGAGGTCGAGGATTTCCTTGAGTTTTTCTTCGGTAATGCCGAGCTTCTGGAACTTCTCGTTCTTGAGGACGCGTTCGAGCAAGTCATTGTCCTTGCCCTGTTCCTTCACGACCTTGCCCGCTTCCATGCTCATCACGCGAATTTCTTCGTGGAGTTCCTGACGGTCGCCGCCGTTCTTCACACCTTCCATGATGATGTTTTCGGTAGCCATGAACGGGAGTTCTGCCATGATGCGCTTTTCGATGACCTTCGGATAAACCACGAGGCCGTTGGTGACGTTCTCGGCGATGATGAGCATGGCATCCATGGCGAGGAACGCTTCCGGAATGGCGAGGCGCTTGTTGGCGCTATCGTCGAGCGTGCGTTCGAACCACTGTGTCGCCTGCGTGAAAGCGGTGCTGTTCACCTGGGCCATCACGAAACGAGCGAGGGAGCAGATGCGTTCGCTCCTCATGGGGTTACGCTTGTAAGCCATGGCGCTGGAGCCGATCTGGGTCTTTTCGAAGGGTTCTTCCACTTCCTTCACACCCTGCATGAGGCGCATGTCGGTGGCGAACTTGTGCAAGCTCTGAGCGATGGAGCTGAGTACCTGGTTCACGCGGTTGTCCCACTTGCGGGTGTAAGTCTGGCCGGTGATGGTGAGCACGCGCTTGAAGCCCGCCTTGGCGGTCACGCGGCGGTCCAGTTCCATAATCTTTTCTTCGTCGCCGTTGAACAGGTCCATGAAGCTGGCCTGCGTACCGGTCGTGCCCTTCACGCCGCGGAACGGAAGCACTTCGATGAGGAAGTTCAATTCTTCGAGGTCGATGAGCATGTCCTGGAGCCAGAGGCAAGCGCGCTTACCCACGGTCGTGAGCTGGGCGGCCTGGAAGTGCGTTGCACCGAGCTGAGCCATGTCCTTGTATTCCATCGCAAACTTGGAAAGTTTGTCCATCACGCGGCAAAGGCGCTTGCGGACGAGGATCATAGCCTGCTGCATCTGGATAAGGTCGGTGTTGTCGCCCACGAATGCAGACGTTGCACCGAGGTGGATGATGCCCTTGGCCTTCGGGCACTGCACGCCGTATGCATAGACGTGGCTCATCACGTCGTGACGGCGGCGCTTTTCTTCTTCTTCGGCGACTTCGAAGTTGATGTCCTTCTCGTGGGCCTTCAGTTCGTCCACCTGCTCCTGCGTAATCGGGAGGCCGAGCTCCATTTCGGATTCGGCGAGGTAAATCCAGAGCCTCCGCCAAGTCTGGAACTTGTACTGCGGGCTGAAGATGAAACTCATTTCCTTGCTGGCGTAACGCTTGATAAGCGGGCTTTCGAATTGATCACGCATGTTTTATCCTTTGTTTGACTTTAAAATTAGCAATTACAGTAAATCCGGATCGATGGTGGGCTCGTATCCAGGTTCTACAAAATCCTCGGGAGCGATTCCACGCCTACGGGCGGCCTTCTCCTGCTTGATACGCTTGCGTTCGGCGGCCTTGGCCCTGCGGTGAGCAGCCGTCGCCGCCTTTTCGGCATGACGCTGGGCGCGGGTCTTTCTTTCCTTCAGTTCCGGAAAAACGCATTCGTCGAACTTGTCCAGCGATTCTTCGTCAACTTCTTCTTCGTATCCTTCGTCAAAGCGGATATCTGCATCAAAGTCGTGGAACCCTTCGTCTTCGTCGAAGGTCGGAGCGTCTGCCGGACATTCCTTCTTCAAGAGTTTCAGCACCTGCTCAAAAGGCTTTTCCAAGGGTACCTTGAACTTCATCTTCTTGCCCGTGGTCGGGTGAATCAGTTCAATCTTCACCGCCTGCAGAAGCTGGGCCGGAGCAATCTCCAGCACCTTGGCCGCAACGTCCTTCATCAGGGGGGACACACGGTTCAGGCATCCGTCGCGGCCGTCATACAGCGGGTCGCCTACTACCGGATGGCCCATGTAACGGCTGTGTACGCGAATCTGGTGGGTGCGTCCCGATTCCAGCTGCAGCTCCAGAAGGGTCGCGAAGGCAAAAAACTTCTTTGCCACATAGTGGGTACGGCTGGGCTTGCCGTCTTTGACCACCGCCATCTTCAGGCGGTTCTTGGGGTTCCTGCCGATGGGAGCGTCGATGGTTCCTTCCAGGTCACGGACATGCCCCCACACCAGGGCGTTATAAGTACGGTGCAGTGTCCGGGTTTCCAGCTGGTGAGCCAAGTGCCTGTGGGCGGCATCGTTTTTAGCCACCACCATAAGGCCCGGCGTATCCTTGTCCAAACGGTGGACAATACCCGGGCGGAGCGGTCCGTTTACCGCCGAAAGATTTTCCTTGAAATGATACAACAGGCCTGCCGCCAAGGTCCCG